>NZ_JAMQTI010000020.1:0-123301 GCF_032883055.1 Mycobacterium sp. 29Ha
GGCATAGCTTCCAATCCTCCTATGAAGATCGGAACAAAACCTGGGGTAGTTCAGTCGAGAACGCCTACATCGTGCCTTCCTACGTTCCCGGCAGTTGCGTGATTCAACTCAACGCCGGCGGCGAGATTCGGTTCACCGTCACGAACAATCGTCCGGCGGAAGCCGAGCGACTTCTAGGGTTGTCGACGTCTGCGGCGGAGCAGGTGCGTGTGATCGACAGCGTGACTATCGCGCCCAAGTCAACGGTCAGCTTTGGACAGCCGAACACCGACGACCCGAGCGGTCCGGCGGTGCGGTTGGATCGATTGGATCCGGATCTGCGTCCCGCGATGACGGCCGATGTCACATTCCAATTCGAGCGTGCAGGCGAGCTGACATTGCCAGTGCCGGTAGAGGCGTGTCCCGTGCAAGGTCCGTGACGAATCGCTTGCCGACACAATCTCATCGGCGGAATCGGTGCGAACGCTTTGATCACTCAGCAGTCGGTTCGAATCTCGAAGGTAGCGGTGGCGGTTTCAGCGGGATCGTCGTGATAGAACCCCACAGCGGTTCCTGTCACGGTGAAGGTGCCTTTCGTCACCTCGGCGTCGGCCTCGACGGCAGGGACGGTGACAGAGGCGTTCCAGGCAGTGCCGGTGAAGCCGCCGAGGTTGTCGATCCGCACCAGCTCGGCCTGAATGGTGTCGCCGGTGCGTACCTGCGCCGTGAAGCCGGGGGTCTGATCCAAACTTTCGATGAACCACACCCACTGAACCTGTTCACAACTGATCGGCGGCCGATCATCGATTTCCCCGCCGTTGATCAAGACACGTGCAGTGTGGGTGCCGAGCGCTTCGTACCCACTCGTGCATCCCCCCGCGGAGAGTGTCGTGGTCACCGTTACGACGGCCACCGTGACATGCCTGCGATGCCGCTCCGTCCGGGACAATCGTCTGTTTCTCATGTCGAGGGGTACCCGAGCCCTACCACCACATACTGCGCGCACGGCACAAGTTCGGGGCGCGCGCTCGAGGTGTCGAGACCACGTATGAGCATTCCTCAGGCGGGTACGAGTGTCCGATGATGTTGCGAATAATGATTGCGTTCGCTGGCTTCGTGGCTCTGCTGGTGGCGATCGGCGGCCTCGTGGTCCCCGTTTCGGTGTCCCCGGAGCTGGAGATCGTCAGCTGCGGCAGCGCGATGGCTCCTGACCTGACGGAAGCCCGGTCCCACGACGACGCGAGCGCCGCCAATTTTCAAGTTCGTGGCGAGCTGGTTTCCGACACGAACTACACCCGGTTATGTGAGATGGAATTGGAGGACCGAAGGCTCGGGAGTATCCCCTTGGCCATTGTCGGAGTACTCACGATAGGCCTGACAGTCGCCATTGGCGCGCTATCTCGTCGAGAGAAGTCACCGAGCTGACGCCCGCCATTCCCGCGCGAGAAGGCATGTTTCACTAGACACGCCGGTGATTTCTGTACAAACGCGGTCGCTCGCGGGCCACTAGTGGGCATGCTGTGCAGGATGAACGCACCCACCGAAACCCGTGTACTCGTCGACACCGGCGGCCTCGTCGTCACTGACGACGGCCGTCGGGTCAACATCTTCGACCGGTGCACGGGCGCGCTCGCGACGACGGCTTTCGTCCTCGGCATACTGACGCTCGTCGTCGGCGGGTTCGGCCTGGTCGCACTCATCACGGCGGTCCCCTCGACGAGGCTCGGCGCGATATTCATCGGGGTGGGGCTCGCGTTCGCGGTGGTGCTGTACCGCGTGGTCGTGACGATTCTGCGGCGCCGCAGCCAACCGCTGCACAACTGCCGCTCGGTCGCGGTGATCGACCGCAAGCTCGGCCTGTTCAGTTACGGCGGCGGCGCAATCGTCCCGCTGGACCAGGTGCGGTTCGCGCGCAGGATGCAAATCGGTTCCAGCTCGCCCAAACTCGTCGCGCTGACGCCCGGTGGGGTGAAAGTTCTCAAGCGCGGCAACCCTTTCGACGGTGGTGTCGGCAATGTCGATGAGGTTCTCACCAACATCGTCCGCGGCGGGTGAACGTGCAGGTCTCCAGACGGTCCGCGCTCGCCCTGTTCGCAACGGCTGTCGGCGGAGCGGCGTTCGGCGCGTCGGCCTGCGGATCAGCACCGTCAACGACACCGAGGGCCCCGGTGGCGTTGCCGGAGAACGCGCTCATCACCCTCGGCGTCCAAGCCGGACCGCCCCCGGTGCCCAACAAGACCGGGATCTCGTCCGCGCTGAAGATCGGTGACGACGTTTACCAAATCGACTGCGGCCTGGGTTCGTTGAACGCATTCACGAACGCAGGACTCAAGTTCGATCAATTGCGGAGCATCTTCATCACGCACCTGCACACCGATCACACGGTCGACTACGGCAGCTTCTTGTTCTCCGGCGGCTACACGGCCTCCAAAGGCAAGAAACCGGTGACGGTCTACGGGCCGGGCCCCGCTGGTGGGTTGCCGCCCAGCCAGGTCGGCAATGCCGATCCGGCGACGATCGACCCGCAGCACCCGACGCCGGGCCTGGCCGAGATGACGAAGTCGCTGCAGCAAGCGTTCGCCTACACGAACAACATCTTCATCCGCGACATGGGGACCGACGACCTCCAGAAGCTGTTCACCGTTGCCGAGATCGCGGTGCCACCAGAGGCCAACTACCAGAACAGATCACCGAAGACCGCCCCGTTCCCGGTGATGTCGGACGACAACGTGACGGTCACCGCGACGCTGGTGTCCCACTATGACGTCTTCCCCGCGTTGGGCTTGCGCTTCGATCTCAAGAAACCCGGCGTGTCGGTCACGTTCTCCGGGGATACCACCAAATCCGAAAACCTCATCACGTTGGCCAAGGACACCGACATCCTGGTGCACGAGGCGCAGTTCAGCCTCGACGACGCCTACTACGGCAACAGGTTCCCGCCGAACTACCTCAAGAGTTCGCATACCTCGGCCGTGCAGGTCGGTGAGGTGGCCGCCGCGGCCAATGCCAAGCACGTCATCTTGAGCCACTACGAGCCGACCGATCTGCCCGACTCCCAATGGACCGATGAGATCGGGAAGAACTTCTCTGGGGAGATCACCGTCGCGCGCGACGGCCAGGTGTTCGATCTCTGACCGGTCCTCAGGAGCCCAACGCGGCGGGAATCCGCTCGCCGAAGAGCGTTATCGCGTTACCCGAGCTGACTTTCGCCCGTGTCACGGCGTCCATGGGATAGGACGCCAGGAATTCGGCACCGGCCTGATTGTCGTCCATCGGATAGTCCACCGAGAACATCACACGGTCGGCACCCATCACCTCGAGCGTGCACGCGAAGGCCGGCGGGCAGAAGTTGCCGCTTGTGGTGACGTGAAAGTTGTTGCGCAGGTACTCCGATGGCAGACGCTGCAGGCGGTCGCCTGAGCCGCTCCCGCCGAGGCCGTAATACCGGTCGACCCGATAGGCGGCGAACGGGAGCATCTCACCGAGATGTCCGATGATCATCTGCAGTTGCGGGAACTTGTCGAAGAGTCCCGAGTAGATCAGCCGCAGCACATGTGTTCCCGTCTCGGCGGCAAATCCCCACGATGCCAAATGCAGGCCGTCGTCGACATATGGTGCGAACCAGGCGTCCATCACGGCGGGATGCGGCGTCGTCGGGTGAAGATAGACAGGCGCCCCCAGTGACTCGGCACAGCCGAACAAGTCTTCGTACGCCGGATCGTCAAGGTAGCGTCCCTGACAATGCCCGTTGATCAGTCCGCCTACCAACCCCAATTCAGTTACCGCACGCTCGAATTCGGCCGCAGCCGCGTCGGGATCCTGCGTCGCCAACGTCGCGAAGCCGCCGAAACGGCTCGGGTTCGCACGCACCGACTCGGCCAGGTCATCGTTCGCTCGGCGCGCAAGGTCCACCGCGCGGGCGCCATCGGTCTCGTCCTGCACTCCGGGGTCGAACAGCGACAGGATCTGGAAATCGATGCCCGCGGCGTCCATCTGCTCGATTCGAAGTGGGCCCCGGTCGTACAGCCGGTCGTAGGCGACGGGGTTGTTGGTGCGCAGCCACGAACCCACGACGTTGTCAGTGCTGGCCGGATCCCAGGCGAAATGCTCCTCGAGCGCGATCAGCGACATGACACCTCCGTGGTCGGTTCGGGTCAACCCTACGCGGAGAATTGGGCATCCTGGTGGCGATGAACGCGCCTTCGGAACCGATGATCCTCGCCGAACAGGGCGCTCTGGTGATCGCCGAACAGGACCGCAATGTGCTGGTCATCGACCGCGGGCAAGCGCCGACGGAGATCACGGTCCTGGTCTTGACGATGGCGACGCTGATCTTCGGCGGCTTCGGTGTCGTATCGCTGTTCTACGAATTGACCGGATCGCCGTCGCTGCTGTCGACGGTCATCGGCGCGGTGCTTCTCCTCGTGGGGATTGCAGCTTTCCGGGCGATGCTCGCCGCGGGCGAGACACTTCGCCGCGTACGCCTGACCCCGATGAGCGCCTACATACCGGTCGCCGTGTTCGACCGTGAGAACCGGCTGTACCGGGACGGTGGGGGTGAGATCGTCGCGCGCCTGGACGAAGTGCGCTTCGAGCGCCGCACGCAGCTACTGACGGCGAGCATTGTTGCGGTCACACCGTTCGGCACGCGTGTTCTCGCGAGCGGCAACGTTTTCAGGGGCGGTATCGGCACGCTCGACAGAGTGCTCGACAATGCCGTGCACGGAATATGAGCCAGAGGCGTTCGACGCGACGGGCAGGTCTTCGCGCTCTAGGCCCGGTTGAGCCGCGAAAGGACTTCTGCCAGAACGGCATCGATGACGACATCGACCTGCTCACCGGTCGCGAGGTTCTTCACCCCCACGGTGCCCGCCTCGATATCGCGGTCACCGGCGACCAGAGCTATCGACGCACCGGAGCGGTCCGCCGCGCGCATCGCACCCTTGATTCCGCGGTCACCATAGGCGAGGTCGACACGCACACCCGCGGCACGCAACCGCGCCGCGAGCACTGCCAGCGTCACCTTGGCCTGCTCGCCGAGTGGCACAGCGAACACGTCGACGCGGGCTGTACCACCAACGGTCTTGCCCTCGGCCTTCAGCGCCAGCATCGTCCGGTCCACACCCAGACCAAAACCGATGCCGGACAGATCTTTCCCACCGAGCTGCCGCATCAGACCGTCATACCGGCCGCCGCCGCCGATACCCGACTGCGCGCCGAGCCCGTCGTGCACGAACTCGAAGGTTGTCTTGGTGTAATAATCCAGCCCGCGGACCATGCGCGGATTCACGACATACGGCACGCCCAGCGCATCGAGATGCACCAGGACGGTGTCGAAGTGCTGCTTGGCGACGTCGGACAGGTGATCCAGCATGACGGGGGCGTCCGCGGTCATCTCCCGCACCTTGGGGCGCTTGTCGTCGAGTACCCGCAACGGGTTGATCTCCGCGCGCCGACGGGTGTCCTCATCGAGGTCGAGCTTGAACAGGAAGTCCTGCAACAGTTCCCGGTACTGCGGACGGCACGTGTCGTCGCCGAGCGACGTGATCTCCAGCCGGAACCCGTCGAGACCCAGTGACCGGAAGCCGGCGTCGGCGATCGCGATCACTTCGGCGTCCAATGCCGGGTCGTCGACACCGATCGCCTCCACCCCGACCTGCTGCAACTGGCGATAGCGGCCGGCCTGCGGCCGCTCGTAGCGGAAGAACGGCCCCGCGTAGCAGAGCTTGACCGGCAGCGGGCCCCGGTCCAACCCGTGCTCGATCACCGCACGCATCACCCCGGCGGTGCCCTCCGGCCGCAGCGTCACCGAGCGGTCGCCGCGATCGGCGAAGGTGTACATCTCCTTCGACACCACGTCGGTGGACTCCCCCACGCCGCGCGCGAACAGCGCGGTGTCCTCGAAGATCGGCAGTTCGACATCGCCGTATCCCGCGCGGCGGGCCGCGTCCAGCAGACCGTCGCGAACACCGACGAACTGCGCCGAGTCCGGCGGCAGATAATCCGGGACGCCCTTGGGCGCCTGAAAATCACTCACTAGTTCAAGCCTTCGAGGAATGGGTTACTACGGCGCTCGAATCCGATCGTGGTCTTCTCGCCGTGTCCAGGTAGTACCACGGTGTCGTCATCGAGCACCAACAGTTTTGTCACGATCGAGCCGAGCAGGTCGCGCCCGCTGCCACCGGGCAGGTCGGTGCGGCCGACCGACTGCCGGAACAGCGTATCGCCGGTGAAGACCACTTCATCGGTCCCTTCGGAAACGCGGAACACGACCGAGCCTCGCGTGTGGCCCGGGGTGTGGTCGACCGTCACCGTGACATCCCCGAGTTCCAGCTTGTCTCCGTCCTGGTCCAGTTCGATGACCTGCTTCGGCTCTGAGAACAGCGCCCCGAATGCCAGCTGGGCCAGCTTCGGCCCGAAATCCTTGATCGGGTCGGTCAACATGAAGCGGTCCTCGGGGTGGATATAGGCCGGGCAGCCGTACATATCGGCCACCTTCTGGGCCGACCAGATGTGGTCGATGTGACCGTGGGTGAGCAGCACCGCCGCAGGTGTCAGGTGATTCTCGTCCAGAATCCGTCGTAACGGCACCATCGCCCGCTGGCCCGGATCGACGATGATCGCGTCGGCTCCAGGCCGCTGGGCCAGCACGTAGCAGTTGCACGCCAACATGCCCGCCGGGAATCCGGTGACCAACACGGTCCCCAGTTTCCCATCCCCGATGACGTGGGTCGCAACGCCACACTCAGCAACGCCTGGCACACTCGTTGCCGACCGATCGATACGAGGAGGACACGGGCGGTGCCGACCAACGAACAACGGCGGGCGACAGCGAAGCGCAAACTCGAGCGGCAATTGGAGCGCCGGGCGGCCAAAGAACGCCAGCGTCGCATCCTCACGATCGTCGGATCGGTCGTGGGCGTGCTCGTCATCGCCGGCGGGGTCGCGGCTGCCGTCATCCTCACCAGGGGCGATTCGGACAGCGACAACACCGCCGCCACCGAGACGTCGACCCCATCGAGTGAAGCACCCTCGGGGCCGGGCGCGCTGCCCGCGTTCGCAGCACCCGCCGGTCTGGGCGACGACTGCCAATACCCGGCCTCTGCGGAAAAGGCCAGCAAGGATGTCAAGCCACCGCGGACGGGCAAAGTGCCCACCGACCCCGCCGAGGTCAGCGCCAGCATGGAAACCAACCAGGGCAATATCGGCCTGATGCTGGACAACGGCAAGTCCCCGTGCACCGTCAACAGCTTCGCCAGCCTGGCGAACCAGGGCTTCTTCAACGACACCACATGCCATCGGCTGACCACCTCGGACTCGCTGTCGGTGCTGCAGTGCGGCGATCCCACCGGGCAGGGCACCGGCGGTCCCGGCTATCAGTTCCCCAACGAGTATCCGACGAACCAGTACCAGCCCGACGATCCCACGCTGGCGGAGCCGGTGCTGTACCCGCGCGGCACGCTCGCCATGGCCAATGCCGGCCCAGGCACCAACGGCAGCCAGTTCTTCCTGGTGTACAAGGACTCGCAGCTGCCGCCGGGCTACACGGTGTTCGGCACCATCGACGAGACGGGCCTCGCGACGCTGGACAAGATCGCCGCGGCGGGCACGGCCGACGGCGCTCCCGACGGTTCGCCGAAGTCCGAGGTCAAGATCACCAAGCTGCAGCTGGATCCGTGACCAACCCCCCACCGGCTCCGTACGGCGGATATCCACCGCCGTACGGGGCGTACCCGCCGTCCCCGTATGGCGGCTATCCGCCGTACGCCGGCTATCCGCAGCCCCAACCGACGAACACGCTGGCCGTCGCATCGTTGGTGTGCGCGTTTGTCTTCGCGCCGCTCGGAATCGCGTTCGGACACATCTCGCTGTCGCAGATCAAGAAGACCGGTGAAGAGGGCCGCGGCCTGGCCATAGCGGGCCTGGTGATCAGTTACCTGATCACCGCACTCGCCATCCTCGTGGTGGTGCTGAGCGTGCTGTTCCTCATCGCGGTCGGCCGTAGCCTCGAGGATTTGGACGGAACGACGTCCGACTACACCGTGACCCCGACGCAGCCGATCGACGCGCAGCCACTGCCGGAGTTCAAGCCGCCCGCCACCCTCGGATCCAACTGCCAGTACCCCGCCACAACAGAGCCGGCGAGCAAGCCGGCCAAGCCGCCGCGCACCGGACGGGTGCCGACCCAGCCGGCCTTGGTCAGTGCCAGCATCACGACCAACCGCGGTGGTATCGGCCTGCAGTTGGACAACGCCAAGTCCCCCTGCACGGTCAACAACTTCGCCAGCCTCGCCCAGCAGGGTTACTTCGACAACACGACCTGCCACCGGCTGACCACGACCCCGGCGCTCGGCGTCCTACAGTGTGGCGATCCCACAGGAACTGGCCAGGGCGGGCCCGGCTACCGTTTCCCGAACGAGTACCCGACCAACCAGTTCCGGTTGACCGACCCGGCGATGGAGATCCCGAGGCTGTACCCGCGCGGCACACTCGCGATGGCCAACTCAGGGTTGGGCACCAACGGCAGCCAGTTCTACCTCATCTACCGCGACTCGATGCTGCCGCCGACCTACACCGTCTTCGGCACCATCGACAAAACCGGGTTGGCCGCGCTGGACAAGATCGCCTCGGCGGGCACGGCAGACGGCAGCGACGACGGCAAGCCGGCGCTGACGGTGACGATCGAATCGGTGCGCCTGGACTGAGGCGGCACCTGCCTAGCTGCTCGGCTTCGTCTCGATGTAGAACTCGACATCGTCGCCATCGACCTTCGTGATCCGCATATCGGCGGTGTACTCGGTGCCCTCGGGCCCGGTGAACTTGCACTCAAAAGTACCGCCGACTTTGGCTTCGACACCTTCTGGACATTTCACGTCTTTGGGCTCGAAGCCTGTTTGCTTCTTTACCAAATCAACAACGGATTGCGCGGCGCCCTCAGGCTTGATGGTTGAGCCGCAACCGGCGATCAGCAGGGCGACGGCGGCCATCGTCGCCACAAATGCGGTGCGCATCGCCGAATTATGACAGAAATTGACGCTCGGACGAATCTTTGCCGCAAACCGTCACGCCGCGGACGTCACGCGGTACACGTCGTACACGCCCTCGACGTTGCGGACCACGTTGAGCAGATGACCAAGGTGCTTCGGATCGCCCATCTCGAAGGTGAACCGGCTGATCGCCACGCGGTCGTCGGAGGTGGTCACCGACGCGGACAAGATGTTGACCTTCTCATCGGCCAGCACCCGGGTCACGTCCGACAGCAAGCGGTGCCGGTCCAGCGCTTCCACCTGGATCGCGACCAGGAACACCGACGACGGCGACGGCGCCCACTGCACGTCGATGATCCGCTCCGACTGGTCTTGCAGCGACGACGCGTTGGTGCAGTCGGTGCGGTGCACGCTGACTCCGCCGCCGCGGGTGACGAACCCCATGATGATGTCGCCGGGCACGGGAGTGCAGCATTTGGCGAGCTTGGTCAGCACCCCGGGCGCGCCGGGCACGGCCACCCCGACGTCGTCGGTGTGGCGCTGGCGCACTGGCATGGTGGCCGGCGTCGAGCGCTCGGCGATCTCGTCTGCGGCGTCCTCGTCACCACCGAGTTGCGCGACGAGGCGTTGCACGACGTGCCGCGCCGATACGTGACCTTCGCCCACCGCGGTGTACAGCGCCGACACATCCGCATAGCGCAACTCACGCGCCAGGGCCGCCACCTGTTCCGCATTCATCAACCGCTGCAACGGAATTCCGGCGCGGCGCACCTCACGGGCGATGGCGTCTTTGCCGGTTTCGAGCGCTTCTTCACGCCGCTCCTTGGCGAACCACTGACGGATCTTCGCCTTCGCCCGTGGCGAGACCACGAACGTCTGCCAGTCGCGAGACGGGCCGGCGTTGGGGGCCTTGGACGTGAAAACCTCGACCTGGTCGCCGTTTTCGAGCTTGCGCTCCAGTGCGACCAAACGGCCGTTGACGCGTGATCCGATGCAGCGGTGACCGACCTCGGTGTGCACGGCGTAGGCGAAGTCCACCGGCGTGGACCCAGTCGGCAACGTGATCAGATCGCCCTTGGGGGTGAACACGAAGATCTCCTGAACAGCCAGGTCGTAGCGCAACGACTCGAGGAACTCGCCGGGGTCGGCGGCCTCCCGCTGCCAGTCGAGCAGCTGACGCATCCAGGCCATGTCGTCGATCTCGGCGGCGGCGTAGGTCGCCGGAAGTCCGTTGCGGCCCTTGGCTTCCTTGTAGCGCCAGTGCGCCGCAATGCCGTACTCCGCGGTCTTGTGCATGTCGACGGTGCGGATCTGCACTTCCAGTGGCTTGCCCTCGGGTCCCACGACGGTGGTGTGCAGCGACTGATACACACCGAACCGTGGCTGAGCGATGTAGTCCTTGAACCGGCCGGCGATCGGCTGCCACAGCGAATGGACCACGCCCACAGCGGCATAGCAGTCACGCACATCGTCGCAGAGGATCCGCACACCCACCAGATCGTGGATGTCGTCGAAGTCGCGGCCCTTGACGATCATCTTCTGGTAGATCGACCAATAGTGTTTCGGGCGGCCCTCCACCACCGCGTTGATCTTCGACGCTGTGAGCGTCGCGTTGATCTCGGCCCGCACCTTCGCCAGATAGATGTCTCGCGACGGCGCCCGGTCGGCGACCAGCCGCACGATCTCCTCGTACTTCTTCGGATGCAGGATCGCGAACGACAGATCCTCGAGTTCCCACTTGACGCTCGCCATACCGAGCCGATGTGCCAGCGGCGCAATCACTTCCAGCGTCTCGCGGGACTTGGCTGCCTGCTTCTCCGGCGGTAGGAAGCGCATGGTGCGCATGTTGTGCAGCCGGTCGGCGACCTTGATCACCAGCACCCGCGGATCGCGGGCCATCGCGAGGATCATCTTGCGGATGGTCTCGCCTTCGGCCGCGGTGCCCAGCGCGACCTTGTCCAGTTTGGTCACGCCGTCGACGAGGTGGCCCACCTCGGTGCCGAACTCCTCGATGAGCTGCTCGAGGGTGTAGCCGGTGTCCTCGACGGTGTCGTGCAGCAGGGCCGCGATCAGCGTCGTGGTGTCCATTTCGAGCTCAGCCAGAATGTTCGCGACGGCCAACGGATGGGTGATGTACGGGTCACCGGAGCGGCGCAACTGATCGGCGTGCCGTTCGTCGGCCACCTCATACGCGCGTTGCAGCAGCGTCAGGTCGGCCTTGGGATAAAACTGCTTGTGGACCGCGACCAGCGGTTCCAGCACCGGGTTGAGGGTGCTGCGCTGTGCCGTCATCCGGCGTGCCAGCCGGGCCCGCACCCGGCGCGAGGCACTGGTTGCCGCCTTCGCGGAATCCGCCTTGGGAATCTCCAACGGCTGCGTCTCGGTCATCTGCGCATTCGGCGGCGACTGCACGGCCTGGCCCGTGCCGGGAGCCTCTCCGTTCGAAGCCATGGTCACCTCCCGCCTGCTCAACACGCGCGTTCATCGCGCGTTTTCGAAACGCTCAGACTTCGAGAATACGACTCAGATCATCAGCAGCGACGTCACAGGCAGCGGTTCGAGCACCTCGCGCCCGCTCAGCGCCGAAAGTTCGAGCACAACGGCGGCGGCCGGGACCATCGCACCGCAGCGCCGTAGCAGCTTTTCCGTCGCGGCCATCGTGCCGCCGGTGGCGAGAACGTCGTCGATGATGACGACCCTGCGCCCGTCGAGGTCAATGCCGTCGGCAGGCAGCTCCAGCGTGGCCGAGCCGTACTCCAGCTGGTAGGTCTCGCTGTGCACCGGCGGCGGCAACTTGCCGCCCTTACGCACCGCCAGGACCCCGATCCCGAGCCGCAATGCGACCGCGGCGCCCAGCAAGAAGCCCCGGGCGTCGATACCCGCCACCAGGTCAGCGCCCTCCGCGGTCTCCGCCAGAGCGTCGGTGACCTTGGCCAGGCCGTGCGCGTCGGCCAGCAGGGGGGTCAGATCCTTGAACTGGATACCCGGCTCGGGAAAGTCGGGCACTTCCCGCATCAGCGACGCGACGAGCATCGAGATGTCCTGATCCGTCACCCGCCCAGAGCCCAACGATCCATGTTCCACCCCGCGCCCCATCGAGTCGGACTGCTACTTACCGCGTACATGTCTTTCGACGTGAGTACGGTCCGCTGCTGACGATAGAGCGGAATGGTCGGCATGTCAGTCCAGAGGATCGATCCGCCTTCCCCGAGCAGCCGGGACAGTTCCTTGGGGTCCGACGTCACAGCGAGCGCCGCGATGATGCCGTCGACGCGCTCGTTGGAGTAGCGGGACAGATTGTTGCCGTTGGCCGAATGCAGATCGTAGGCGTCCATGGCGTTGGATCCCGACGATCCGCTGCCCGCCGCGCCACCCGTGCTGGCGAGCAGGACGTCGATCTCGCTGTTGCGCAAAGTGAGCGGGCCCGTTTCGTTGGTGGCGACATCCTGCACCGTGATGCCTGCGGGCGCGCACGCCTTGGCGATCGTGCCGACCGTTGCGGCGAGCCGGGCGTTGGGGCTCTGGTATCCGATGCGGACGGTCAAGGGCCGTCCGTTGATCGCGGCCCGCGCCGCCTCGGGATTGGCGACGGTGAACTTGCCGCCCTCGACCGCGCTTTCGGCGGCGCTGTACGCGTCCTCGGTGACGGGGTTCAGTCGCGCGTTCGCAATGGGAACTTGGGCGTTGCGGGCAATGATGTCGCGCGGAGTGCAGTGTGCGAGCGCGCGCCGCTCCGGCGGCTGCGACATCGGGCCCTGGGGGGCGAAGATGAGCTGTTCGATGCCCGCGGACGGGGCGTCGGTCCGGACGTAATCGTCGGGCAGGTTCAGCGTGCCGGACGAACCCGCCGCCACGTCGACGACGTCGTAGGCGCCCTGGTTGATGCGGTCCTGGATGTCGGCTCCACGCGGCCACACGGTGATCCTGGACGTGACCGGTGCGGCCCCCCACCACTTGTCGTTGGCGACGAGCGCGACCGCGCCTTCGTCGGTCACCGAATCGAGCTTGTACGGCCCCGAGGACGGGAACTTCTTGATGTCGATATCCGGCGTCAGGTTCCAGGTGGTGTTCCACGCCTTGGCAATTCGGTCGACGGCCGGCGCGTCGTTGTTCGTGATCGCGGTGGTGACGCCGCCGTCGGGCAGCCCGAGCTCATCGGCGAGCACGTGCGACGGCATCATCGACGTGGCGGCGAACAGCTGGCCATAGTCGACGAACGCGCGGTCCTGCGCGAAGGAAACCCGCGCCTTCTTCTGGCCCGGAGCGCAGTCGACGGACGCGATGTCGGTGTACCCGGCACGGCTGGCGGCATCGAACCCGGGAAACCGTCCCGACTGTGACGCCCAGGCCAGCACCATGTCGTCGCACGTGATCGGCTTGCCGTCCGAGTACACCGCGGCGGCGTTGATCTCGTAGTCGAGGATCAACGGCGCGCGGCCGACGACCGAGATCTTGCCGAAATCGTGATCGCCGACGATCTGGCCGTCAGGACCGTGGTAATTGAAACCCGTCAGAACCCGCGCGAACGCCTGCGGACCACCGGAGGCGGCACCGGCCACCGTATTGGTGTTGTACGTCGTGAGCATGCCGTCCACCGCGAAGTCGATGCTGGCGGCCGGGCCACGCGAACACGCCGACAGACCCGCAGCGCCGACCGTCAGTGCGGTCACCAGGGCAGCCATGCGCCGGCTCCATGCGATCATCTGGGCTACCGCCGCCGGGCGTCGCGCTTACCCGACGGTCGTCCGGCTCGGCTGCCCGTCGGCCGAACCGGCCGCGCGCCGGGCGCCGGCTTGTCCGGTGGCGGAGTGGTGCTCGTCGCCTCCGACGACACAGCCGCCTTCGCCGGCGCCGCACTGTCCTCGACGACGTCCTCGCCGGAGTCCGAAAGCTTCGCGGCACTTCCCTTGCGGCGGTTGAGCACCCGGCGGGTGTGGTTGCGCACCAGCGTGGTGCGCTCCCGCAGCGTCACGAGCAGCGGCGTGGCGAAGTAGATCGACGAATAAGTACCGACGATCACACCGACCAGCTGGACGAGCGCCAGGTCCATCAGCGTGCCGACGCCCAGCAACCAGACCGCGATCACCATCAGCGCCAGAATCGGCAGCACCGAGATCACGCTGGTGTTGATCGACCGCATGAAGGTCTGGTTGACCGCCAGGTTGGCGTGCTCCGCGAACGTCCGGCGGGTGGTGTGCTCGAATCCGTGGGTGTTCTCCTCGACCTTGTCGAACACGATCACGGTGTCGTAGAGGGAGAAACCGAGAATGGTCAGCAGCCCGATGACCGTCGCGGGCGTGACCTCGAAGCCGACGATGGAATAGACGCCGGCGGTGACGACCAGGTCGAACACCAGCGTTGCCAACGCGGCGACGGCCATGTAGCGCTCGTATCGCACGGTGATGTAGACGGCCGCCAGCGCGAGGAACACGACGAGGGCGATGAGCGCCTTCTCGGTGATCTGACCGCCCCAGGTCTCCGACACCGCGGAGTCGCTGATGGCGTTCTTGTCGGGCTGGCCATCGGGGCCGCGCGGCTGGAACGCATCGAACAACGCGGTGCGCAACTTCTCGATCTCTTCGTTGTTCAGCGTCTCCGAGCGAATCTGCACGGTGGCCGAATCACCGCTGCCGACGATCACCACGGCGTCGGCCTGCTTGCCCAATGCCTCGCTGAAGACGTCCTCGACCTGCTGGGCGGTGGCCGTGCCGCTGGCGGTTTGCGCCGGCATGGACACCTTCGTGCCACCCTCGAAGTCGATGCCGAAGGTGAAGCCGCGGATCACGATGCTCAGGACGCACACGGCGACGATCAATCCGCTGATCGTGAACCACAGCTTGCGCTTGCCGACGACCTCGAATGCGCCGGTGCCGGTGTACAGCCGGGTGAAGAACCCGTGCCGCGGCGTCTCGCTCTCGAGGTCGGGTGCCTCGACGGCTTCGGTCAACACGTCGTCGACGTATTTGTCTTTATGCCTGGCGGCCATGTCGCTACCCCCGTCCCGTCACGTGTGAGGCCGCGCGTCGTTCGCGGGCGATCTGCTGCACCGCACCGAGACCGTTGAGCTTCGGCTTGGCCATGGTCGGCGACTTCGACGCGATGTAGACGATCGGCCACGTCACCAGGAACACCACCACCACGTCGAGGATCGTCGTCAGGCCCAAGGTGAACGCGAAGCCCTTCACCTGGCCGACCGCCAGGACATACAGGACGGCGGCAGCCAGGAACGTGACCGCGTTGCCGGACAGAATCGTCTTACGCGCTCTGTTCCAACCACGGGGCACCGCCGAACGGAACGAGCGACCGTCGCGTATCTCGTCTTTGATGCGTTCGAAGAACACCACGAACGAGTCTGCCGTCATACCTATACCGATGATCAAACCCGCGATACCGGCCAGGTCGAGCGTGTATCCGATGTATCTGCCGAGGAGCACGAGGATCGCGTAGACCATTGCGCCCGAAGCGACCAGCGACAGCGCGATCAGGACGCCCAGGACCCGGTAGTAGAGGAGCGAGTAGAGCAGCACCAGGGCCAGACCGACCGCTCCCGCGATCAAGCCCGCCCGTAGCGACGTCAAACCCAAGGTCGCCGAAACGGTTTCAGCCTCCGACGACTCGAACGACAGCGGCAGCGAACCGTACTTCAGCACGTTTGCGAGTTCACGCGCCGTCTGCTCGGTGAACTGACCGCTGATCTGGGTACGACCGCCGGGAATCGGCTCGCGAATCTCGGGGGCACTGACCACCTGGGAGTCCAGCACGAACGCGGTCTGGGTGCCGACGTTGGCGGCGGTGAAGTCCGCCCAGATCTTGGTGGCATCGCCCTTGAACTGGACGTCGACCAGGTAGATGCCTTGCTGCTGGTCGAAGCCCGAGCTCGCGTTCTCGATCTGTTCACCGCTGATGATCGACTTGTCGAGCAGGTAGACCTCGTTGCCGTCCTGCGAGCACGTGACCAGCGGCAGGTTCGGATCGTCGTTACCGGCCAGCACATCGTCCTCACCACAGCGAGTGGCCTGGAACTGCAGCGCCAGGATCTGGATCTGCTGATCGCTGCTCTGGCGCAGTTCCTTCTCGTCGGCGATGCGCTGCGAAAGCGGGACATCACCAGGTGGCGGCGCGGGCGCCTGCGTCCCGGGAGCCGGTGCCGGCTCCTGTCCAGGCGGTGGCGTCGGTTGCGGCGGCGCCGGCGGCTCGGGTGCAGGCTGGGCCGGCGGCTCCACCGGGTACGGACGGGGTTGCGGCGCCGGCGACTGGGCGGGTGGCGCCACCGGCTGCTCGCCCGCGCCCGGGGGAAGCACCTGGGCGCCCGGCGCGCCTGGCGCCCCTGGAGCGCCAGGTAGTCCGGGGATGGCTCCTGGTGCGCCGGGTGCACCCGGAGGGGTTCCCTGTGGTTCCTCGGTGGGCGGCTGCTGTGGCTGTGCCGCGGCGGACGGCATCGCGTGAATCACCGGCCGGATGTACAGCCGTGCCGTCTGGCCGAGGTTGCGGGCCTCGCTGCTCTCGTTACCCGGAACGGTGATGACGAGGTTGTCGCCGTCGATGATGACTTCGGACCCCGACACACCCAGACCGTTGACGCGATCGTTGATGATCGTCTGTGCCTGGTTGAGGGCGTCACGGGTGGGACGGGAGCCGTCCGGCGTGCGAGCGGTGAGCGTTACACGGGTGCCGCCCTGCAGATCGATGCCGAGCTTCGGCTCGGCCTTCTTGTCCCCCGTCAGGAACACCAGCAGGTATGCGCCGACCAGCAGTACCAGAAAGAGCGCAAGGTAGCGGGCAGGGTGCACCGGCGTCGAAGGCGATGCCACGTTTCTAGGGTCTCCTCGAGATCAGTTCGTCAGCACCGCAAAGGGTACGTGCTCAGGCTGAGTAGTCAGCCCTCAGTCCTTGGTGTTCGGGCTTTCGGTGATTTCGGTCGCCGTCGATTCCTCGTCTTCGACGTCCTCGAAATCGTCATCATCGGTGATCTTGTTGCGCACGGCCAGCTTCATCCATGTCGTGACCACGCCGGGAGCGATCTCCAGGTCGATGGCGTCGTCGTGAATTCCGGTGATCGTGCCTTCCAAGCCGGACGTGGTGTGGATGCGATCCCCGATCTGCAGCGATTCGTGCAGATCGATGGTCGCCTGCATCGCCTTCTTCTGGCGGCGCGACGCGAAGAACATGAACGCACCCATGATGATGATGAGCGGCAGGAAGATGACCAGATCCATGGCAGCAACTGTCTTTCGTATCGGTCTCGGTGTCACAGCGCAGACCGGCAGGTCAGGCGCTTCGTCAGTGACCAGTGTGCCATTGCGGCCGCAGATGACCGAGGCCCCCGTCGCCCCGGCGCAGTGTTAGCGTCCTGTAGTGCTCGGGCACCTCGGCATCAATGTTCCCGATCTCGGCGCCGCCAAGACCTACTACGACGCGGTCATGCCGCTGCTGGGATTCGACGAGTTCCTCACGGCATCCGACGAGTTCGCCTATCGTCCCGCGGGCGGCAAGCCGGGCACATATCTGTTCTTCTATCCGTCGGCCGAGACCTCGCGATACTCGCGGCACCGGACCGGCCTTCAGCATCTGGCTTTCATGATGCGATCCCGATCCCTGGTGCGCGACGTTCACGAACTCATCGCCGCGACGTTGATTCCACGATTCGGCGGCGAGGTCCTGCACCGGCCGCGGGTGTTTCCGCAGTATCCCCCGCCCTATTTGCGACGTTCTGGCTCGACCCCTGGGGGCTGATGCTCGAAGCGGTGTGCCATCACGACCGCGACTGAGCGATGGCGACGAAATCCGTTGCCCCGATCAGTGATGACCGACGATTCCGCTAGAAGCTCCCAGAGTTTTCAATCGGATCGGTGCGCTCCCGACTAGGCTCGAACCGCGGCGCGTCGTGCGCCGAATCTACGTCAGGAGGCGGATTTGAGTACCGTCGAGCAGAGCCGATATCTCGCCACCGAGATACCCGGCCCGCTTTCACAAGCGCTGATCGACAGGAAGGCCGCCGCGGTGTCCCGGGCGGTAGGCAACACGATGCCCGTGTACGCGTCGCGCGCATTCGGCGGCATCGTCGAGGATGTCGACGGCAATCGACTCATCGATCTGGGGTCGGGCATCGCGGTGACCACCATTGGAAACTCGTCGCCGGCCGTCGTGGCGGCAGTGCAGGATCAGGCCGCGAGATTCACCCACACATGTTTCATGATCACGCCATACGAGGGATACGTCGCGGTCGCCGAGCAACTCAACCGGCTCACGCCCGGCAGCGGAGACAAGCGGTCGGCACTGTTCAACTCGGGCTCCGAAGCGGTGGAGAACGCGATCAAGGTCGCGCGAACCTACACCCGGAAATCGGCGGTGGTGTCGTTCGACCACGCGTATCACGGGCGGACCAACCTGACCATGGCGTTGACCGCGAAGTCGATGCCCTACAAGCACGGCTTTGGACCGTTCGCGCCGGAGATCTACCGAGCACCGCTGTCGTATCCGTTCCGCGACGCGGAATTCGGCAAGGAAATGGCCACCGACGGTGAGCTTGCGGCCAAGCGTGCCATCACCGTGATGGACAAGCAGGTCGGCGCCGACAACCTGGCCGCGGTCATCATCGAACCCATCCAGGGTGAGGGCGGTTTCATCGTGCCCGCCGACGGCTTCCTGCCCGCGCTGCTGGATTGGTGCCGCAAGAACAATGTCGTGTTCATCGCCGACGAGGTGCAGACCGGTTTCGCCCGGACCGGGGCGATGTTCGCATGCGAACACGAAGGCATCGAACCCGATCTGATCGTGACCGCCAAGGGCATCGCCGACGGCATGCCGTTGTCCGGGGTGACCGGACGCGCCGAAATCATGGACGCACCCCACGTCAGTGGGCTCGGCGGCACCTACGGCGGAAATCCGGTCGCGTGCGCGGCGGCGCTGGCGACGATCGAGACCATCGAGGCCGACGGGCTCGTCGAGCGGGCGCAGCAGATCGAGGCGCTGATGAAGGACCGGCTCGGGCGGCTGCAGGCCGAGGACGACCGAATCGGCGACGTCCGGGGCCGCGGCGCCATGATCGCGATGGAGCTGGTGAAGTCCGGCACCACCGAGCCCGACGCCGACCTGACCAAAGCGCTGTGCGGTGGCTGCCACGCCGCAGGCGTGATCGTGTTGTCCTGCGGCACATTCGGAAATGTCCTGCGGTTCCTGCCTCCATTGACCATCAGCGACGACCTACTCAACGAAGGTCTCGACGTCCTCGCTCTTGTCCTCAAAGATCTTTAACCGAAAGGAAGTTCACGCTGTGACCAAGGTCCAGAATTTCATCGGCGGCGAACTCGTCGACTCCGTCAGCGGCGCCACGATGCCGCTGGTCGATCCGAGCACCGGCGAGGAGTACGCCACCGCGCCCATCTCCAACGAGGTCGACATCGACAACGCGTATGCCGCGGCGTCGAAGGCATTCAAGGACTGGAAGCGCACGACACCGTCCAACCGCCAGAAGGCGCTGCTCGATTTCGCCGACGACGTCGAGCGCAACGCCCAGGCACTCGTGGAGGCAGAGGGCCGTAACACGGGGAAGCCGAACCATGTCACCACGGCCGAAGAGATTCCGCCGATGGTCGACCAGATTCGCTTCTTCGCCGGTGCGGCAAGGATGTTGGAGGGCAAATCCGCCGGCGAGTACATGGAGAACCACACGTCGTGGATTCGTCGCGAGCCGGTCGGTGTGATCGGCCAGGTATCGCCGTGGAACTACCCCATGATGATGGCGATCTGGAAGTTCTGTCCGGCCATCGCCGCGGGCAACACGGTCGTCATCAAACCCAGCGACACCACCCCCGTCACAACCGTCATGCTCGCCGAGATCGCGGCCAAGCACTTCCCGCCCGGTGTCCTGAATGTCGTGTGCGGCGACCGGAATACCGGCGCTGCGGTGGTCGCGCATCCGACGCCGGAGATGGTGTCGATCACGGGCTCGGTGGCCGCGGGCCGCGCGGTCGCCGTGAGTGCGGGTGGGCACTTGAAGCGCACGCACCTGGAGCTGGGCGGCAAGGCGCCGGTGATCGTGTTCGATGACAGCGACATCGCCAGTGCCGCAGAGGGAATCGCGACGGCCGGATACTTCAACGCGGGCCAGGACTGCACGGCGGCAACCCGCGTGCTCGCGACGTCCAAGGTGGCGTCGGACCTGACCGATGCGCTCGCCGAGCAGGCGCGCGGCGCCACGACGACGTTCGGCAAGGCCTCCGACGACGAGGACGCGTGGGTGCCGCCGGTCAACAACGTCAACCAGATGGAGCGGGTGCTGTCGTTCTTCACCGATGTGCCGTCGCACGCGAATGTGGCCGCGGGTGGAGAACGCCAGGGCGACAAGGGATTCTACGTCGCGCCGACGGTCATCGGCGGCCTTCGCCAGGACGACCGACTGGTGCAGCAGGAGATCTTCGGCCCGGTGATCACGGTGCAGTCGTTCTCCGACGAGGACGAGGCGATCGCGTGGGCCAACGGAACCGAATACGGCCTGGCGTCATCGGTGTGGACGAAGGACGTGTCGCGAGCACTGCGGGTATCCGCGGCGCTGGACTTCGGATGCGTGTGGATCAACACGCATATCCCGCTGGTCGCCGAGATGCCGCACGGCGGGTACAAGTCGTCGGGCCACGGCAAGGACCTGTCGATGTACGGCTTCGAGGACTACACGCGCATCAAGCACGTCATGGCCTTCACCGGCTAGCCTCTGCGCCGCTGGCTACCGACACTTCATCGCTTTTGACGTTTTGCAGCGAAAATGCGAGACGCGGTCTGCATTTCGTCGATAGCGATGCAGACGCGAAACAAAGCCCTACTTCGCGGCGACCGAAGCCCAGAGCTCGGTGATGGACTGAAGGACTCGGTCGCGGTCGATCAGCAGCGGTGAGGAATGGCCTGAGCCGGCGGTCGCGACCACCTTGGCGTCGGCCATGGTCTCCGCGATGGCCTGCGCGTCCTCGGGTCGCCATCCGGTGATGTCCCCGCGACCGGCGATGATCAGCGTCGGCGCCGCGATGCCCGCCATGTCGGTGGTCATGTCGGGCCGGCTGAGCATCATCGACCGCATGGCGTGGAACATCGCGCCCTTCTGCGCTTCGGTGAACCCGCTCATCACGGTTTTCGCGAGATCGGGTGCGAGTTGGAACGATTCGGCCCCGACGAGCGCATCGGACAACGGTTTCAAGAGCAGCGGATTCGGACCAATGAACCGGTAGAGCTGCACCAAAGGCCATACCTTGGTCCAGCGCTCCCCCGTTCGCAGTGGATGGGCAGGTGTGCCGATGGTGGTGAGCGTCCGGATCCTGCTGGGCTGGTGCGCGGCTAGCTGAATGCCGACATGACCTCCCCAGGCGTTGCCCACCCAGTCGACGGGCTGATCGAGGCCGAGCGCATCGAGGACCTGCGAGGCGGCCGACACGCACTCACCGAAGGTGAAGTCGCGGCCGACCGAGTCGCTGCGGCCATGGGACGGACCGTCGATGACGTACACCGAGTGGTTGCGCGCGAGGTCGGCTTCGAGGCCGCACCAGGATCTTGAGTCGAGAAACAGGCTGTGCCACAACACGACCGGCGACCCGCTACCCAGGCGCTCAACGTGTAGCCGGCCCAGGTCGGTGGCGATGAGTTCGGTGGCCATCACATTCTCCATTTACTTCGGAATCCGAAACTTCGGTATCCGTAGTATCCTCATCAACCATGGCTGCGTCAAGTGATCCGCCGCCCGATCGTCTGGCGATCGGGCAGCTGCTGGTGCGGCTGTTGCGAGAGTTTCGCGACGACCTCGCCGCTCCCCGCGCGGACGCCGGCTACGGGGACGTTCGCGAGACCCATTTTCAAATCTTCGGCAACATCCGGATGGGCGGCATCCGCCTCACCGAACTCGCCGACCGTGCGCAGTTGAGTCTCGCGGCCACGTCGGAAATCGTGAACGACCTTGTGGACCTGGGCTATCTGACCCGTCGACCCGACCCGGCCGACGGCCGCGCGAAACTCATCGATCTGACCAAGCGAGGGCGGTCACTGATGGCCGATGCGGGTGGTCGCGTTACAGATATCGAGGATCGTTGGTCAAAGCTGGTCGGCGAGAGGAACTTCGCGCAGATGACCAGGACGATGCAGCGTCTGCTCGATGAGCTCGATCCGAAGGACTCGCGAAGCTAGCGGGCCCCAGCCACCAGTTCGACCACGAAACTGCGGATGTCGTCGACGGTCAGTTCCCTGCCGTCGACCTCGAGGGTGACCAGCGTGGTGAGCAGATCGTCGGCGGGCCTGCGGCACCGCTCGGCGATCATGACGTCGACGTATTGGTGCAGCACGTCGGTGGCCTTCGGCGTCAATGGCCCTGCGGCCCAGCGGTAGAAAAGCGGCCAATCCTCCTGGGGCACACCCAGCGCCTCGCACACTGCCGCAGTGGAGGCTTGACGGGTACTGGCGGTGGTCATGAATTCAATGATCCGCCGGCGGACGTAGATCTGACGTGATCGAGGCGAAGATCACCACGAAAATGGGGCCCCACGAAGTAGGGGCCCCATTTCGACAAAGTTAGTGGACGGCGGTGCGCTTGCCGAATGCACCACGCCAGCCGCGGTGTCGGCCGGTGTCGGTGCCCGTCGGCTGGATCTCGGTGACCTCATCGGAGTCCGAGAACGCGGGCTGCGGCTGCACGGTCTCAGCAACCGGCGTGTCGACGTACTCGACGTCTCGCACACTGCGAACAGAGATCCGACCCACGGCCGCTGCGGCCACGAACACGATCAGCGCGCCGAGGCCGTAGAAGTACGCCAGTTCCAGCGCCACGGACTTGGCCTCCGTCGCCGCCACGGGGGCGCCCGCGTCACCGATGCCCAGCAGTCCCGCCGACGCGCGGCCGACGATGAACCACACGCCTGCGATTGCGCCAAGCCACGCGCCGAGCATCGCCGTCGCGCGGTTACGGGAAACCAGCAGCAGCAGACCGCCGACGACGGCGACTGCGCCGGGCAGCACCTGCAGCCATCCGCGCGCATCCGTCCACGCCCACGCCGTATCCGGGCTGAACGCGAAGTCGAAGTACGGTCCGACGAACGGGATGAGCGCACCGAAAGCGCCCAGCAGAATCAGGAGCAATCCGCTCATTGCACCGCGGCTGCGCTGCATCTTCAGGCGTCCGCCACGGGTCCGAACTCGCGTATCAGTCATGGGCGTGGAATACCCGAACGGCGAGCGCCGTAATCCGCTGCACCGGGTCAAAAGCAGCGCCTCGTCGAGGCTGTGATGAAAGCCACCGGGGCGACGCAACCGCCTCACCTGCAATCACCTGCCGCTCACAGGCAACTACCAGCAAGCTGACGGAATAGCTTTAGCTTTGCTAACGATCCTTCTACTAGTGGGCTCGACGAAGCGCCCGACCAAATCATTTGTGTTATCGAAGGGTTCCTCGATGTCCACTGATACTCGTGAAGAGCGCCTTGCGCGACGCATCGCAGACCTAACCGCCACCGACCCCCAGTTCGCCGCGGCCAAACCCGATCCGGCCGTCAGCCAGGCAATCGAGAATCCCGAGCTGTCGCTGGATGCCGTCGTGCGAACCGTGTTGGAGGCCTACGCCGACCGTCCCGCCCTCGGGGAGCGCGCCGTCGACTACGTAGAAGACCGTCGGGGTCGCACCTCCGCCAAGCTTCTGCCCCACTACAACACCATCACGTATCACGAACTGGACGACCGCATCAGCTCGTTGACCAGGGCCCTCACCGATGTGCATCCGGGTGACCGCGTGGCGATTCTGGGATTCGGCAGCATCGACTACACGGTCATCGATGTCGCAACCATTCCGTTGGGCGCCATCGCGGTGCCACTTCAGACAAGCGCTCCCTTGACGGCGCTGCGACCCATCGTCGCCGAAACCGAGCCTGCCGTCATCGCGTCGAGCATCGACTACCTCGATGACGCAGCCGAACTCGTCCTGACGGGCTACGCGCCGTCCAGCCTCGTTGTCTTCGACTACGACCCGGAGATCACCGACCACCGCGATGCGTACGATGCCCTGCGCGCACGGCTCGCCGACGCCAATAGCACGGTCGTGGTGGAGACCTTGCAGGATGCGTTGGAGCGCGGAAAGACGTTGCCCGCCAGGCCTGCCGCCCATCGTGAGGCCGACGACATGGCACTCCTGATCTACACGTCCGGCAGCACCGGTGTGCCGAAGGGCGCCATCTACACCCGGAATATGACCGGGAAGTTGTGGCGGCCGGCGAGCTGGGGCTGGGCCGACAGCGCGGAACCGTCGATCGTGCTGAGCTTCATGCCGATGAGCCATGTCATGGGTCGATCGGGCCTCTTCGGTGCGCTATCCCACGGAGGCACCGCGTATTTCGCGGCCAATAGCGACCTGTCGACCTTCCTCGACGACCTGGCCCTGGTGCGACCCACGCAGCTGTCATTTGTCCCCCGCGTCTGGGACATGCTGTCCGCGGAGGTGCGCAGCCAGCTCGACCGTCATGCATCTGAAGGCACCGACACCAAGTCGGACGCCGAGTTTCTCGCGGATGTGCGCGCGGCTGTGCTCGGCGACCGCTACCTGACCGCGGTCACCGGATCGGCGCCAACGTCTTCGGACCTCAAGGCGTGGGTCGAGTCGTTCCTGGACCTGGATCTGCTCGACGGCTACGGCTCGACCGAGGCCGGCGGAGTCCTGCTCAACGGGCAGATCAAGAGGCCCCCTGTCATCGACTACAAGCTCGCGGATGTCCCCGATCTCGGCTATTTCAGCACCGATCGTCCTCATCCCCGAGGCGAACTGCTGCTCAAGACCGTCAACATGTTTCCCGGGTACTACCGGCGTCCCGAAGTCACCGCCGAGGTGTTCGACGAGGAGGGCTTCTACCGAACCGGCGACGTCGTGGCCGAGCTCGGGCCGGATCGACTGCAGTACGTCGATCGGCGCAACTTCGTGCTCAAACTGTCCCAAGGCGAGTTCGTCACCGCCTCCAAGCTGGAAGCGGTCTTCGAAACCAGCCCGCTGGTGCGGCAGATCTACATCTACGGCAACAGCGCCCGCTCCTACTTGTTGGCCGTGATCGTGCCGACACCCGAGGCGTTGTCCCAGCACGACACGTCCGAATTGCGCGTACTGATCAGCGAGTCGCTGGCTGATGTCGCCAAGGAGGCAGATCTCCAGTCGTTCGAGGTGCCACGCGACTTCATCTTGGAGACAACGGCGTTCACGCTCGAGAACGGTCTGCTGACCGGCATTCGCAAGCTGGCACGACCCAAGCTGAAGGAGATCTACGGCCCGCAGCTGGAGGAACTGTACGAGGATCTGGCTCGGGGTCAGGCGGCCGAGCTGCGCGAGCTGCGGCAAGGCGGCGCGACTCGGCCGGTAATCGAGACCGTCACTCGGGCGGCCGCTGCGCTGTTGGGCAGCGCGGCTTCGGACTTGTCACCCGATGCACACTTCACAGATCTGGGCGGGGATTCGTTGTCGGCGTTGACTTTTGCCAACCTGCTACGCGAGATCTTTTTTGTCGAGGTTCCGGTGGGCGTGATCGTCAGCCCCGCCAACGACCTAGCGGCGCTGGCCGAGTACATCGAAACAGAACGATCCGGTAGCACCCGTCCGACGTTCGCGTCCGTCCACGGGCGCGGAGCCAACGAGATCCACGCCCGCGATCTGACGCTGGGCAAGTTCCTCGATGCCCACACCCTGACGAACGCGCCGGCACTGCCCTACCCCCGCCAGGAGGTACGCACCGTGCTGCTGACGGGCGCGACCGGTTTCCTCGGCCGCTACCTCGCACTGGACTGGCTGGAACGGATGAGCCTCGTCGGCGGCAAGGTGATCACTCTGGTTCGCGCCAAGGACGACGCGACGGCGCGGCAGCGCCTGGACGAAACCTTCGACAGCGGCGATCCCGCCTTGCTCGATCACTACCGGCGTTTGGCTTCAGGGCATTTGGAGGTGCTTGCGGGCGACAAAGGCGAACCCGGGTTCGGGCTCGACGAAACGACCTGGCAGCGGCTCGCCGACACCGTCGACCTGATCGTGGATCCGGCCGCACTGGTCAACCACGTCCTGCCCTACGACCAGTTGTTCGGTCCCAACGTCGTCGGCACCGCGGAACTCATCCGGCTGGCGCTGACCACGAAGTTGAAGCCGTTTGTGTACCTGTCGACCGTCGGTGTCGGCGATCAGATCGAACCGACGGCATTTGTCGAAGACGCCGACGTGCGCCAGAGCAGCGCGACACGCGTGGTCAACGACAACTACGCAAACGGCTACGCAAACAGCAAGTGGGCGGGCGAGGTGCTGCTGCGCGAAGCGCACGATCTGAGCGGTCTGCCGGTCCAGGTGTTCCGGTGCGACATGATCCTCGCGGAGCCGAAATACGCCGGCCAGCTCAACGTGCCCGATATGTTCACCCGACTGATGCTCAGCCTGGTGGCTACCGGTATCGCACCGGATTCGTTCTACGAACTGGACGCCGCGGGCCATCGCCAGCGGGCCCACTACGACGGTCTACCAGTCGATTTCATCGCCGACGCGATCTCCACGCTAGGGGCACACCACATCCACGGGTTCGAGACCTTTCACGTGATGAACCCGCACGACGACGGTGTCGGTCTCGATGAGTTCGTGGACTGGCTGGTCGATGCCGGGTATCCGATCGACCGGGTCGCGGACTACGGCCAGTGGCTGCAGCGGTTCGAGATGAGCATGCGGGGCCTACCAGACCGCCAGCGTCAGGCCTCGCTGTTGCCGTTGCTCCACAGTTACGCGCAGCCCGCCAGGCCGCTTCTCGGTTCGTTCGCGACGACCGACCGATTCCGCGCCGCGGTGCAGGACGCGAAAATCGGCCCGGATAAGGACATTCCACACGTCACGGCCGAGATCATCGTCAAGTACATCACCGACCTGCAGCTGTTGGGTCTGCTATAGCGTCAGCCCGATGATGAGCAGGATGATCGCGATCAACGGCAGGATTCCTTGTGTCACAGCGGCGCGCGCCTTATCGGGAGAGGACAGCAGCAGCACCAGCGCCGCGGCAAGCATGGAACCGGTGCCGGCGAAGATCAGCGCGAGGCCGATGTAGTTGTGGCCGAGTCCGCCGATGACGATGCCCGTCACGGTGACGATCGCCAGAAACAGGTTGTAGAAACCCTGGTTGAACGCCATCTCCTTGGTGGCCAGCGCCTCCTCCTCGGTGATGCCGAAGGTTGCTCTGGTGCGCTTGGAGGTCCACGTCAGTGACTCCATCACCCAGATGTAGACGTGCAGCAAGGCCGCCAGAGCGGCGAAGAAGAGTCCCGCGAACCCCATGTCACTGCCTCCTATTCGAACAGGCCGGGCTGCCCGAAACCGGTCGCTCCGGCCGGGGGTGTCATTCCGAGATGGGTCCAGGCCTGTGCGGTGGCGACGCGCCCGCGCGGCGTGCGGGCGATCATGCCGGCACGCACCAGGAACGGCTCGCACACCTCCTCGACCGTCGTGGCTTCCTCCCCCACCGCGACCGCCAGCGTCGACACCCCGACGGGGCCACCACCGAAACTACGTGTGAGTGCGGACAATACGGCCCGGTCGAGGCGGTCCAACCCCAGCTCGTCGACGTCGTACACCGCCAGCGCGGACTTCGCGATGTCACGGGTGATGACACCGTCGGCGCGTACTTCGGCGAAGTCGCGTACCCGTCGCAACAACCGGTTGGCGATACGCGGAGTCCCGCGCGAGCGCCGCGCGACTTCGGCACCCGCGTCGCTCTGGAGTTCGATACCGAGGATGCCGGCCGACCGCGTCAGCACCCTCTCGAGTTCCGCCGGTTCGTAGAAGTCCATGTGCGCGGTGAAGCCGAACCTGTCACGCAGCGGACCTGTCAGCGCCCCCGAACGGGTCGTGGCGCCGACGAGGGTGAACGGCGCGACCTCGAGCGGAATGGAGGTGGCACCCGGCCCCTTGCCGACCACGACATCGACGCGAAAGTCCTCCATCGCGAGGTACAGCATTTCCTCGGCGGGCCTGGCGATGCGGTGTATCTCGTCGATGAACAGCACGTCGTGCTCGACGAGATTCGACAGCATGGCCGCCAGGTCGCCCGCCCGTTCCAGCGCGGGTCCGGAGGTGACCCGCAGCGAGGTTCCGAGCTCGGCGGCGATGATCATCGCCAGCGAGGTCTTGCCCAGCCCCGGCGGGCCGGACAGCAGGATGTGATCCGGCGTGCCACCGCGGTTCTTCGCGCCCTCGAGAACCAGCTGCAGCTGCTCGCGGACGCGGGGCTGACCGATGAACTCACCGAGCGATCGCGGCCGCAGACTGGCGTCGATGTCCCCCTCGCCGACAGTCAAGGCGGCCGACACCTCCCTGTCGGCGGTGTCGCCGGGTTCCGCGTCCTCGAAGCGACCGCTCACTTCTTACCCAACATGGACAGCGCCAGGCGCAGCGCACTGGTGGTGCTGGCTTCCGGGTCATTGGCGAGCACCTTGTCGGTGGCCTCTTCGGCCTGCTTGAGCGCAAAGCCAAGGCCGACAAGCGCTTCGACGACAGGGCCGCGCACGGCATGTCCGTTCATCGCGGGGGCGCCGGACGGTGTGTTGGCCCCCATCTTGTCGCGCAGGCTCAGCGCCATCAGCTCGGCGGTCTTCTTGCCGACCTTCGGGATCCGGGTCAGCGCGGTGATGTCGGCGTCGGCGATGGCACGGCGCAGCGTGGGTCCGTCGTACATCGCCAGTGCGCCCAGCGCGATGCTTGGCCCGATACCGGACACCGCGAGCAGCGTCAGAAACAGGTTGCGGGCGTCGGCGTCGGAAAAGCCGTACAGCGTCATCGAATCCTCGCGCACGATCATCGCGGTGATGAGCCGGGCTTCGTCGCCGCGGTGCAGCGTCGCCAGCGTGGTCGGCGTCGCCATCACTTTGTATCCGACACCCGCAGCCTCGATGACAACGTGATCGAGAGCTATGTCGAGGACCTCTCCGCGAACGGATGCAATCATCGTGCCGCCTTTGCCTTCGCCTTGATCGTGGCCTGGTACTTGCGTTGCTGCTCGGCTGCCATGGCCTCGGCCGCGGCCATTCGCGCGATCATCGGAGCCCGCCAGCAATGACAGATCGCCAATGCCAGCGCGTCGGCCGCGTCGGCGGGCGTCGGCTTCGCCTGTAGGGCAAGGATTTTGGTGACCATCGTGGTGACCTGCGCCTTATCGGCCCGCCCGTTTCCGGTGACGGCGGCCTTCACCTCGCTGGGTGTGTGGAAATACACGTCGATGTCGCGCCTGGCGGCGGCAAGCGCAATGACACCGCCGGCCTGCGCGGTGCCCATCGCTGTGTTCGCGTTCTGGTTGGCGAAGACGCGCTCGATCGCGATGACGTCGGGGCGGTGGGTGTCCATCCAGTACTCGACGGTGTCGCTGATGGTGAGCAACCGGCGGTGCAGCGGCTCGTCGGACGGGGTGCGGACGACGTCGACGTCCAGCGCGATGACGCGCCGCCCGGTGCCGCCCTCGATGACGGACAGCCCGCACCGCGTCAACCCAGGGTCGACACCCATCACCCGCACGTGGCAGCTCCTTGCCTGTGAACACCTGTTCGAAGAGCTTAGCGTCGGCAGCGGACACCTCAGGGTCTCGACACGCCCCCATCACCGGGTGGACTGCCCGGCGCAGCGGAGAGTCGAGGCGTCGTGCACGGCTAGATCACCATGTGCCCTGAACGGCCGCCGGAAGCGACCTCGCGTGCGATCTCGTCGACGCGGCGCTTGGACCCGTTCCATCCGCGCACGAGCTCCCGGCCCACCTGATGGCCGTTGCGCTCGACGGTGATCACCCACCGCACACCGCAGAACTTGGCCAGCAACCAGAAGGGCCACAGCAGCGCGAACACGATGCCGATGAGCACCTCGAACATGCCGAACGTGAGGTCAAGCGCGTCGCCCGGAAACGGCCACATCCGCCGGTTGATCGACCAGACGGTGCCGTTGGGGTCTGTGAGAACTGCCACGTCGATTATTTTCCTTGCAGGACCGGGTATTCCGCGCGTTCAACGCGGCAAATCGCGACGCGTCGATGTGACGACGCCGGTGCGCGACGCTACCGTCGCGAAGAGACCCGACCTCGACTCAGTGGAGCTGATCTCACCCAATGCCCGACGAGAACGAACTGGAAACCGCAACAAATCTCGCCGTCACCTTCGCGTGGGCCGCAGGCGCCATGGTCGCCGCGTACCTGTTGGGAGTGGTGCTGACCTGGGCGCTGGGCCGCATCGGTCGCCGTAGTGCCATGCTCTGCGACGTCGCCGAACTCACGCGGATGCCGGTGCGGTTCACGCTGATGGTCGCTGCGGCGTCCATCTCGGTGCAGCGGACGTCGGATCCGGCCGACTCCTGGCGCAGGATGGTCGACCATTCGCTGGTGATCCTGCTGATCCTGGGGGTGACCTGGCTGCTCACCGGCCTCGTCCGGGTCGCGGAACGGCGCATGATCGCCAGATTCGGCGGTGGCGGTGAGCAGATCTCCGACGCCGATCGCCGCTGGCGACGGGTTCGCACGCAGGTCACGGTCCTGCGCAGGCTCGCGATCGCCATCGTGGTGGTCTTCGGCGGCGCCGCGGTACTGATGACGTTCCCGGCGTTCTCCGATATCGGGACCACGGTGTTCGCGTCGGCCGGCGTCCTGTCCGTCGTCGCGGGTCTGGCGGCGCAAACCTCTCTCGGCGCGGTGTTCGCAGGTATGCAGATCGCGTTCTCCGGCGCCATCCGCGTCGGCGACGTCGTCCAACTCGAGAACGGCCAATGGTGGGGTCGCGTCGAGGAGATCACCCTGAGTTACGTCGTGGTGCGCCTCTGGGACGAGCGCCGCCTCGTGCTGCCGTCGACGTACTTCACGACGGAACCGTTCGAGAACTGGACCCGCAGCGACACCGAGATCATGGGCAGCGTCGAGTTCGACGTGGACTTCTCCGTGCCGTTCGACGACATGCGTGCCGAACTGGACCGGCTGCTCGCAGAGAGTGAGTTGTGGGACGGCAGGCGTGGCGTCCTGCAGGTGACCGACGCCGTGGGCGGCATGGTGCGGGTACGAATCGTGGTCAGCGCCCCGAACGCCGGCGCGCTGTTCGACCTCCGGTGCAATGTGCGCGAGGGCATGGTGGATTGGGTTCAGCATCGGCAGGTGCTGCCGACCCAGCGCATCGAACCCGCCGCGCCCACTGAACCACGCAAGCGCAGCGACGAAGACGGCGCGACGCCTCGAGTGGCGTCCGGCATGTTCTCGGGCAGCCCCGAAGCCGAGGAACGCGCCAGGGCTTTCGATGAGCACGCCGACTACGACGACGAGTTCGCCCGGTCCTCCAACGGCAGCCGCTGAGCCGGCTCGGCCAAGGCGATGCCCCGGTATTGCGGGCCCAGCGTCGCGCCCGCGGCCAGCAGCGGCGCGGTATCGCGCATCGTCCGCGCCAACACGAACGCGCCCTCCAATGCGCCGATGAGCGCCAAGGTCACCTCGCGCGCCAACTGTGGCGCCAGACCGCGGGCGGCAAAGTAGGCGGCACCGCCGTCGATCCAGCCCCGGAACACCGCGGCTGAGGTCTCGCGCAGTTCTTCGACGGTGTCGGCCACCTCAGCGGCGACGCTGGCGACCGGGCACATATTCGCGAACCCTGTCGCGGCCATGTCCTGCGCGGCCTGGGCAAAGACGCCCTCGAACGCCTGGCCGAGGTCGTTGTATTCGTCGATGAGCGTCGGGATGAGTAGCCCGTACGCCGCTCCCGCGTTGATCAGCGCTTCACGCGCGATCTGCACCTTGCCGCCGCGGAAGTGGTGGTACAGCGAGCCGATCGGCGCACCCGAGGCCTGGGCGATGTCTTTCATGCCCACCGCCGCGTACCCGCGGTGCCGCATCAGCTCCGCGGCGGCGGTGAGGATCGATTCGCGCGTGGATCTTGCCATTGACGCCTCCTGCGGACAGACTAGAGCATACGTTCTAGAATCAACGTTCTAATGAGAGGAATAGAGATGGAAATCCTCCTGCCTTCCGGGACCATCGAATACCGCGAGGAAGGCGACCCGGACGGCCCGCCGGTCGTGCTGTTGCACGGTCTGCTGATGAACGACACACAGTGGGACCTCGCCCTACCGCACCTGCCGGCCGGCTACCGCTACCTGCTGCCGGTGCTGCCGATCGGCGGGCACCGCATCCCGATGCGCGACGATGCCGATCTCACGATGCCCGGCATGGTCGACGTCGTCGCCGATTTCCTCGACGCACTGGATCTCACCGACGTCACGCTCGTGGTGTCCGACTGGGGCGGTCCGCTGTTCCTCACCGACGTCGGGCGCGACAAACGCATCGCCCGACTCGTGATCTGCCCGTCAGAGGCGTATGACAACTTCCCTCCCGGGTTCCCCGGCAAGGTCACCTGGGTCGGCACTCGCACCACCGGGACCGTCAAGATGGCGATGCAGCAGTTGCGCATCGGCTGGCTCCGTCGCCGCTTCTTCCTCTTCGGCATGATGGCCGCCAAGCCCATCCCCCAGCACATCATCGAGGCGTGGACGAATCCGGGAATCGCCGACGTGCGGATTCGCCGCGACCTGCTCAAGTACGCACGGACCAGGTTCGACAAGTCCTCGCTCGTGCGCGCGACCAACCGGCTCGCGGACTTCTCGGGCGACGTGCTGGTGCTGTGGAGCCGCAATCGTGTGATGCCCGTCGCGCACGCTGAGGCCTTGGCCGAATTGACCGGTGGCACTTTGCGTTACGTCGACGATGCCAAGGTACTGATCATGCTCGATCAGCCCGAGGAAACCGCCCGGGCAATCGGCGAGTTCCTCAAGGGCTGACGCGACTATCCCTCGTCGTCGAGTTGAGCCGCGACGTCGTCGGGAATGTCCATGTTGGTGAAGACATCCTGGACGTCGTCGCTGTCTTCGAGCGCGTCGACGAGCTTGAGCACCTTGCGTGCGCCGTCGAGGTCGACCGGCACCGTCACCGACGGCTGGAAGCTGGCCTCCGCGGACTCGTAGTCGATGCCAGCCTCCTGTAGCGCGGTACGGACGGCGACGAGATCGGTTGGTTCGCAGATGATCTCGAAGCTGTCATCGAGGTCGTTGATCTCTTCGGCGCCGGCTTCGAGCACGGCGGTCAGCACGTCATCCTCGGTCTGACCGTTCTTCTCCAGGGTCACGACGCCCTTGCGGGAGAACAGATAGGCCACCGAACCCGGATCGGCCATGTTGCCGCCGTTGCGGGTCATCGCGACGCGCACCTCGCCCGCCGCGCGGTTGCGGTTGTCGGTGAGGCACTCGACCAGCACCGCGACACCGTTGGGCCCGTAGCCCTCGTAGGTGATGTTCTGGTAATCGGCGCCACCGGCTTCTTCCCCGGCGCCGCGCTTGCGGGCGCGCTCGATGTTGTCGTTCGGGACCGACGATTTCTTCGCCTTCTGGATCGCGTCGTAGAGCGTCGGGTTCCCGGCAGGGTCACCGCCGCCGACTCGCGCGGCCACTTCGACGTTCTTGATCAGTTTCGCGAAGTTCTTGCCGCGGCGTGCGTCGATGACGGCCTTCTTGTGCTTTGTGGTCGCCCACTTGGAATGGCCGCTCATGCGTGTACTACCCGCTTCCTAACAGTCGTGCTCAAGCTTCGACCGACGAGTCTACGTGGACGTTTGCGCCCTATCGAACCGCGTCGGGAGGGGTGAGCGCGACGACGCGGTAGCCGATGCCTGCCGGCCAGCCGATGTTCGCCCGCAGCGCCAGCTGAATCCAGGTCGGTGAACCCGAGGGATCGTCGGCGAATGCCGCAGTGGCATCGACGATGGCGCTCGATTCGCCCCCGGAGCCGCGCAATACGACCGAGGCGCTGAGCACCGCGTCGCCGAGCGCGCCGCGGTCATACGGCAGGCTGTCCGGCACGAAGAACGTTGACTCGAACGAGGTGCGGCGGAAGCCCCGCGGGGCGTGCGGAGAGCGTTGCAGGGTCAACCCATTGATGAGCGGCTTGCCGTCGAACCACGCTGTGCCGACGTATTCGGTGCGCCTGGCCTCTCCGCCGTGAGGTAGGCGCACGATCGTGTCGATTCGTGGTTGCGGTTCGAGCTCGACCATCGTCACGTGAGGTCCCCCTGGACGTAGTGCTGCAGATTCGGCGCGACCGCGGCGACGAGTTCGTCGTCGGCCATGGACGCGACCGGTTCGATCTTCCAGACGAACCGCATCATCGCCAACCCCATGATCTGCGAGGAGATCAGACCGCTGCGCACCAGGCGATCCCGCTCGTCGACACCGAGCTGCGAGACCCCCATGAGGCTGCTCTCGACGACTCGGCGCAACTTCTCGCGCGTTGCCTCGTCGTGGGCGGCGGTGAGCAGAACGGCGCGCAGCACGGGGCCGATCTCCTCGTCGGCCCACGCACCCAGCATCAGCCGCAGCAGCGCGGCACCCAACTCGTCCACGGGCGTGGCCCACGTGTTGGCGACGCTCTCCAACCAGCGCTGCGGCGGGTTGGTCGAGGCGTCGAGCAGCGCCTCCTTGGAGCCGAAGTAGTGATACACGAGCGCGGGGTCGACGTCGGCCGCCCTCGCCACGGCCCTGATCGTCGTGCCGGCCCACCCGTGCTGGGCGAATTCCTCTCGGGCGGCCGCGAGGATGCGCGCGGACAGCACCCCCCGCTCGTCGCGGGGTCCGGGCGGTGCGTTCTTCGGCACGGTCGACAGCCTAGCAAAGTTTCACGTTGCGTTGAGACTAGTTTCAACGTAGCGTGAAACTCATGACCGAGCGCCACCTCAACGGGCCGCAGACCACCGGGCGTGACTACCGGAACCTCAGCCGGCCGCAGTTCGAGATCCGCAACGACGACAACACCCAGGTGCCGATGCGCGACGGCGTGACCCTGCTGGCCGACGTCCACCGCCCCAAGGCGGACGGCAAGTACCCGGCGCTGATCGCCGCGTCGCCCTATCCGCGTCAGATGCAGGACTTCGGTGCGCCCGCAGGGTTCATCGAGGCCGGCGCCACCGACTTCTGGGTATCGCGCGGATACGTCCACGTGATCGCGAACGTTCGCGGGACTGGCGGGTCCGGGGGCACCTTTGCATTCTTCGACCCGCAGGAACGCCAGGACATGTACGACCTCGTCGAATGGGCCGCCGCCCAACCCTGGTGTGACGGCAACGTCGGGATGATCGGCATCAGCTACTTCGCGATGACCCAACTCGAAGCGGCCGTTGAGAAGCCACCGCATCTCAAGGCGATCTTCCCCGTCGCAGTCACCGCGGATCTGTACGAGGCTGCCGCCCACCACGGCCTGGTCAGCACGTCCTTCATCACGCCATTCCTGTCGATGATGGGTCTGACATCTGATCGCAGCGACGGCTTCTGGCGCCGCAACCCCGCAATCGCCCTGGCGCGCAAGGTGCTCAACGCGCCGCCCCTGCATCGCAAGTTCGCGACCATGAACGGTGAGGCCGCGGTGACGATGATGCGCGCGCTGCTGAAGCTGCCGCACAGCCCCCATCCGTGGGACGACCTGTGGCTGGACACCGTCGTCAAGCATCCGGTGCGCGATGACTGGTGGGAGGCGCGAAACCTGTTACCGCTCTTGAAGAACATCGACATCCCGGTATATCTGGGTTGCGACTGGGAGAACGTGCCGTTACACCTGCCGTCGACCTTCGCCGCATGGGAAGCGTTGGCGGACAACCCGAATGTCCGGATGGCGCTGCTCGGGCCGTTCGGCCTCACCTGGCCATGGGAAAGCCTCCATCACGAGGCACTGGCGTGGTACGACCATTGGCTCAAGGGATACGACACCGGCGTCATGGACGGATCGCCGATCCGATACGTGCTGCCCGGCGCCGAATGCTGGCACACCGCCGACCAATGGCCGCCCGCCGCGACGTCTCTCACTGAATTCGCGCTGCGCGCCGACGGGACGCTCGATACCGCAGAAGGCACGCCCGGTCGCCGGGAGTACCTCACCCTCGGCGCGGGCCTCAACCGGGCGAAGGCCAGCCCCATCGACCCTCCTTCGCAGCTGAGATGGACCAGCGCGCCGCTGACCGCGACGATCGATGTCGTCGGCGATGCGGAACTGCGCCTCGTCGCGTCGGCCACCGCCTTCGATACGGCGTGGATAGCGACGCTCGAGCACGTCGCCGCCGACGGAACCACCAGCGAGGTGACGGCCGGATGGCTCAGGGCGAGCCTGCGCGACGTGGACGAAGACGCAAGCCGCCCGGGAGCACCGGCGCTGCCGTGCCGGCGGTTCATCCCGGTGCCGATCGGCGAAGAGGTCGAGTATCGGATTCCGTTGGTGCCCAACGCCCGCCGCTTCGCTGCCGGGGATCGCATCCGACTTACCCTCACCAGTGACGATCAGGACCCGAACACCCCCGTGATCATGAATTTTCGGCACGCGAGTGTGGGAACCAGCAGCTTGAATACGGTGTCGTCCGCGTCTCGGCTGGTGCTGTCGGTCCAGGGCTGAGGTGTTAGGTCGAACACACACGTCTTTCGCTGTATCTTACTCCGGAGTAAGATACAGGTATGTCGTTCGACCTCGAACTGTCAGCCGACCTCGTCCACATTCGCGACTGGGTCCACGAATTTGCCACCGACGTGATCCGGCCGGCCGCCGCCGAATGGGATGAGCGCGAAGAGACACCGTGGCCGATCATCCAGGAGGCCGCAAAGGTCGGCGTTTACTCGATGGAGTTCTTCGCCGAGCAGGCGGGCGAACCGTCCGGCCTTGGCATGCTCGTCGCGTTCGAGGAGATGTTCTGGGGCGACGCGGGAATCGCACTGTCGATCCTCGGCACCGGCCTGGCGGCCGCATCGCTGGCCGGCGGCGGGACGCCCGAGCAGATCGCCGAGTTCTTGCCACAGATGTTCGGCACAGTCGACGACCCCAAGGTCGGTTCCTTCTGTTCGTCGGAGCCGGGCGCCGGCTCGGATGTCGGCGCGATCTTGACGCGCGCACGCTACGACGAGGCAACCGACGAATGGGTGCTCAACGGCACGAAGACGTGGGCGACCAACGGCGGCATCGCCGAGGTGCATATCGTCGTCGCGTCGGTGTATCCCGAGCTGGGCAGCCGCGGTCAGGCGTCGTTCATCATCCCGCCCAACACCCCCGGATTCCGGCAGGGCCAGAAATTTCTCAAGCACGGCATCAGGGCATCGCACACCGCCGAGGTGGTGCTGGACGATGTCCGCATCCCCGGCCGCCTGATCATCGGTGGCAGAGAGAAATTCGAGGAGCGGATCGCGAAAGTCCGCGAGGGCAAGCGTTCGAAAGGGCAGGCCGCAATGGCCACCTTCGAGCGCACCCGCCCCACAGTCGGCGCGATGGCGGTCGGCGTGGCCCGTGCGGCATATGAGTACGCGCTGGACTACGCATTGCAGCGTGAGCAGTTCGGCCGCAAGATCGGCGAATTCCAGGCCATCGCATTCAAATTGGCCGACATGAAAGCTCGCATCGACGCTGCGCGCCTGCTCGTGTGGCGGGCGGGCTGGATGGCCCGTAACGGCAAACCGTTCGAGAACGCCGAGGGCTCGATGGCAAAGCTTGTCGCGAGCGAAACCGCCGTCTACGTTACCGACGAGGCGATCCAGATCCTCGGCGGCAATGGCTATACGCGTGAATATCCGGTCGAGCGGATGCATCGCGACGCCAAGATCTTCACCATCTTCGAAGGCACCAGCGAGATTCAGCGGCTGGTCATCGGTCGCGCGGTGACGGGTTTGCCCATCCGCTGATTGCGAATTCGGCGCGCGTATCGACCGCTACGGTTGCTATGCGCGCCCGATTCACAGTAAGTCGACGAAGAGTTGGTGGATGCGACGGTCGCCGGTCACCTCCGGGTGAAACGACGTCGCTAGCATCTTGCCCTGACGCACCGCGACGATATGGCCTGCGGCCTGCCCCAGCACCTCGACGTCCGGGCCGACGCGCTCGACCCACGGCGCACGGATGAACACCGCGTGCACGGGCTTCTCGAGACCCGTGAAGTCGATATCGTCCTCGAACGAATCCACCTGACGACCAAACGCGTTGCGTCGCACCGTCATATCGATCGCCTTCAACGGCGTTGCGTCACGCCCGGCGGTGCCGGCGTCCAAGATCTCGGTGGCAAGCAAAATCATGCCCGCGCACGACCCGTAGGCAGGCATACCGTCGGCCAACCTCGCGCGCAGTGGTTCGAGCAGCTCGAACTCCCGAAGCAGATGGCTCATCGTGGTGGACTCCCCGCCGGGGATCACCAGCGCGTCAACGGATTCCAGTTCGCGCAACCGGCGGACGGTCGAGGCCTCGGCGCCCGCGGCGCGCAACGCCGCAAGATGTTCGCGTGTGTCGCCCTGGAGCGCCAGCACGCCGACATGCGGGGTGCTCACGGCGTGAAGTCGCGCTTGTAGCGGGTGAGACCCTCCTGCATCACCGCCGCCACCATCTCACCGTCCTGGTTGAAGATCTTGCCCTGACACAGCGAACGGCCGCCCGACGCCGACGGCGACGACTGGTCGTACAGCAGCCATTCGTCAGCGCGGAACTGACGCATGAACCACATCGCATGATCCAGCGATGCGACCATCAGATGTCCGCGCTCGTCGGCGTGATGCACCTGCGCCGACCCGAGCAGCGTGAGGTCGCTCATGTAGGCCAGCGCGCAGATGTGCAGGACGTAATCGTCGGGCAGCGGATCGCGGTGGCGGAACCACACCTGCTGCTGTGACGCCTTGCCGGGTAGGCGGGTCAGCTTGTCCTGCGGCACGATTCGCACGTCCCACTCCGCGAACTGTTTGAACCCCGCGTCGTCGAATGCCTTGATGTCCGACAGCGCGGGCAGATCGTCAGGCGGCGCCGCCGACGGCACCGCGTCCTGATGCTCGATGCCGCTCTGATCGGTCTGGAACGACGCCGACATCGAGAAGATGTTCTCGCCGTGCTGGATCGCGTTGACGCGACGCGTCACGAAGGAACCGCCATCACGCAACCGCTCGACGATGTACACCGTCGGCGCCGTCGCATCTCCCGGCCGCAGGAAGTAGCCGTGCAACGAATGCACCTGGAACTCGGGGTTGACCGTGCGGACGGCGGACACCAGCGATTGGCCGGCCACATGGCCGCCGAACGTGCGCTGCAGGAATCCCGACTCGGGGCTCCACATGGTGCCGCGATAGATGTTGACCTCGAGTTGCTCGAGATCAAGGATCTGTTCGATCGACATGCGGTTATCGTTGCTCTTCGCGGAAACGGCTCATCGGATGGTTTCTACCAGCCGCGTTCGGCGAGCCGGTGCGGGGCCGCGACATCCTCCACGTTGATACCGACCATGGCCTCACCCAAGCCGCGCGACACCTTCGCCAGCACGTCGGGGTCGTCGTAGAAAGTGGTGGCCTTCACGATCGCGGCGGCGCGACCAGCCGGATCCCCGGACTTGAAGATGCCCGAACCGACGAACACTCCCTCGGCGCCGAGCTGCATCATCATCGCCGCGTCGGCCGGGGTCGCGATACCGCCGGCGGTGAACAGCGTGACCGGCAACTTGCCTGCCCGCGCCACCTCGACGACAAGATCGTAGGGCGCCTGCAATTCCTTTGCCGCCACGAACAACTCGTCCTCTGACAGCGACGTGAGGCGACGGATCTCACCGCCGATCGCGCGCATGTGGGTGGTCGCGTTGGACACATCTCCGGTGCCGGCCTCACCCTTGGAGCGGATCATCGCGGCGCCCTCGGTGATGCGGCGCAACGCCTCCCCCAGGTTGGTCGCACCGCACACGAACGGCACGGTGAACTTCCACTTGTCGACATGGTGGGTGTAGTCGGCGGGAGTGAGCACCTCGGATTCGTCGATGTAGTCGACACCCAGGCTCTGCAAGATCTGCGCCTCGACGAAATGCCCGATACGCACCTTGGCCATCACCGGGATGGTCACCGCTTCGATGATCCCCTCGATCAGATCGGGATCGCTCATCCGCGCGACCCCGCCCTGGGCCCGGATGTCAGCGGGCACCCGCTCGAGCGCCATGACGGCGACCGCGCCGGCTCCCTCGGCGATGCGGGCCTGCTCGGGGGTGACCACGTCCATGATGACGCCGCCCTTGAGCATCTCCGCCATCCCGCGCTTGACCCGGGCGGTTCCGGTTTGGGTCACCGACCCGTTAGGTGCGGTATCCACTGCTATCTCCTCCGAATCGCTACTGATCCAGTCTAATGAGGGCCGCAAATACAAAAGAATCCGCAGATCAACGGATCGATTGCAACTGCCTCCGCGCCATTTCAACCGGGTGATCGGCCAAGTTCGTCGCTTCGCCGAGGAGCTCACCCAACTGCAACGGATATACGGTCTCGCCCTTGGCGACCAGCTCGGCAATCATTGTCTCATCGCACCACCGGTGACCATGAATCGTGCGCCGCTCGAGGTCGTTGTGACCGGTTGTCGACGGTTCGAAACGGTCGGTCCGGTAGACGAAGAACTTCTCCTCGCTGCGGATGAGCACGCCGTTGAACTCGAAGACCGCGCCCCGGCGCCACACCGGCCCGATCAGATCGGCGGAGCTGACCCGCAGGCCGGTCTCTTCGGCGATCTCCCGCGCGGCGGCGTCGGCGAGCGCCTCCCCCGGCTCGACGGCGCCGCCGACCGTGAACCACCAGATCGGTGCGTCGGCGACGGCGGGATCGGATCCGCGAAACAGCAATACCGCCCCGTCGCGGTCGAGCAGGACGACGCGCGCTGACACTCGCTGGTCGGGCGCGGGCACCATCTCATCGGATGCCGTCGCACGCTCGGCGATCTCGAAATAGGTTGGTAGCGGCGCGGTTCCACCGAGCCGCAGCAGCCTGACCGCGGGGCGCTCACGCAGAGCGAGGGTATCGCGGACAGCGTCGTTGTGAAATCGACGAGCCAACAGGACCCGCGCCTCGGCGTCGGCCAGCTCGGCGACCAGCGCGTGCGGGAGCGACGACGGCTCGACCATCGCCAACGCCGCGGACAGCTCGTTCTCGGCCGCCTCACGCCGCTGCCGTGGGGCACGCTCGGCCGCGTCGGCCAGCGCTGCCAGTCGCTTGCCCGCCGGCGCGCCCCCGTAGGCGTCGACAGCCACCGCACGAGCCACCACGGCCCGCCGCGCCAGCGCGCCGTCCAGGGCCTGCCAGGAGAGGTCGGAGCGCACGTGCAACCGGTCCAGCCGGTTGGCGGTTTGAAAGGCCCAGGCGCCCACCAACAGCAGCACCACGAGAAGCAGCGCCAGCGCGATCACGAGGATCCAAGTGATCACCTAAAACCCCTGGCCTTTCCCCTGGTACTCGCGAGCCCGGTGCCCGCCGCAGCGCTCGCCGTTCCCGCCACCCGAACCTTCGCTCCCGCCCCGGCGACGGTCTCGTAGACACGCATGATCTGTCGCGCCACAACCGACCAGTCATAGCGGCGTACCACCTCGGCAGCCGTCTGGACGTAACGCGCCCGGACGTCGTCGTCCTCCAGTACCTCGATCAGTCCTGCCGCCAATTCGGCCGGGTCGTCGACCGGCACCAGCCGGCCCGCGGTCCCGTCCACCAACACGCGGCGGAACGCGTCGAGGTCGCTGGCCACCACGGCAGTACCCGCGGCCATCGCCTCGACGAGCACGATGCCGAAGCTCTCTCCCCCCGTGTTGGGCGCGCAGTACACGTCCGCACTGCGAAGCGCCGAGGCCTTCGCGGCGTCGTCGACCTGGCCCAGGAACCGCAGATGCTTCGCGAGTTTGCCTGCCGAGCGACGCAGCTCCTCCTCTTCGCCGCGGCCGACGATCAGGATCTCGATGTCGCCGAACCGCTCGACGAGGCGCGGCAAGGCCCGCAGCAGCACGGCCATGCCCTTGCGGGGCTCGTCAAACCGCCCCAGGAACAGGACTGACTTGCCTGCGCGCGGGTAGCCGTCCATCGCCGGCGCCGACGCGAACGAATCGACGTCCAGCCCGTTCGGTATCTCGACGGCATCGCTGCCGAGCGACTCCATCTGCCAGCGTCGCGCCAGGTCCGACACCGCGATGCGGCCGACGATCTTCTCGTGCATCGGCCGCAGAAACGGCTCGAACACACTGAGCGTCAACGACTTCGTGGTCGAGGTGTGAAAGGTGGCGACGATAGGACCTTCGGCGATGTTCAGTGCCAGCATCGAAAGACTCGGCGCATTGGGCTCGTGCAGATGCAACACGTCGAATTCGCCCTGCGCGAGCCACTTCTTGACCATGCGGTGGGTCGCCGGGCCGAAACGCAGCCGCGCCACCGACCCGTTGTACGGAATCGGCACCGCCTTACCGCCCGACACCACGTAGTCGGGCAGCGAACCTTGTGCTCGAGACGACGTCGGTGCCAGCACGCTGACCACGTGGCCGCGGTCGTGCATCACCTCGGCCAGCTGCAACACATGCGACTGCACGCCGCCCGGCACGTCGAACGAGTAGGGGCAGACCATGCCGATGCGCATCAGGTCGCCTCGAGTTTGGCGCGCCGCTCGTCGGAGAGGTCGGCCAGCCACTGCGGCTGCATCATGTGCCAGTCGGCCGGATGCGCGGCGATGTTGTGCTCGAACCGATTCGCCAACGCCTGGGTGACGGCGGTGACGTCGTTCGAGCTGGTGTCGAGCGGCTCCTGAAGGTCGATGACGCAGTCGCCGCCGTCGTAATAGACGTGCGCCGGAATCAGGTGGGCGCCGGTGGTGATCGCCAATTTGGCCGGTCCAGCGGGCAGGCGGGTGGCTTCGCCGAAGAAGTCGACCTCGACTCCGGACCGAGTGAGGTCGCGGTCGGACATCAGGCAGACGAGCTTGTTCTCGCGCAGCCGCTCGGCAAGCAACTCGAACGGTGGGCGCTCGCCGCCGGACGCCGGAAACACTTCGAAGCCAAGGCTTTCCCGGTACTCGATAAAGCGACGGTACAACGATTCGGGCTTCAGCCGCTCGGCGACCGTGGAGAAGGTGCCGTGTTTCTGGACGAGCCAGACGCCCGCCATGTCCCAGTTGCCGCTGTGCGGCAGCGCCAGGATCCCGCCGCGGCCGGCGTCCAACGCGGCTTGAGGCCGGTGCGTTCCGAGGCTCACTTCGTCGAGCCGGCGGGCGACCGCGGCCAGGTCCATCGTGGGCAGCCGGAATGCCTCGCGCCAGTACCGGGCATAGGAAGCAAGTGACGCGTGCATGAGCCCGTCGGGCACTCGCTCGGGCTCTACACCGATCACGCGGGCGAGGTTTTTGCGTAGTTGTTCAGGTCCACCGCCACGTGCGGCGTAGTACGCACCGGCACCGAAGGCGTTGCGCGCCAACACCTCCGGCATCGCACGAACAACCTGCCAGCCTGCAGCGTATCCCCAGTCGGCCAACCTGCCGCTCAGCGAGTTGCCCAGCTCCCACAGGGGCGCCGTCATGACTCATCCCCGGGTCCACCGGCCGGCTGGTGTCCCGACGTCTCCGGTTCTTCCCCGGCAGCGCTGTCGGGCTTCGTCAGCCGGTCCATCGCTCCGGGTGAGGTACGCACGCTGTGCACGCGCTGACCCAGGGTGACGAGGCTCAGCACCGCGAGCACCCACATCGCCACATGCAACAGCCACGGAATGCCGAACAGGCCTGAGAGCCCGGCGCCCAGCAGCACGATGATCAGCCGTTCTGGCCGCTCGATCATGCCGCCCTCGGCGGACAACCCGCTGGCCTCGGCGCGCGCCTTGATGTACGAGATCACCTGCGAGGTAACGAGACAGATCAACGTGGCCACCACGAGGGACGTGCTGCGCATGCCGAACGCGACCCACCACAACAGGCCACAGAAGATCGCACCGTCACCGATCCGGTCACAGGTGGCGTCGAGGACCGCGCCGAAACGCGTACCGCCGCCCCGCTGACGAGCCATGGCACCGTCGAGCATGTCGGCGAGCACGAAGATCCAGACGGTGAAAGCGCCCCACCACAGCTGGCCGATCGGGAACAGGGTGAGTGCGCCCAACACCGTCCCCGCGGTGCCGAGGATGGTGATGCTGTCGGGGGTGAGCCCGGCGCGCAGCGCGACCTTGGCAAGCGGCCGAGAGAGCTTCTCGTATGCCGCACGCGTCATCAGGTACAGATTGCTCATTACTGCTTCGCCCACTCCGTCGCCAGCAGTTCACGCGTCTCGCTCAGCAGCTGAGGGACCACCTTCGCGCCGCCGATGATGGTGATGAAGTTCGCGTCGCCGATCCAACGCGGCACCACGTGCATGTGCAGGTGCTCGGCCAGCGACCCGCCCGAGACCTTGCCGAGGTTCAGCCCGACGTTGAAGCCCATCGGGTTGGACACACTCTTGATGACACGGATCGCCTTCTGGGTGAACGCCATCAGTTCCGCGCTCTCCGCGTCGGTGAGATCCTCGAGCTCGGATACCCGGCGGTACGGGACGACCATGAGATGTCCCGGGTTGTACGGGTACAGGTTCAGTACGACGTAGACAAGCTCGCCGCGCGCCACCATCAGCCCGTCCTCGTCGGCCATCTTCGGGATGTCGGTGAACGGCTCCGACGGATCGGAACTGTTGCGTCGAAACGGGGACTCGGCGATGTAGCTCATCCTGTGCGGGGTCCACAGCCGTTGCAGGTGATCAGGCTCGCCGACGCCGTGGTCGACGATTCTGTGCTCGTCATCCCGCTCTTCGTGCTGACGCTCGTCACGTGTCACGGCTGAGCGCCCACCTTGACCAGTTCGGCTGTCGGAGCGGCGTTTTCCCGACTTTCGATCCACTTGGCGATGGCCGCCACCGCCTCGTCGCGTGGCACACCGTTGATCTGCGTACGGTCACCGAAGCGGAAGCTGACAGCGTTGGCTTCGATGTCGCGATCACCGGCCACGAGCATGAACGGCACCTTCTGGTTGGTGTGGTTCACGATCTTCTTGGCCATCCGGTCGTCACTGGCGTCGACCTCGGCCCTGATACCGGCCATCTTCAGCTGATTCGCAAGGCCATTGAGGTACGGGATGTGATCGTCGGCGACGGGGATGCCGACCACCTGCACGGGGGCCAGCCACGCCGGGAAAGCGCCGGCGTAATGCTCGGTGAGGACACCGAAGAACCGCTCGATCGAGCCGAACAACGCACGGTGAATGAGCACCGGACGCTTGCGGGTGCCGTCGGCGGCGGTGTACTCCAACTCGAAGCGGTCGGGCATGGTGAAGTCGAGCTGGATCGTCGACATCTGCCAGCTGCGGCCCAGCGCGTCCTTGACCTGAACGGAGATCTTCGGTCCGTAGAACGCCGCGCCACCGGGATCGGGCACGAGGTGCAGCCCGGAGGCCTCAGCGACCTCACGCAGCGTCTCGGTGGCCTCGTCCCAATCCTCGTCGGAGCCGACGTACTTCTCGGGGTCCTTCGTCGAGAGCTCGAGATAGAAGTCGTTCAGCCCGTAGTCGGCGAGCAGGTCGAGCACGAACCGAAGCAGCGACGCCAGCTCGTCACGCATCTGCTCACGGGTGGTGTAGATGTGCGCGTCGTCCTGGGTCATGCCACGCACCCGGGTCAGGCCGTGCACCACTCCGGACTTCTCGTAGCGGTACACCGAGCCGAATTCGAAGAGCCGCAACGGAAGTTCCCGATACGACCGTCCGCGTGACCGGAAGATCAGGTGGTGCATAGGGCAGTTCATCGGCTTGAGGTAGTAGTCCTGCCCCGGCTTGCGCAGCGTGCCGTCCTCGTCGAACTCGGCGTCCATGTGCATTGGGGGGTACATGCCGTCGGCGTACCACTCGAGGTGCCCCGAGGTGATGTAGAGCTGTTCCTTGGTGATATGCGGGGTGTTGACGAATTCGTAGCCTGCCTCGATGTGCTTGCGGCGTGAGTATTCCTCGAGCTCTCGGCGGATGATGCCGCCCTTGGGGTGGAAAACCGCCAGCCCCGAACCGATTTCGTCGGGGAAGCTGAACAGGTCCAGCTCCACACCGAGCTTGCGGTGGTCGCGGCGCTGCGCCTCCTCGATGAACTCCAGGTGGCGGTCAAGGGCTTCCTGCGACTCCCACGCCGTGCCGTAGATGCGCTGCAGGCTCGCGTTGTTCTGGTTCCCCCGCCAGTAGGCGGCCGAACTGCGGGTGAGCTTGAACGCCGGAATGTAGCGCGTCGTCGGGATGTGCGGGCCGCGGCACAGATCGCCCCACTCCCGTTCGCGGGTGCGCGGATTGAGATTGTCGTACGCGGTCAGCTCGTCGCCTCCGACCTCCATGACGTCGGGGTCACCGGACTTGTCCTCGATGAGCTCGAGCTTGTACGGCTCGTTCGCAAGTTCCTGGCGCGCTTGCTCTTTGGACTCGTAGACCCGGCGTGAGAAGAGCTGCCCCTCCTTGACGATCTGGCGCATGCGCTTTTCCAGCACTTCGAGATCCTCGGGGGTGAACGCGCGTGGGACGTCGAAGTCGTAGTAGAAGCCGTCGGTGAGGGGGGGACCGATGCCGAGCTTTGCCTCAGGGAAGATTTCCTGCACAGCCTGGGCCAGCACGTGGGCGGCGGAGTGGCGGATGACGCTACGGCCGTCGTCGGTATCGGCGGCGACCGGGACGACGTCGACATCAGCGACGGGAGCCCACGACAGGTCGCGCAACCGCCCGTCGGGATCGCGCACCACGACCACGGCGGCTGGATCACCGCGACCCGGCAGGCCCGCGTCTCGCACAGCGGCACCCGCGGTGGTCCCGGCAGCGACCCGGATAGGGGCTGCTGGGGCGGGGATGACGGCGGCGCTCATCGGGATGTCTCCAATTGGTCGGGGCTGTGGTCGAACGCGACCATGCTATCGGTGCTTGTCCTCAAGACCCCAGGCCAATAGGACTGTTCAGCCAGGGCCAATCGAAGCCGAAGAGTTCGGCGGTCCAGTCCGCCGCGCCCAGCAGCCACAGGGTGCCCGCGACGACCAGCGCCGTGAAGATGCCGCCGAGGACCTGAATGGACCAGTGTCGCGCCTGGAACCAGTCCATGACCTTGTCGTAGCGCTCCTTCGCGTAGGCCAGCAGCCGTCGTGCCCACTCGAATTCGGTGGCCAGAATGCCGAGTCCGACGAACAGAATGGCCCAACCCGGTCCCGGATAAGGGATGGCGACGATGCCGACGGCGAAGACCGCCAGGCCGACGATTCCGACCCCGATGCGGTAGAAGAACTCGATTCTGGGACGTTCACGGAGCCGGTCGCGGTAACGCGCCCACCGACGGACGCGGCTGGGCTGTTCCTCTTCGTCCTGCTTCACGGCTGGCCCGGCTTCAGCTTCACGAAGAGCGCGTGCGATTCGGCGAGCACGTCATCGCCGTCCAGCAGCCGGCCGGACACGAAGATCTTGCGGTCCACGATGTCGTCGATGCGGGCGTCGACTCCGAATTCCTTCTCGACAAGCGCGATCTTGCGATAGTCGACATGCAGGAACGCGGTGCGCTGGGCTCGGCTGCCGCTGAGCGTGAACGCGGTGTATCCCAGCAGCCCGTCGAAGAGCTGTGCGACCGCGCCACCGTGTGCGGCGCCGTTGCGACCGAGGTGGAAGCGGCGGAACCGCGCCGTGCCCTCGATCCGCCCGTCATCTGTCTTGTGCAGGTCCAGAGGGATCGCGAGCAGGTTGCCGCGGTTGGGCAGGTCCATGCGTCGCCCCGATGGCGAGGCCCACTCGTCGGCGTAATAGGGCGCCAGCAGTTGGGTGACCTTCTCGACGAGGGCGGCGGCCTCGGTGATCACGTCGTCGGGCGCGTCGGCGGCGCGGGCGTGGTCCTGCAGGGTGCGGACGGCATCGACGAACCGGCCGTAGTCGGGTCCACCCTTGGTGGTCGGGACCGGCGGATTGAATCCGCCGCCGGGGTGCTCACCCGAGGAATGATCGGTCGTCACACCGACCACCGTATTGCCTGGCTCACCCTCAGGCCGGATTGCCTGGGTCAGGCGGAAGCAGACCCGGCTTCGCTGAGCGTCTCGAACTCCTCGTCGGACAGTTCGATACCCGCGGCCGCAACGTTCTCCTCGAGATGGGCGACCTTTGACGTGCCGGGGATGGGCAGCATCACTGGCGACCGCTTGAGCAGCCAGGCGAGTGCGAGTTGCGACGCCGTCGCATCGTGTTCGGCCGCGATGCGCTGCAGCGGACCGTCGGCAGCAGCCAACGGCCCGGCAGCCAGCGGGAACCACGGAATGAAGCCGATGTTCTGGGACTCGCACGCCTCGAGGACGGGTTCGGCGGATCGGACCGTGAGGTTGTACATGTTCTGCACCGACACGATGGTCGCGACCTTCTGGGCGGCCGCGAGCTGGTCGACATTCACCTCGGACAGCCCGATGTGGCGGATCTTGCCCTCCTGCTGCAGCTTGACCAATTCGCCGACCTGGTCCTCGGCGGGGAACTTGTCGTCGATCCGGTGCAACTGAAAGAGGTCGATGGTGTCTACGCCGAGGCGACGCAGGCTCATCTCGCACTCCTGACGCAGGTACGCGGGGAAGCCGAGCACAGGCCATTCGTCGGGTCCGGTGCGCAGCAGACCGGCCTTGGTCGCGACGACGAGCCCGTCCGGGTATGGGTGCAGCGCTTCCTTGATCAGCTCCTCGGACACGTACGGACCGTAGGAGTCGGCGGTATCGATGAAGTTCACGCCGAGCTCGACAAGGCGGCGCAGCACGCGGATGCATTCGTCGCGATCGTCGGGCGGACCCCACACGCCCTTGCCCGTCAGACGCATCGCGCCGAATCCCAGACGATTGACGGTGAGGTCACCGCCGACGTTGAAGGTGGTCATGATTGGCACCGTACGCCGAGATTGTTAATCCCCGGCTCATGCGTGGGCCCACCCCGAGCGATAGCGTCTGGCCGCAATGAAACTGAGCGATCTTCCCGCCCTGCCGTTGACCTATACAGAAGTCGGTGCCACCGCAGGACCACTGCCCGCGGGATACCACCACGTGCAGAAGACGGCGGTGATCGGCCGGGGCCGCCAGCGGTTCGACGACGCTGCAGCTCGCGGGATGAGGTGGGGGATGTTGCGCGGCGCCGGCGTCAAGGTCCAGGCGACGACGGACGTCGCCGCTGTGAGGTCGGACGTGATCGTGGGCCTGGGCCCGGTGCAGGCGCCGTGCCGGGTCGTCTACGTCGTCGACGAACCCGATCGCCGTGGTTTCGCATACGGCACGTTGCCCGGCCACCCCGAGTCCGGCGAGGAGCTGTTCCTCGTCCGCTACGACGCCGCCACCGAGACGGTGTTCGCCGTGGTCACGGCCTTCTCCCGGCACGCCACGTGGTGGAGCCGGCTGGCATCGCCTGTCACGTCGCTGGTGCAGGCCGCCGTCACGACGCGCTATTTGCGTGCCCTCTGAGGCCCGGCCTGGCGATCGCTGTCACCCGGCGCGTTCACCACGCGTAATCTGGTAAAACCCATCAAGTGTGCGGACGGTGAACGTTGAACAATCCAACCCAGGTCGAAGCGACCCACCTGCGTATTGCTGAGCTCGTCCAGAGCCTGCACGGCCGCCCGGATGCGGACTCCGACACTGTGGTCGCCGAGCTGGCAGAGCACGCCGCGGTGGAAATTCCGGGCGCGCAGTATGCGGGCATCACCATCACACGCAACGGCAAGCACATCGACACCCCGGCGGCGACACACATCTATCCGATGTTGTTGGACAAGATCCAGCAGCGGCACCAAGAGGGCCCGTGCCTCACCGCGGCGTGGGAGGAAAAGACCGTCCATGTCGCCAACCTCGAGACCGACGATCGTTTTCCGCTCTACCGGCAGGACGCGCTCGCCGAGACACCGATCAAGTCGATCATGGCGTTCCAGTTGTTCATCGCCGGCGAGACGATGGGGGCCCTCAACGTCTACAGCGAGGAGCCGAACGTCTTCGACAGCGAATCGCGCAACATCGGCTTGGTCTTCGCCGCGCACTCATCGGTCGCCTGGAACTCGGCGCGCCGCGACGAGCAGTTCAAGAGGGCGTTGTCCAGCCGCGACGTCATCGGTCAGGCCAAGGGCATGATCATGGAGCGTTACGACGTCGACGCGGTGCAGGCGTTCGAGCTGCTGCGCAAGTTGTCTCAGGATTCCAATGTGCCGCTGATCAGGGTCGCCACCGAACTCGTCGCCGACAAAACCGCCGCCGAATAACGTCGCAGTACCGTCTCGGTGTCGTCGCGGGAAGGTCTCAGTCGACCGGATCCGCAGCGGCCCATCGAAACCCGTTGTGCGACTTTGCCCATCAATTCCCCTCGTAGTTTGCTCGGTCTGCTCGCCGTTGCGCAAGCGTGACGAACCGGTGACCGAATTGCGAAGGCGGGCCTGAGCTTCGAATCGCCTTGGCAGCCCTACGATCACTAATTGACAAGGTTGTAATTTCAACAGGAATCGGAAGCCATGCGTGGGGTTGTTCGGTGTTTTCTTGCCGCAGTCGTGACGACTGCGAGCGTGGTTGCGGGGCCGACCGCGTCCAGCTCGGCGGCCAGCCAGTCGTATCGACCCGCCATCGCGTCGGTGCAGCCCGCAACAGACGCGGTGGTGGGTATCGCCCACCCCGTCGTGGTGACGTTCAAGACGCCGGTTGTCGACCGGCGGGCAGCCGAGCGCACCCTCAACATCAAGTCGACACCTGCCATGACCGGCAAGTACGAATGGCTGGAAAGCACTGTGGTGCAGTGGGTTCCGGATGGTTTCTGGCCGGCGCACAGCACCGTGTCGCTGACGATGCGCGGCGGTCTGGCCACCACGAATTTCAGGACCGGGCCCGCCGTCATCGGCGTCGCCAACATCTCGGACCATACCTTCACCGTCACGATCGACGGCGTGGACGCACCTCAGCTTCCGTCGCCCCACCACCGGCCCCGCTGGGGAGAACCGGGCGTGTTCCCCGCCTCGATGGGTAGGGAGAAGTATCCGACGCCTGTCGGCACCTTTGCCGTTTTGGGCAAGGAACGCGACGTGATGATGGATTCGAGCAGCGTCGGCATCCCCGTCGACTCCCCCGACGGCTATCTGCTCGATGTGGAATATGCCGTCCGCTTCACCCAGCGCGGCCTCTTCGTCCATTCAGCGCCGTGGGCTGTCAATTCAATGGGCTACGAGAATGTCAGCCACGGCTGTATCGGACTGAGCACCGAGGACGCCGAGTGGTACTTCAACACTGTCAACGTCGGTGATCCGATCATCGTGCGGGAGAACAGCATCGAAGTTCCCCGGACAATAACCGGCTGACGAGTCTGCGCGTTCGGATTGTCGTAGGCGCACCAACGCCGGGGTAACTCCTCGACCACGAGTGCTTGTCCAGCGTGACACTCCATGCCGTATCACGCTGGACCCTGAGATGGATTCCGAAGCGTTACATGACAATCGAAGACATAGCAGACCACACCGCCTGTGGCCGACGATGGTGACCGCCTGAGGATTGTGCGCAAACCCGCTGGCTACCAGTGGATTCATGCACCGCAGGCGGCGCACCACGCATTCGGATGAGAATGCAAAACAACGACCCGCCCCCACGCGGTGGGGGCGGGTCGTCGCGGAATTGCAGAGTCAGTGCCCGGTGGGGCCAGGCGCGATCGGCTGACCGGCCACCGGCGCTCCGGCCGGTGCCGGACCGGTCGACTCACCTTTGCCGCCGGCCGCACCGCCCATGGTGGTCAGCGGCGCAAGTGGAGCACCCGCCGCGATCGGCGCTCCGATCGGCGCGATCGGCAACGGTGGAGCCAAAGGCGGAACCACCGGTGGTACCAACGGCGGGACGATCGGCGGAACCAGCGGTGGGGGAACTATCGGCGGCGCCAGTGGAGGCCCGGGGAGGGCCATCGGTACGCCTGCCATCTCGGTGACTGGAGCGCACGCGGGTGCTGCGCCAGCTACGGGAGCTGCGGGAGCTGCGGGAACCGGACCGGCCTCACCTGCCGACGTCTGCAGGCATTCGTAGCCGCCAGCTGCCGCAACGCCGGGGCTCAACGCAATAGCGACGCCACACAACCCCCCGACAGCAATTACTTTGAGGTCGAATCGATCAAAGATCGCCATCGCCCATCGACTCCTTCATTCGCACTCTGACATTCCGCATTCACGTGGAGCAGCACAACCCGTGCCGTACCAGGGCCGTCGTTGGACGACCTCGTCAATTATCTGTACGAAGGACGCCGGCGGGACACGCCGCACCGTGCCGTATCCAAATGGTGACGTAGTACTTCCAAACGGTGATGTTCGGCGACGCTTGGCACCGGAATTACTGCGCCCGTTGAGGTTTGGCCACTGATACCGAGATGCTGTGGTGATCGTTCTGTGCCCGAAGCGTGCCCTGCCGCCAGCAAGCAATAGGTAGGCGTTTCAAAGCCGCACGCGCGGGCATGCCTGTGGGATGGAGCGAGAAAGGAGCCGGACCATGACAGTTGAATCCAAACCCGCTGCGGACGCGTCGACCGGCGAGTTGTTGAGCCAGTTGTCGGCGCAGACTTCGCGGTTGATCCGCGACGAGTTGCGGTTGGCGCAGAAGGAATTCCACGAGTCAGCAAAGCACGCCGGTATCGGTGCCGGGCTTTTCAGCCTCGCAGGTTTGCTGGCCCTCCTGGGCTTTATGACCCTGATCGGCGCGGCGGTGGCCGCGCTGGCGTTGGTTTTGCCGGTGTGGGCCGCAGCGGTCATCGTCGCAGCACTGCTGTTCGTCGTAGCAGGCGTCGCGGCTCTGGTCGGTAAACGCGAGGCGGGCGAGGTCACCCCGGCAGCGCCGAAGACGGTCGAAACCGTCAAAGCCGACATCGAGGAAGTGAAGGAAGCACGCCATGGCAGCACCTGACCCCAATCGTCCCGAGCCAGGTCCCGACGCGGGTATCGAAGACATCGAGGCTGATGTCGAGCAGACGCGCAAGGAACTCGGCGAAACCGTGGAGGCCCTGGCCGACAAGCTCAACGTCAAAGCGCGCGCCAAAGAGAAGGCGACGGAGACCAAGGAACAGGTCGTCGAGAGGGCCGACGCCGTGCGGCAAACCGTCACCGACAATCCGAACCGAACGGTGCCGATCGCCGCGGTCGCGGTGATCGGCGTGCTGGCGGTGGGATTCGTGGTCTGGCGGCGACGCCGCTAGCTGCGCGTGTCGCTTGTTACTCGCGATCTCGGACGCCAGGCGCCGGCACCTCGGCCTGCCACCGTGCGCGGCGGCCTCCGTCATCCTGCTCCCACCATGGCGGAGAGCCGCGCTCACCCAATGCAACCTTCGCGGCCTGCACACCCGCCCGGGCCGCCGATTCCTCGGTGGTTCCCTTGGTTCGTCGCACCTCGCGGCGCCAGGCCATCAGAATTTGCACCAGCTCGGTTCGCCGCCCGTCCGGTATCAGCGGGTCGGTTGCTCGCCACCGGCGCCCGTTGATGACGATGTAGCGCCCGTCGTCGGTGATCGTCGGTTCGCCCACCTGGCGATCGTATGGTTTCGGGCCCGGCGGCGACTGCGAAGCGCAGCGAAGTGGTGGTGGTCCCGACTGGGATCGAACCAGTGACCTTCCGCGTGTGAGGCGGACGCTCTCCCCCTGAGCTACGAGACCGGGGAGCTCGACCGAAGGTCGAACGAGGTCGAAGATTAGCACGGTCGCGGCTTTCGGCCCGAATTCGTTTTTCGCAATGGGTGTCCCCGCATTTCACTGTTCGTCGCCCCCTCCCGCGTTGCCGGGCTATCGTCGCGCCGTGGCTCGACCTGGCAGACGTCCGACCTCCGCAGTTGCCAGTGTGGTCGCCTTGCTCGTCCTTTCCGGATGCGCCAACTCCCCCAGCCCTGAGCCCACAAGCTCCGCCTCGGTGGCGACAAAGGGGTCCGTGCCGCGGTCCTCGCCGCCGACGTCGACGGCCAAGCCCAAGCCGGTGGACCGAGAGGTGTCCGAGTTCACCGGCTTCATTTCTCCGACGGGCAACGTCGCCTGCATGATCGACGCAAATCTGGCCCGCTGCGACATCATCGACCGCGACTGGTCGCCGCCGCCGCGCCCTGCGGATTGCGAGTTCGACTACGGACAAGGCATCGAGATCGTCGCCGGCCAACCGGCCTCCTTCGTATGCGCCGGTGACACCGCCTTCGGCCCCGACGAGGTGCTGCCGTACGGCGAAGCGATCACCGCGGGCCCGTTGCGGTGCGAAAGCGCGAACTCCGGCATCACGTGTCGCGACGAAGACACCGGACACGGCTTCACCCTTGCGTTCAAGGCCTACCAGCTGTTTTAACGCATTGGCGTTCGGAGACAAGATCGTTGCGGGTTCGATCGTGTGCTCGAGCGCCCCGTCGGACATCACCTGCTGGATTTTCAGTACCGCGGAGAGTTCTCGCTCTCCCGCGACACCTACCATCTGGGTTGACACAAACGGTTTCGAAGCAAGGGATTTGTGGTGTCTTGCTCGGGTCGACTATTGTCGTCCTTCGCGACGGGCGGCACGCCGTTCGTGGCGTGCGGATGTAGCGCAGTTGGTAGCGCATCACCTTGCCAAGGTGAGGGTCGCGGGTTCGAATCCCGTCATCCGCTCGAAGGGTGCAGTGGCATCAACCCCCGCGGTGGAGTGGCCGAGTGGTGAGGCAACGGCCTGCAAAGCCGTGCACACGGGTTCGATTCCCGTCTCCACCTCCGACGAGGTTTCCCGGCGCGATTAGCTCAGCGGGAGAGCGCTTCCCTGACACGGAAGAGGTCACTGGTTCAATCCCAGTATCGCGCACCACATAGCCGCTGTTCAGCGGCTATTTCTTTGCCCTGGTGCCGGGCTTTTAGAAACTTCCAAGGTCTGCCGAGAAGACTCGGCCTGCTACGGGTGTCAGGCGATACCGAGCTGCAACGAGAGGCACAGCACCATGAAGGCAACAAAGAGAATCGCGGTCGCAGGCGCCATATCAGGCGTAATGGGTTTGGCCGCAGTTGGATTCGGGTCGGGCGCGGCGAATGCCGACCCCGGCCTGGATGACATCGCACCCCTCATTCCCGGAGGGCTCAGCGAGGACTGGCAGTCCTATCTGCCGTTGCTCGACGACGTCGCCGACGTCGGCAGCATCGCGGGACTTGGAGAGCTCGGCAACATCCCGGTCCTTGGCGACATCGGCAACATCATTCCCGCGCAGGATCTTCTGGGACTCGCAGCGGGGCTGGGTTAGACAGCCGCGCGCAACAGACACCGGCCCGCTACTACCCCCCGAGTGGCGGGCCGGCCCATGTTTCCAAGAAAGATCCAAGGCCGACGACCGATGCTGATGGCAGTCAGTCAGCCAACTCGTCGGGAGCAAGTCATGAGCATCAAGCACGCCGCCGCCGCCACCGCAGCCGTCGCATTCGTCGGGTTCGGCGCATTCGCGTCGGCTCTGACCTCGAGCGAGTCGGCCGCCACCAGCACGACACCCGAGATGGCCAGCGTCCACTCCTGGGGCGAACTTTTCGCGTCTGCCCCACAGGATGAAATCAACCGCTGAGCGCAGCACCCTCGCCCGGCCATCCGAGCAGCGTTCCCTTACGGAACGAAAGTTGCGCCGTACCGGGATCTTGGCCGGTCGTTGACTGTACAACTAGGCAAATTGGTTTGCCCTGATGATTAGGCTCCCTGCGTTCGGGCTACCTAAGTTAACGGGCCTTCCGCCTTGCATCCAATTCGCACACCCGGCGCAGGCGGCTGGCCCAGCGAAGCCCCCGCGCTGGGGTCGGGGGCTTCGCACCCAAAGCTCTGCTTCGGAAATGGTTGCCCACCTTGGTGTCGCAACGCTGTGGTTTGGGTACCTACCAGGCATGGCGAATGAAGCGCTATTCGCGACTGCGGGCCTTTTCGGACTGTTCGTCGCCATGTTATCGGGGGCGTTGTGGGACTCACGGTTGACCGCGGTACCGATCCGCCGTACTCGGTCACACGGTCGGCATTCGTTGCCGCGCTGACACCCGCCTGACGCGTCCGTCATCGAGGCGAAAGCACTCGAGCATCTCGGGGCACCGATTACGCTCGGAAGGCCAACCCGTCAAGACGACCAAGGTGTGGGACATGATCCGCGAACTCATCGCCGCCGCTGCGATCGCCGGCGCTGCCATCGGCGCCGCTCCACTCGCTGCCGCCGACAACCTGGCGTATCCCGACACCCCCGGGCGCTACCCGTCCGACGTACCCGGCATGAACTACGACGCGCATCTCACCGCGCCGTGCACCAACCTGGAGCGGTTCACATTCGGCCGCGGCCCCGGCGGCGAAGTCCTGCAGTGCCGCTGGATCGAGAACCAGTGGCCGCCCATCTACACCGGCTTCTGGGTCGCCACCTATGAGCTGTTCGGCGTGCAGGAAATCGGCGCGCCGTGCCCTAAACCCCAAGCGGCAGCACAACATCCCGACGGACGTCCGATGCTGTGTCTGGGCAATCGAGGGTGGCAGCCCGGAATCTTCACACGCGAGGGCTTTTTCCCGAGGTAAACGCGAGGGCGTTAGCGGCGCAGCGTCTCGCTCGGCGAGTTGCCGAACTTGCGTTTGTACATACTGCTGAACCGTCCCGCGTGCCCGAAACCCCACCTGCCCGCGATGGCCATGACGGTGTCGACCGAGGGGTCGGCGGCCTGCAATTCGCGATGCGCCCTGCTGAGTCTCAGCCCACGCAGATACTCCAGCGGCGTCGCACCGACATAGCGCCGGAACGTGTACTGAACGGATCGCGGTGTGACGTTCACGTAAGCCGCGATGTCGCTCAGCGTGATATCGCGATGCGCGTTCTCGTGGATGAACGCGATCGCCTGCCGCAGCAGGACGGGTTTGGCGGTCGTCGGGTCGACTTGTTCAGAGGACATTTCGCTCGATTTATTACCCGCATACCTCGCTGTAAAACGGGCTCGACACAGATCACACCTGAGACGATCGAGCGATGACCGAACGTATCGAGGTGCCACGCACCATCCCCGCCCCCGCTGCCGACATCTTCGCTGTGTTGTGCGACCCGCAGGGGCACGTCGCGATCGACGCCACCGGGATGCTGCAGGACGCTGACGGCGATCTTGCCCACGCGGTCGGCGACAGCTTCGTCGTACACATGGATCGCGAGGCGCTCAACGACTATCCGCTCGGTAAATACGACGTCACCGTCTCCATCACCGAGTTCGAACAGGACCGGTTGATCGCGTGGACCATCTTCGGTCAACTCAAGCCGGACATCGGGCACGTCTACGGCTACCGCTTGGAACCCGTCGACGGTGGAACGCTGGTCACATCGTTCTACGACTGGTCGAACATTGACCAGCATTGGCGCGATGCCAACATCTTCCCGATTGTTTCGGAGCTCGCGTTGCGCGGCACCCTGGGCATCCTCGATCGCACGGTCAGGCGCGGCTACCCAAAGGCGTCAACCAAAGGTTGACGAATTCGGAGCGTCAACCTAGCGTTGACGCCATGACCGAGCCTTCGAAAATCACCAACCCCGTCCGCCTCGACGACCTCATCGACGTCATCAAAAAGGTGCACGACGAACCGCTCGAGCAGCTCACCGACGCGGTACTGGCCGCGGAGTCCCTCGGCGAGATCGCCGACCACCTGATCGGCCACTTCGTCGACCAGGCGCGCCGGTCGGGGGCGTCCTGGACCGAGATCGGTAAGTGCATGGGTGTGACCAAGCAGGCTGCCCAGAAACGGTTCGTCCCCAAGACTCCCAACGACGCCGACGCGCTCGATCCCAATGCCGGCTTCAGCCGATTCACCCCGCGCGCACGCAACGTCATCGTCGAAGCCCAGAACAAGGCCCACGACGCGCGGAACACCGAGATCAACCCCGACCACCTGCTCTTGGCGATGTTCGTCGACCCCGACGCACTCGCGGTGAAGCTGCTCGCCGGCCAGGCCGTCGATGCCACCAAGGTCAGCGCGGCGGTGTCGCTGCCGCCGGCAGCCGACGGCGAGTTGCCCGCGCTGACGCCGTTCGACGGCGCGGCGAAAAAAGTGCTCGAATTGACGTTCAGGCAGGCACTTCGCCTGGGCCACAACTACGTCGGCACCGAGCACATCGTGCTCGCCCTGCTCGAGGCCGAGGACGCTGACGGCCCGCTGCACCGATTGGGCGTTGACCGGGAGCGCTTCGAAAACGACCTGACGACCGCCCTGGAGCCGTTCACCAAAAGCTGACCTCACATCGCACACCGTCGCGACGTCTACAGAATGTGAAAGTGCGTCCGTTCGAAGAGGTAGTCGCCGAACACGGTGCGACGGTGCTGCGGGTGTGTCGTGCCGTGGTCGGACCATCCGACGCCGAGGACGCCTGGTCGGAAACCTTCCTTTCGGCGCTGCGGGCCTACCCGAAGCTCCCCGACGACGCGAACGTCGAGGCGTGGCTGGTGACCATCGCGCACCGCCGCGCGCTCGACGTTGGACGCGCGCGCAGCCGACGGCCCGTGCCCACCGACACCCTGCCCGACCACCCCACACCGCACGCCGATCCGGAGGCCGGAGACCCCGACCTGTGGGCGGCATTACGACAACTGCCGACCAAGCAACGCCAGGCCGTGGCCTACCACCACATCGCCGGCCTACCGTACGCCGAGATCGCCCCACTACTCGACAACTCCCCCGAAGCCGCCCGGCGCGCCGCGGCCGACGGCATCAAGGCTCTGCGAAAAATCTATTCGAAGGACGAAACACCATGAGCACCAACATCTTCGACGAACTGCATGTCGATGACGACACGATGTCGCGGTTGCACACACGGCTCGAGCAGGCGGCAGAAGCCGACGGGGCGCTCGACGTCGCCTACCGCACGATCGACACCCCCGTCGGCACGCTACTGCTGGCCGCGACGACGGTCGGCCTGGTCCGCGTGGCCTATGACATCGAGGGCCACGACGCGGTCCTAAACCGGCTCGCCGACACCGTGAGCCCCCGGATTCTGCGCTCTACGTCGCGACTCGAGGACGTGGCACGGCAGATCGACGAGTATTTCGCCAAGCGCCGCACCGCTTTCGAGGTCCGGGTCGATCTCCGGCTGGCCGACGGCTTCCGGCGCGCCGTCGTCGAGCACTTGCGCGACATCGACTACGGCCGGCGGGAAAGCTATGCGACCGTCGCCGCGGCGATCGGCCGTCCGCGCGCGGTCCGCGCCGTCGGCACAGCATGCGCCCATAACCCGCTCCCGGTGGTCATCCCCTGTCACCGCGTGGTGCGCTCCGACGGGTCGGCGGGTCAGTACGTCGGCGGGCCTCTGGCCAAGTCGACACTGCTCGAACTCGAAGCCGGCTGAGGGAATGAACCGGCACCCCCAGCCGTAGAACATCGCATGAAGCTCAACGACGCCGCCCGCCAGCTCATCGGGGCGGGCACCGACGCCATCTTGGTCACGCTCAACCCCGACGGCAGCCCGCAGGTCTCCACGATCTGGATGGCGCTGGAATCGACGCCCGAGGGCGACGAGCTCGTCTCGGCTCACCTCAACGAGTATCGGAAGACCCGCAACGTACGCCGCGATCCGCGCGTGGCGGTCACGATCCTGGGCCCCGAGCGGCCCGGCCAGCTCAGGGACTATCTGACGGTCACCGGCGTCGCGCGGGTCGTCGAAGGCGGTGCTCCGGAACTACTCAAGCAGCTGGCCAAGGTGATGTTGGGCAGCGACGAGCACTTCCCGCCGCCCAACGCGCCGGCCGGACTACTCACGCGGGTGCGCATCGAGAAGATCGGCGGCTCGGGGCCATGGGTGTCCTGAAGCGGCTGTAACACGTTTCAGTCTGTGCCATCATGCGTGCATGCGTCGCTGGTTCGTCCTCCTTGCCGCCTTGATGGTGACCCTCGCCGGTCTCACGGCCGCGCCCGTCCAGGCTGCGCCGGACGAGGCCGAGTCCGTGCCCTCGCCCATCGGCCGGCTCGGAGAGACGCTGCAGATCAACTTCGAGGGCCTGGTGGCCAACATCACCGTCAACAGCCTGGCCCCCTCACCGATCCCGCCCGGCTTCGGCTACCCCCCGCGGGCGCCCCGATATGAGGTGTGGCGCGCGCAGATCACCGTCAACCCCGTCAAGGTGCCGACCCCCTACGCCCAGGCGATCACGTATCAGTTCCGCGGCGTCACCGCGACGGGAGACTCCTACGAGCCGCGCAACACCGACGCGCCCGACTCGCTCACACTGGCGCTGATGAACGCTCCTGCCGGTTCTACCGTCAGCGGTGGGGTCTGGTGGGACTGCTATCGCGACCTCATCTCCAATGTCATCCTGCTCGACAAGGTCACCGGTCAACACCTCGCGCAGTGGAACGTGGCCTAGGTATTGCACCTTGACGTGACCCCGGCCGTCGTCGCCGATCTTCCCGAGCTCGCCGACGTCGCCGCGCGCACGTTTCCGCTGGCGTGCCCGCCGTCGGCGAGCGTCGACAACATCGCCGCGTTCATCGACGAGAACCTGTCCGAGGACCGGTTTCGCGGATACCTCACCGATCCCGATCGGGCAGTGCTCGTCGTCCGTGAGGAGGCGCGAATGGTGGGCTACGCCATGCTGGTTCGCGCCGACGACGGCATCGAACTCTCGAAGATCTACGTGCTGCCCGGCAGCCACGGCGCGGGCGCCTCTGCGGCGCTGATGGCGGCGGCACTAAATACCGCCAAGGAACTGGGCGCCGAGTCAGTGTGGCTGGGCGTCAACCAACAAAACGAACGCGCGCAACGCTTTTACGCCAAACAGGGGTTCACGATCAGCGGGACCCGCACGTTCCAGCTCGGCGAAGGCGTCGAAAACGACTACGTGATGGTTCGCCCCGTCTGACCCGCTGCCGCCAGCGCAAGCAGCCGCGATGTCGCGCGGAGATACTTCTTGCGGAAACCGCCCGCGAGCATCTCCTCGCTGAAGATGGCGTCCATCTTCGCCCCGGACGCGACGACGGGGATGCCCGCGTCGTAGAGCCGGTCGGTCAGCGACACCAGCCGCAACGCGACGTTCTGGTCGTCGATCCCGTGGACGCCCGTGATGAACACCTCGGAAACACCTTCGATCAGCGTCAGGTACCGCGACGGGTGCATGGTGGCCAGGTGAGCGCACAGCGCGTCGAAGTCGTCGAGCGTCGCGCCCGGTGTGCGCGCCGCACGCATCGCAACCTCGTTGTCGCGCAACGGTTCCGGAGCGGCAGGCAGATCGCGGTGCCGGTAGTCGGGTCCGTCGATCCGCACTGTCGTGAAAATCGCTGCGAGGGTGTTGATCTCGCGCAGAAAGTCTTGAGCGGCGAACCGCCCCTCCCCCAGTTGCTCGGGCAGCGTGTTCGACGTGGCCGCCACCGACACCCCGCGCTCGACGAGTTGCGACAGCAGTCGCGAGATCAGCGTCGTGTTTCCCGGATCGTCCAGTTCGAATTCGTCGATGCACACGACGACGTACTCGGCCAGCAGCTCGATGCATTCGACGAAGCCGAAGACGCTCGCCAATTGTGTCAACTCGCCGAACGTCGCGAACGCCTTGGGTTCAGGCAGCTCGTAGTACGACGACGCCAACAGGTGGGTTTTCCCGACGCCGAAGCCGCCGTCGAGATAGATGCCGACGCCGGGCAGCACCTCACGCCTGCCGAAGAGCTTCTTCTTGCCCGCCCGCCGCTCGACCGCCTGCGCGCAGAACTGTTGGCAGACCTGGACCGCCGCGGCCTGCGTGGGCTCGGCAGGGTCGGGGAGATAGGTGTCGAAGCTGACCTCGGCGAACGTCGGCGGCGGGGTCAGCTGAGCGACCAGGCGTTCCGGCGTGACCTTCGGATGCCGGTCGACCAAATGACCGACATCGCTGGACCCCTGCATGCACGCACCCTATCGACGTGTTGCAATGCTGTTCATGGCCGATACCACCGCTGGCGTGCAATTCACCGCGTTGGGGCCTGACGGTCCCGCGATCGACAGCGCCGACGGCCGGCTGTCCGACTTCTACGCATACCCCGACGACCTGCAGGCGTGTTGGGTCCGCGGCAACATGATCGCCAGCCTCGACGGTGCCGCCACCGCCGACGGTAAGGCCGGTGGTCTGGCCGGGGGCGGTGACCGCAGCATGTTCGCCCTCATGCGTCACAGCGCCGACGTCATCCTGGTCGGCGCCGCCACCGTCCGGGTCGAGAACTACTCCGGCGCCCAGGTGCCGCTCGCGGCGCGCCACGCCCGGCAACGCCGCGGACAGGCCGAAGTGCCGCCCATCGCGGTCGTCACGCGCACCGGCGCCCTCGACCCCGACGCCCTGTTCTTCACCCGCACCGAGGTGCCACCGCTGATCCTGACGTGCGCCGACTCCGTCGACGACACCAGACAGCGGCTGGGCGCGGTGTCCGAGGTGCTGAACGCATCTGGGCCGCGATCCGATTCGGTCGACAACGCGACCGCGCTGAAGCTGCTCGCCGAACGCAAGCTGTTTCGCGTGCTCTCCGAGGGTGGCCCGCTGCTGCTCAGCCAGTTGATCGAGGATGACCTGCTCGACGAACTCTGTCTGACAGTGGCGCCCATCCTGGTCGGCGGTTCCGGACGGCGCATCGCGGCAGGCGCCGGCGAGGTGCACACCAAGATGCGCCCCGCACACCTGCTGTCCGACGACGAGGGCTACCTCTACACCCGCTATGTCCGGGCGCGCTGACGCACCGGGCGGCGTTGGGCAACGAAGATCCACCACGGCAATCAGTACTGTGGTCGGCATGCAGCGGCGTCGTCCGATACGGGTGTTGAGCACTTCAGCGCTCGCGATATCGGTTTTTCTTGCCGGTTGCGCACCTGGTCTGGCTGCCAATCCGCGCTTCGCCACCGATTCCGGCGCCCAACCCCAGGGTCAGCCGGAGACCACCAAGGCACCCGAGGGCCCACCACCGATCGAGCCACCCAAGAACGACCTGTCGTGGCGTGACTGCACCTCGCGGATCTCGTCCGACGCGTCGGTCCCCCCGATCGCCGGGGTGAAGTTCGATTGCGCGACCTATGACGCCGAACTCGACCCCATCAAGGGCGCCACGGGCACGATCAGCATCGGCGTGGTCCGCGCGACGACCGATGAAACCCCCGCCGACGCCGGACCGCTGGTGATGACGACGGGTTCGGATCTGCCGACGTCGATGCAGCTGCCGGTCTGGCTGACGCAGTCGGGTGCCGACGTGCTCAAGACGCGGCCCGTCGTGGCGGTCGACCGTCGCGGCATCGGAATGTCAGGTGCGCTGGACTGCCGCGATCTGTACGACCGCAACGCGATGCTCGATCAGGCCCAGTTCCAGCCGGGCGACGACCCCGTCGCCAACCTCGGCGAGATCACCCAGGCCGCGACGACGAGCTGCACCGACACCATCGCCCCTGGAGACTCGGCCTACGACAACTCGCACGCCGCCGAGGACATCGAGCGCCTCCGAAGCACCTGGGACGTACCGACGTTGGCGCTGTACGGCATCGGCAACGGCGCCCAGGTGGCGTTGGCCTACGCGGGCAGCCACCCCAACAAGGTGGCCCGGCTGGTGCTCGATTCCCCACTTCCGCTCGGCATCGCCGCCGAAGCCGCAATGGAACAGCGTGTGAAGGGCGAACAATCCGCACTCGATGCGTGGGCCGCCCAATGCGTGGCGATCAACTGCTCGTTGGGTGCCGACCCCAAGGGTGCCGTGACGGCGGTACTGAACCAGGTGCGCGGATACAACGCCAACGACGGGTCGGTGGCCACCGTCGCCGACGCGATCGCCACGGCGCTGGCGTACCCACGTGGCGATCGCATAGCCGCCACCAACAGGCTCGCCTCAGCGGTCGCCGGCGCCCGCTCTGGGGACTGGAACGCGATGAACACCCTGGTCACCGAAGCCGAGGCGCTGCGCGGCACCGACGGCCAGTTCGTCAACAGCTGCAGCGACTCGCTGAACCGGCCCACCCCCGACCGGGTCCGTGAACTCGTGGTGGCGTGGGAGAAGGTCTACCCGCAGTTCGGCCAGGTCGGCGCGCTCGAGTTGGTGCAATGCCTGAACTGGCCCAGCGGCGCGGCCCCCCAGGAGCCGATGAATCTCAAGACCCCCGTGCTGCTGTTGGGTGGCCAGCACGATCCGATCGTCGGCAACGAAGGCGTGGCCGCCGTCGCGGCGACAGTGATCAACGCCGGCGCGGCCAACAAACGGGTGATATGGCAGGGCATCGGCCACGGAGCGGCTATCTACTCGCCCTGCGCACTGCCGCCGGTGACCGGCTATCTGGACAGCGGCAAGCTGCCCGAGACCGACACGTTCTGCCCCGCCTGATACCTCGGCCTGACGGGGTCGGGTACGGTTCGCTGGTGCGTGATCTTGTCTTGGCCGCCTTCCGGCCCCGCACCTCCCCGCCGGGTGTGGCCACGGTGTTGCGGTCGATCCTGTGGCCCTTGGCGATCCTGTTCATCATTCATCGCAGCTATGTCCTAGCCACCAACGGCTACATCACCGACGACTACGGACCGGTGTACCGCGCCGTCGTGAACTTCAAAATGGGCTGGGACATCTACAACGAGCACTTCAACCACGTCGACCCGCACTATCTCTACCCTCCCGGCGGCACGCTGATCATGGCGCCGTTCGGCTACCTCCCTGTCGACGCGTCGCGGTACTGGTTCATCACGTTCAACACGATCGCGATCATCCTCGCCGCGTACCTCTTGATTCGCCTGTTCGGATTCAAATTCGACTCGGTCGCACTGCCCGCTCTGCTCGCGGCGATGTTCATCAGCGAAAGCGTCGTCAACACACTGGTTTTCGGCAATATCAACGGCTGCATCCTGCTGCTCGAGGTGCTGTTCTTCCGCTGGCTACTGGACGGACAACGCAACCACGAGTGGCTGGCCGGAATCTCCATAGGTCTGACGCTGGTCGTCAAACCACTGCTGGCGCCGCTGCTGTTGATTCCGCTGCTGAACCGGCAGTGGCGGGCGTTGATCCCCGCCTTCTTGGTGCCGGCCGTGTTCAACGCGGTCGCCTGGCCGCTGGTCAAAGACCCGATGAGCTTCGTCACCCGCACCGCCAAATACATCTTCACGACGCGCGACTACTTCAACAGCTCGATCGCAGGCAACGGGCTCTACTACGGACTGCCTTTCTGGCTGATCATTCTGCTGCGTCTGGCCTTCGTCGTGCTGGCGGTGCTGTCGCTGTGGCTGCTCTACAAGTACTACCGCACCCGCGATCCGCTGTTCTGGATGTTGACCTCGTCCGGCGTACTGCTGATCACGTCGTTCCTGGTGTTGTCGCTGGGCCAGGGCTACTACTCGATGATGCTGTTCCCGTTCCTGATGACGGTCGTGCTGCGCAACTCGGTGTTGCGCAACTGGCCAGCGTGGCTGGCGATCTACGGCTTCATGAGCTCAGACCGATGGCTGCTCGGGCATTGGCCCACCACGGGTCGCTTCCTGGAGTACATGAAGTTCACCTACGGCTGGTGCCTGATGCTGATCGTGGTGTTCTGCGTGCTGTATTTCCGCTACCTGGACGCCAAGTCCGAGAACCGGCTGGATGACGGCATCGACCCGGTGTGGATGAAGGATGCGGCGAAAGAGCCGACTCCCGTGCAGAGCGGCTGACGTCGGCTTAAATTCGCTGTGACAGCAGGCTGATCGCATACGATTAGCTCGCGCGCAGGCGGGTCACGGGAGGCGATGCGAATGCCGTTGATCCCCGACGATCCGTCAGCGATTACCGCCGGCTGGCTCAGCGAAGTGCTCGAAGCCGACGTGTCTGCATGCAAAGTCGAGCAGATCGCCATCGGCGTCGGCCTGCTGGGCCGACTGTTCCGGGTGCGCCTCGAGGGCGGGACCGATGTTCCGGAAACGGTCGTCGTCAAGCTGCCGACGCTGGACGTCACGGCGCGGGTGAACCTCTGCGAAGAGCTCGAGTGCTACCTGCGTGAGGTCCGGTTCTACCTAGAAATCGGCACCGCCAACCCGCTGCCTCCGGCGCGGCCCTACTTCGCCGCCTTCAACGAGAACACGCACGATTTCGTTCTCGTGCTCGAGGATCTGGCCCGACTGCGAAACGCCGATCAGCTCATCGGATGCAACGCCGGGGATGCGGAAACAGTCATCGATGCACTGGCCCGGCACCATGGTCACTGGTGGGACAACGATCGGCTGTCCTCGCTGCACTGGCTGAAGCCCTTCACCGCGCCACCCTTCACCGACGTCATCGTCGACAACTACCGGGCTGCATGGCCGAAATTCCTCGAGATCACGGGGTCCGACCTGTCCCCTCCGATGCGCCGCTTCGGCGAGCGGTTCGCATCGTTGATGCCATGGCTGATCGGGGAGTTCAGCCGTGGACCCCTCACTTTCCTGCATGGCGACCCGCGGCTCGACCAGCTGTTCTTCGCCGTAGAGGACGGCGACCCACCGGTGACCGCCTTGGACTGGCAAATCACGGCAAGGGGCCGGGGCGCTTGGGATGTCAGCTACTTTTTGACTCAAAGCCTCACTCCCGAGACGCGGCGCGACGTCGAGGACGAGCTCATCACGCGCTATTCCAGACGTCTCGCAGAACACGGAATCGATTACCCCAGTGCTGAATTGCGACGTGACTACCGGCTGACGACGGCTTGGTGCTTCATCTACCCGGTGATGGCAAGTGGCCGAATCGAAATTGTCAACGAACGCAATATGGAGCTGGCGCGCACCATGCTCAGTCGTTCCGTGGCGGCCATCGAAGACCATGACTGCCTGTCGCTGAGACCAGACTGACGATGGCCGAGAGCCGCCGCAACTGCGCCTCGTGTGGCGCACATAACGAAGAGGACGCCCGCTTCTGCGAGGCTTGTGGCGCCTCGCTGGCCCGGATCTGTGCGACGTGCGGCGTGGAAGCCAGTGCGACAGCGCGTTTCTGCCGTGGCTGCGGTGCGCCGCTCGGTCAGTCGACGGGGGTACCCGACACACCGGACGCAGCCCCGGTGCGCAAGACCGTCACGGTCATGTTCGCCGATCTTGCGGGTTCGACGAGTTTCGAGGAACGCGTCGACGCTGAGACGGCACGTGAGGTCATCGGCGACTACCACGATCTCCTGAGGAGGGTCGCGCAGCGTCATCGGGCAGGCGTGACGAAGTACATCGGCGATGGATTCATGGCGGTGTGGGGTGTCCCCGAGTCGGGCCCGAGGACGCCGTACGTGCGGTCGACGCCGCCGTAGAGTTACAGGAACGCTTCGTCGGGCTTGCTACCCGGGTCACCGAAAACCACGGGGTCGAACTCGCATTGCGGGTCGCGGTGAACACCGGTGAGGTCGTGGTCGGGGTCGGCGATGCCGACCTCGTCGGAGACGCGCTGAACGTCGGGGCCCGCCTCGAGTCCGAATGTCCGCGTGGAGATGTCGTGGTGGGCGAGGAGACCTGGCGCGCGACCCGTGGACATTACGATTACGAATCGCTTGGCGAGGTGCAGGTCAAGGGCCGCAGCGCTCCGGTTGCCGTCTACCAGTGGCTCGGGCGCCGGTCCGATTCGACTGACGCGGCTCCCTTCGTCGGCCGACGTTCTGAACTCCAGCGCCTTCAGACCGCGATGAATGGTGCGTTATCGGCACGAAGCGCCCGGTTGGTCACCGTCGTCGGTGACCCTGGTGTCGGAAAGAGCCGGCTTGCCGCGAAATTCACCGTCGCACAGACCGGCGCGCGGGTGATCGAGGCCCGATGTGATCTCGAAGGCACCGTCGCGATGGCGCCGCTGATCGAGATACTCAGAGCAGTTGACCTCGAAACCGAAATCCCCGCAGGGGTTCCCGAGCGAGACCGGCTGCTGCGGGACCTCGGCGGATTGGCCACCGGCGAAGCAGGATCAGTCGAGGAGAACTTCTGGGCGCTGCGACGGTTCGTCGAAGTGCTAGCAACAGAAGGGCCCACCGTGCTGGTCCTCGACGACATCCAGTGGGCCGACACCCTGTTGCTCGACTTCATCGAGCACCTCATGGAGTGGACGGCGGACGTGCCGGTGTTCGTGCTGGCGCTTGCCAGACCCGAACTGCGTGAACTGCGGCCCGAACTCGTCAGCGTGGGCAGGTTCGTCTCCGAGGCTGTCCATCTCAGCGGGCTTGATCCCGATGCGACAGCCGAACTGGCCGCCAACGTACTCGGAGCCGCACAGCTGCCCGACGAGTTGCTGCGACGACTCCCCTCGTCCACCGGTGGCAATCCGCTCTTCGTGCGGGAGCTGGTCGGGATGCTCGCCCATGACGGGGTGCTCATCGAAGAGCAGGCCGGCTGGCGCCTCACGATCGACGTCGACGCCATCGCGGTACCCCCGACAATCCATGCGCTGCTCGCCTCACGGTTGGAACGCCTCGCAGCCGCAGACAGACGTATCCTCGAAATCGCCTCGGTGGTCGGCAGCGAGTTCTCTATCGGCGCGGTCCGCGCACTCGCCGGCGGCAGCGGAGCGGGAGTCACGTTGTCCCTCAACCGTCTTCGCCGACTCGAGCTGGCGCAGCCGAGCGGAGCCTACATCGGCGACGAAGCTGTCTGGCGATTTCACCACGTGCTGATCCGCGACGTCGCCTACCGCCGCCTGCTGAAATCGGACCGCGCCGATCTGCACGAGCGACTTGCCCAGTGGGTCGAAACCGGCGGACAGAGTGTGGCTTTCGACTCTGACGAGATGATCGCCAGGCATCTCGAAGCCGCCCATTCATATCGGAGCCAGCTCGGCCCGCTCGACAGCCGTTCGCACGAGCTGGCCGTTCGGTCCGCACAGCACTACGCTGCGTCGGCACGGCGAGCCCTTGACCGCGACGAACTGGTTTCTGCGGGAACGCAGGCCGCTCGCGGCGCAGCGCTGGCGGCGTCCGACGAGACACTGCATGCTGATCTGCTGCTGATCGGATGCGAGGCGTTCCTGTCCGCAGGCGACGTTACGGCGGGTGCGCCCCTGGTCGACGAACTCGAACGCATCGCCGACGACGCACTCGCCCCGTGGGCGACGTGCTACCGCTGCCAGTTCGTCATATACACCGATCCGGAACGGCTACTTGAAGTCGAAGCACGACTACACGAGGCCATCGACGAGTTCGGCCGTCGCACAGATCACGCCGGACTTGCCAAGGCGCACCGGGTTCGGGCAGGCGCGCGCGGACGCCTCGGGCGGATCGGCGCCAGCGAAATCGACCTTTTCGAGGCACTCATCGCTGCCCGCGAAAGCGGTGACCACCGGCAGATCACCGCGGCGTTGGGGGCGGCTCCGGGCGCCGCACTGTGGGGTCCGAGTCCGGTACCGAAAGCGGGGGGCCGATGCCTGGATGTGGTGCGCATGCAGCGGATGACGACGGCCGCACCCTCGCTGGAGGCTACGTCGTTGCGTCACCTCGCCGTCCTGGAACTGCTCAGAGGACGGCCGGACAAAGCCAGGACGATGCTTGCGAATGCCCGCCAGGTGGTCGCTGACCTCGGCCTGCGCCACGGGGTCATGGAAACCGAACTGTTCGCGGGCATCATCGAATCGATGGAGGGCGACCCCGTCGCTGCCGAACCCCACTTCCGGACCGCGCTGGAAGGCCTGGACGCTCTCGGCGTCGGCGCCGACGCGGGTCAGGCTGCGGCCCTTCTCGCCCGTTCCGTTCTGGCCCAGGGGCGGCTGGAGGAAGCCGACCGGCACGCCGCCGAGAGTGAGCGCCTCGCCGGTCGCAATTTGAAGACGGCTATCGCGTGGCGCGCGGTGCGAGCCGAAATTTTCGCCGCGCAGGGCCGCCACGCTGACGCGGTCGCGATGGCGCGCGAGGCGGTGGCGGTCGCCGCGGGAACAGACCTGGTGCTCGACCACGCCGAGGCCTGCCTGGCGTTGAGTAGGGTGCTCGCCACCGCAGGAGATACCAAGGGCGCCAACAGTGCTCGTGATGACGCCGACGCGCTGTACGCGGCGAAGGAGGTGACGGCGCGCGTCGGACGAGCGGATGAGCTCGCGGTGTCACGACCAGCGACCGATGTCGATACGGGATCACGTCGCCTGGCGGTGTCGAATCAGTCGAGCGAGGTCATGCCTGATTACATCCGAGCCCTTCAGACCCATGACATCGACGGCGCCCTCAGACATTTCTCGCAAGAGTTCGTCTATGAGGATCATCGACGACTGAGCGGCGGGCCCATTGTAGGACTCGGCGCCATTCGGCCGACGCTCGAGCGCATCTCCGAGCAATACACACGATTTGATTTCCACGTTGTGGCGGTTCGTGGCCAGCATTCGCATCTGATGTGGGAGCGCCGATCTGACGATGATGGGAACGAAACAACCAATCTTTACGTGACTGAGACCGGTGATGACGGCCTCGTGCAGTTCCACGCTCGTTTCGACGAGGACGATTTCGAAGGCGCATATCGCGAACTGGACCGCCGCTATTACGCCGGCGAAGGCGCGGAGTTCGCCGAAGGCGGTGCCACTGCCGCCGAATGGACAGTGGCGTTTAACCATCTCGACTACGACACGTTGTTCAACGAGCTCACTGCGTCCGACTTCCGCGTCGAGAATCGTTCACGCTCGGCATTTCCCGACAGATCGGCGAGTGAGTATCGCACCACGCTGGAAGAACTCGACGCCATGGTGGATTCGGTGCGCGGCTGGATATCGGTAATGCGATGGTTCTCGCCGAATTACTGCGTCGCACGCTGTGTGCGGGATGCCGTCGGACACGACGGCGAGCAGTTCACGTGGAACTTTCTCATCGCATTCGAGTTCCGTGATGGCCGTGTTGCGTCGATGTGCGAGTTCGAGATCGACGACGAGGAAGCGGCATTCGCCTATGTCGCGAACAAGGTGCGGGCGAGCACCGACAGACTGCGGATCAGCAACCGCGCCAGCGAGCTCGCCGAAGTCGCGTCACAGGCGCTGCAGGCGCATGATGTCGATGCACTCCGCGTCGATCCGTCGGAAAACTTCGTGTACGACGACAGGCGGCGGATCAGCGGTGACCCGATCGAGGGGGCAGCTGACCTCCATGCCGCGACTGAGCGCATTCTCCGCAGTTATCCGCACACCGAGTGGCGGACGATGGCGGTACGCGGCGATCGATTGGAGATGCACTCGAGTCGCCTGTGGGACGACGCCGGCAACGAAGCAATAACCCTGAACGTCATGGAGTTCGACGACGCCGGGCGCCTCGAATACTTCGGGCGGTTCGACGAGGACGACTTCGAAGGCGCTTACCGCGAGCTCGACCGCCGCTACTACACCGGCGAGGGCGCACCGTACGCCGAAGCCGGCGTAGTCGGGACAGAATGGGTGATCGCCGTCAGCCGCGGGGACTATACGAAGGCGTTCGGCGAACTCATCGAACCCAACGCGGGCTTCGAGAACCGTTCACGCTCAGCGTTTCCCGATCCATTGGTCAGCGACCGCAAGGAGAGTTACGAAGACCTGAGCAACATGGTCGCCGCGACACGCTCGTGGCCGTCGGTAATTCACTGGCTGTCGCCAACCCTAGCCATCGGCCGGTTCGAACGCGAAGCCATTGGGCGCGACGGCGAGCGGTATTCATGGGTTTGGATACTCGTCACCCAGTCCCGGGGCGGACGCCTCGGTTCCAGTTGCCTGTTCGAACTCGACGATGAGGACGCGGCCTTCGCGTACGCCGAGGAACGGATGCAGTCGGGTCGCACCCGGCTCGCGGTGAGGAACCAGTCATCCGAGACCATCGACGGGTTCTTAGACAGGATCCGGGCGCATGACGTCGCGGGCGCCACCGCCTTCTACCAGGAACACTTTGTATACGACGATCGTCGACGCCTCAGCGGCGATCCGGTCAAGGGCCGTGACGCAATGCGCGAAGGTATTACGCGCGTGTTCGAGCACTACTCAGAATTTGCCTTTCGTGTGCTCGCGGTTCGCGGTCGGTGTTTGCATCTCGTCTGGAATCGCCTGTCCGACCGTGATGGGAACGAGTCCACGACCTTCCATGTCGTGGAGGTCGGTGACGACGGCAAGATCACGTACCACGGGCGTTTCGACGACGATGATTTCGATGGCGCATCCCGCGAGCTCGACAGACGTTACTACGCCGGTGAAGGTGCACCTTTCGCAAAGAACGGGCTGCCAGCCAGCGAGGCGCCGAGGGCGATGAGCCGCGACGACTTCGACATGCTCTTCAGTGAACTCGCCTCCCAAGACCTGCGCGTCGAGACCCGCTCCCGCCGAGCATTTCCCGACCGCACGGCCAACGATCTTCGCGCTGGATTCGAAGAACTCAACACGATGGTCACGTCGACGCGAACATGGAATTCCGTAGTGGCATGGTTGTCCCCGAACTGCAGCGTCACCCGGCTTGAACGGGAGGCGACCGGTGCCGATGGCGAGACGTACCAATGGTCGATGATTCTGGTCACCGAGCATCGCGACGGACTCGTCACCTCGATATGCGAGTTCGACCCCGACGACGAGGACGGTGCGTTCGCCTGTGCCGAGGAACTGGTGCGGGCGCAGTCCGGCCGGCTTGCGGTGCGCAACCAGTCGTCCGGAACCATCGACGGGTTCTTGGGCGCGATGCGGGCGCATGACGTCGAGCGCGCGATCGCCCACTACTCGGACGAGTTTGTGTACGACGATCACCGGCGACTCAGCGGTGACCCCATCGAGAGCCGCGATGCGATGCGCGCGGGTATTGCACGCCACCTCGCACAGTTCACCGAATACCAGTTTGATGTCTTGGCGGTTCGGGGTGAGCGCCTGCATCTTGTCTCAAGTGTTGCGTCCGACATGGACGGCAACAGCACCAGCGGTCTCACCGTGTTCGAGGTCGACGACGGCCTCATCGTCTATCACGGACGCTTCGACGAAGACGACTTCGATCGCGCCTACCGCGAATTCGAGCGGCGCTACTACGCCGGTGCAGGCGCCTCCTTCGCGCGATCCGCTGCCACCGCGACCCAGGCGATAATCGCACTGAACGCCAACGATTTCCATCTGCTGCTCGGTGAGCTCTGCACGCCCGACATGCGCGTCGAGAACCGAACCAGGTCAGCTTTCCCGGAGGGCTCCGTCACCGACTTGCGTACCAGTTTCGGGCAACTGGGCTCAATGGTGACGTCGATGCGGACCTGGCTGTCGGCGGTGACGTGGCTGTCACCGGACTGGGCTGTCGTCCGTTTCGAACGCGACGCCGTCGGCAGCAACGGCGAGCGGTATTCGTCGACGCGCGTGCTGATGATCGGTTTCCGCGACGGCCGGATGGCGTCGATGTGCCAGTTCGAGCTCGAAGACGAGGATGCCGCATTTGCCTACGCGGAAGAAAGGGCACAGGCGACCAGCAGCCGGCTCGCGCTCACGAACCGCGCCCGTGAGACGGTGTTCGGGATCCTCGACGCCGGCCGCGCCAAGGACGTCGACTCCATGTCCGCGGCATACGCCGACGCGTTCGTCTACGACGATCGACGCCACATAAGCGGCGACCCGATCCGCGATCCCGCTACTCTGCGTCGAGTCCAGGAGCAAATCGTCGAGCAGTACAGCAATTTCGACGGGCGCACTATTGCGGTGAGAGGCGAACGCCTCCATCTTGGCTGGGGCCGTTGGTCGAGCGACTCCGGGTTCGAGACCACCCATCTGTATTTGCACGAGGTTGACGGTGGCGGACGGATTGTCTACGAAGGACGCTTCGACGAAGACGACTTCGACGGTGCCTACCGCGAATTGGAACAGCGTTACTACCGCGGTGAGGGGGCGGAGTTCGCCGCAGGAGGCCTCACGGCAACCGACTACTCGATCACCGCGAATCAGGGGGACCTCGACCGGTTGTTCGGGGAACTCACCGCTGCCGGCTTCCGCGTCGAGAACCATACTCGCTCAGGCTTCCCCAATCGGTCGGCCGCCGATTTTCGCGCTAGTCTCGACGATTTGAGCAACATGATGGAATCGGTTCGGACGTGGTCCTCCGCCATCTGCTGGCTGTCCCCCACCTGGAGTGTGGCTCGACAGGAGCGCGAGGCTGTCGGTCAAGGTGGTGAACTTTTCTCATGGACGCGTCTCATGGCGAGCGAGGTCGTCGACGGCCAGGTCAAGTCGATCGCTGAATTCGAGCCTGACGACGAGGATGCGACGTTTGCCTACGCCGAGGAAAAGGTGCGAGCGAACCCGAGCAGGCTCGCCGTTGCCAACCGAGCAAAGCGGACGTGGGATTCAATCGATCGAGCGGGTCAGGCTCGCGATCTCGATGGATTGGCAGCGTTCTACTCGAAATCACTTGTCTACGAGGATCGGCGGCGATTGAGCGGCGGCAAGATCGAGGACATGCGCACGGCCTTCGAACGAGTTGCCCAGGACTACACACAGCTCGACATGCGCTCACTAGCAGTACGGGGTGAACGCCTGCACCTCGGATATGGCCGCTATCGAAACGACTCGGGCTTCGAATCAAGCTCCTTATGGGTGCATGAAGTCGACGACGAAGGGATCATCGTCTATCTGTGCCGTTTCGACGAAGACGACTTCGAGAGCGCCTATCGGGAACTGGAGGAACGCTATTACGCGGGAGAGGGCGTGGCCTTCGCCGCGGTCGGAACGACACCGACCGAGGTCGTGATCGCACTCAACCGTGGCGACTTCGACAAAGTTTTCGATGAGCTCGCCGTCTCGGACGCCCCCGTGGTGAATCGGTCGCGGCTGCCGTTCCCCGATCGCTCGGCCGACTTCCTTCGCACTAGCTTTGCCGACCTGGAAGCGATGGTCACCTCGACGCGGACGTGGTTCTCCGCGCTGTGCTGGGTCTCCGAGGTGTGGACTGTCGTCCGCTTTGAGCGAGAAGCGGTCGGGGCAGACGGCGAGCAGTACGCGTGGACGCATCTCGTCGTGCTCGAAATCCGCTGCGACCGCATCGCGTCGATGTGCGAGTTCGAATTGGACGACGAAGACGCCGCTTTCGCGTACGTCCAAGAACGGATACTCGAAACCCCCAGCCGACTCGCCGTCGATAACCGCGCCAGCCGAGTTTGGCAATCCGTCGGAGACGCGATGAACGCTCACGACGCCGATGCCGTTGCCGCTCGGTTCTTCGACTCATACGTGTACGACGACCACTGGGCTCTGGGCGGCGATACGCCCGGTGACATCAGGGCTGGGCTCGAGCGGGTCTTCGAGCAGTACTCGCATTTCGAGGGACGTTGCCTGGCCGTGCGGGGTGACACCGTGCAGCTGGCGTCGGCTCACTGGTCGAATGACGACGGCTACGAGACCGATTACCTGCACGTCACCGAAATCAACGACGACGGCTTGATCGTCTACTACGGCCGCTTCGGTGAGGACGATTTCGAGAACGCCTACCGCGAGCTCGAGCGGCGATATTGCAGTGGAGAAGGCGCAGAATTCGCTGAGGTGGCGGCAGTGGGGGCCGAATACCTGATCGGATTGAACAAAGGCGACTTCGACCGAGTCTTCACCGAACTCACCGCTCCCGGCATGATCGTCGAAAACAGGACACGGTCTGGATTCCCGGACCGCTCGGTGACCGAGTTCCGCGCGTCATATGAAGAACTGTCCGAGGTCGCCGGTCCCTCTCGGTCGTGGAACGCCGCCGAGTGCTGGCTCTCGACCACATGTGGGGTCGTCCGCAGCGAGCGGGAGGCTCGCGGCCACGAGGGCGGGCACTATGCGTGGACCAGATTGATTGTCTTCGAGTTTGGGGACGGTCGGTGCACGCACATATGTGAATTCGAGCCCGACGACGAGGCAGCAGCGTTCGCCTACGCCGAGGAACGAGTACGTCAGGCGCAACAGCGCTAGCGTGGAGATATGACGACACCGGCCCCCAAACTGCAGCTGACCGACGACGAGTGGCGCAAGAAGCTCAACCCCGAGGAGTTTCACGTCCTACGCGAGGCCGGCACCGAGCGACCCTTCGTCGGCGAATACACCGACACCAAGACCGAAGGCGTCTATGCGTGCCGGGCGTGCGGCGCGGAACTGTTCCGCAGCAGCGAAAAGTTCGAATCCCACTGCGGCTGGCCGTCGTTCTTCGACCCGGCCGATTCCGACGCGGTGATCCTGCGCTCCGACGACAGCCTGGGCATGCACCGCGTCGAGGTGATCTGCGCCAACTGCCACAGCCACCTCGGCCACGTCTTCGAGGGTGAGGGTTACCCGACGCCGACCGATCAGCGTTACTGCATCAACTCGATCTCACTGCGGCTGGTGCCCGCGGAATAGCGCGCTACGCGGGGTAGACGCCGAACTCGGCCGCGTCGGCGGTGTCGGCCACACATTGGAACAGCAGCGGCGCCGTCATCGCGTTCCCGGAATAGCAGGTGAACGGCCCAATCGTCTGAAACTTGTCACCGCTGAGGTCATATTGAGCGGCAAAGTCCGCCGCGGTGACGCAGTCGATGTCACCGGCGGTGATGACGATGCTCTGGCCGCCACTGGGCGCGCAGTGTTCCCCGCCCGGCGGTTGAGCGACCGCGCTAGGTGCCACCACGAGCGCGGCGATCGGCAATGTCGCGGCAACCAGGGCTTTGATGCTCATACACCCATGATGACGGGCGTTCGGCTATGTCGACGGGTATTCGGGAATCCAGCGCACCTCGTCGATACGTGCCGCCAGTTCCTCGTCGCTGCGCTTCGGTGCCACGCCGTCCGCGACGGCCTGTCGCCCGACCGCGAGCGCAATGCGCACTGCGATGTCGGGAACTTCCGACCACGCGGGCAACAGCGGCCGGCTGGGATCCACAAGGGCGGGCGAGGCGTCACCGAGGCTCGCGGCCGCCGCCCTCATCATCTCGTCGGTCACCCTCGTCGCCTGCGCCGCCGTCACCGCCAATCCCATCGCGGGGAAGATGTATGCGTTGTTGCACTGCGCCACCGGGCGCTCGACGCCATCACGAACCAACGGCGCGAACGGCGAACCGGTCGCGATCAACGCCCGACCGCCCGTCCACTCGTCCAACTCGGCCGGGTGTGCCTCAGCCCGGCTGGTCGGATTGGACAGGGGGAAGATGATCGGCCGCTCGGTCTTGGCGGCGAGCTCGCGCACGATCTCTTCGGTGAACGCACCGGCGGCGGTCGAAAGGCCCAGCAGCACACCGACATCGACGTGGTGCACGACGTCGGCCAGCTGGGCCGGCCCCGAGAGACCCCAGCCCCCCACGATGTCCGCCGGTTTCGCGAACGCCCGCTGCCCCTCGGAAAGATCGGTTCGATCGTCGGTGAGCAGACCCACGACGTCGACCACCCAGATCCGCGATGTCGCTTCCTGCTCGGACAGGCCCTGCGCGACCATCTCCCGCTTGACCATGTTGAGCACACCGATACCCGCCGAACCCGCCCCCAGCATCACGATCTGCTGCTGAGACAAGGGTTTGCCCGCGACGTTCGCCGCGCCGTGCAACGCACCAAGGGCGACCGCGGCGGTGCCCTGTATGTCGTCGTTGAAGGTGAGCAGCTGGTCGCGGTAGCGCTCCAGGATCGGCTGCGCGTGCGCGGTCGCGAAGTCTTCCCACTGGAGCAACACATCCGGAAGTTCGTCGCGTACGGCGGCCACGAACTCGTCGATGAAGGCGTAGTACTCGTCGTCGTCGATGCGGCGGTGGCGCCAGCCGAGGTACTGGGGGTCTTCCAGCAGTTCGACGTTGTCGGTTCCGACGTCGAGCACGATCGGCAAGGTGCGCGCCGGGGCGATGCCCCCGATGAGGATGTAGAGCGACAGCTTGCCGATCGGGATACCCATGCCGCCGATGCCCTGATCGCCCAGTCCGAGAATTCGCTGACCGTCCGTCACGACGATCACGTCGGGGTCGCGATGCGGCCGATTGCGCAAGACCTCGCGCAAGTGTTCGCGATCGGGATAGCTCACGAAGAGTCCACGCGGGCGGCGGTAGATCTCACTGAACCGCTGGCACGCCTCGCCGACAGTCGGCGTGTAGACGATCGGCATCGTCTCGGCGATGTGGTCGTGGAGCAACCGGTAGAACAATGTCTCGTTGCGGTCTTGCAACGCGCGCAGATAGATGTGCTGATCGAGTCCCGGCCGACGCGTGGAGAACTCGCGCCAACTGTGCTCAACCTGTTGATCGAGGGTCTTCTCCGCGGTAGGCAACAAGCCCAGCAGTCCGTACTTGCGTCTCTCGGCGTGGGTGAAGGCCGTGCCCTTGGTGGTCAACGGGTCAAACAGCTTGGCCTGTCCGGTTATTGCCTCAGACAACGGGGTCTTCCGCCGGAGCCGGTTACGGGAGTCTGGTGACCAACTCTTCCACGCTCACCCGCGGGCCGGTGAAGAACGGGGTCTCTTCGCGAGTGTGCCGGCGGGCGTCGGTCGCGCGCAATTCACGCATCAGGTCGACGATGCGATACAGCTCGGGCGCCTCGAACGCCAGGATCCATTCGTAGTCCCCCAGCGCGAAAGCGGGCACCGTGTTCGCGCGGACGTCCTTGTACTCCCGCGCGGCCATGCCGTGTTCGGCCAGCATCTTGCGACGCTCGTCGTCGGGCAGTAGGTACCACTCCAGCGACCGCACGAACGGATAGACACACACGTACGCGCCGGGATCCTCGCCGGCCAGGAATGCCGGAATGTGGCTCTTGTTGAATTCGGCGGGCCGATGCAACGCGACGCTGCTCCACACGGGATCGCTCGCTCGACCCAACGTGGTCGTGCGGCGAAAATCCGAGTAGGTGGCCTGCAACGCCTCGACGGTCTCGGCGTGAGTCCAGAACATGAAATCGGCGTCGGCCCGCATGCCCGCGATGTCATAGATTCCACGCACCACGACACCCTTGTCTTCCTGCTGTTTGAGGAAGGTCGCCGTCTCGTCGACGATGCCCGCGCGCTCGTCGCCCAATTCGCCCGGCTCCACAGAGAACACCGAGAACATCAGGTAGCGGACAGTCGAGTTGAGCGCGTCGTAGTCGAGCTTGGCCATGAGACCTATCGTGCCACGCCCGGGCTCAGGCTTTATTCGTCGCTCTTGCGACGGTGACCAGCGACGCAGCCGCCTTGGTTGCCGCGCCCACACACGCAGGCACGCCGATGCCGTCCAGATAAGCGCCCGCGACGGCCAAGGTCGGCGGGAGGCCGGCCCGCAGCTCGGCGATCAGTGCGCCGTGCCCGGGCCCGTACTGCGGCATCGCGTCGATCCACCGCTGGACGTGACAGTCCTCGGGATCCGTAGTCACCCCGAACACCGTGGCCAGATCCTGCCCCGCCCACGCCAGCAGCTCTTCGTCACCCGCGCTTCGGGCCAGATCGTCGCCGAACCTGCCGTACGACAAACGCACCAGCTCGACGTTGCCGCGCCGGCCCCACTTCTGCGTCGACAGGGTTATCGCCTTGGCGCGCAACCGTTCTCCCCCGGCCACCAACACCCCGGACTGTTGCGGCACCGGCGTGCCACCAGGCAGTGCCAACGCCACCAGCGCACTCGACGCCACCCCGATACGTCGTGCCGCCGCGGCGGTGCGCGGAGCGACGCCCTCGGCAAGGCGGGCGAGCCGCGGTGCGGGTACGGCCAACACCGCCGCGTCGGCGTGGTGGCGCACGCCCTCGTCGTCGACGATTTCCCAGCCGCGCGGCGATCGGTCGACCCGCTCGATGGTGACCTGAAGCCAGTGGACACCCGCGCGCCGGACGAGCTCGTCGACCAGCACCGCGTAGCCGCCCTCGATCGCCCCGAACACCGAGCCCGTCGCCACCGACGGACCCGACGCCGCCAGCGCGTCACGCACCGCGTCCGTCAGACTGCGCGCTCCGCGGTCCAGCGCCGCCGTCAGCGCCGGCAGGGCCGAACGGACGCCGATGGTGGCCGACGACCCCGCGTACACACCTGCCAGCAGGGGATCTACCGAGCGGGCCACCACCTGGTCCCCGAAGCGGTCCCCGACCAACTCGGCGACCGAGGGGTCGGCGCCGGGACGCCAGCGCAGCGGCCGTGCTCGTTCGTCGCGAATTTGGGCCAGCGTCGCGTCGTCCACGAGCCCGGCCAGCGCGCCCGGATGCGCCGGAATGCCCTGCAGCGTGCCGGTCGGCAAGGGATGCAGACGTCCCTGGCTGTAGATCAGCGGCCGCGCCCCCGTGGTGCCGATCTGTCTTGCGCTCAGACCCAGCTCGGCCAGCAGTGCCGGCACCTCGGGACGGCGGGCGACGAACGCCTCCGCGCCGACGTCCATCAGCTGGCCGCCGATCCGCTCGGTACGTAGCACGCCGCCGAGTCGGTCGGCCGGGTCGAACAGCGTTATCGACGCGTCAGGGCCCGCCGCCACTCGCAGCCGGTAAGCGGCGACAAGACCTGAGATACCGCCGCCGACAACGCAATACGACATGCTCACAGCGAATGCACCAACGAGACCAGTTCTGTGATCACACCGGGGTCGGTGGGCGGCAGCACGCCGTGGCCGAGATTGAAGATGTGGCCGGTGGCTCCGGCGTCGATCGCGCGACGGGCGTCCTCGACGACGGCTCGCGCCGCCCGTTCGACGACGGGCCAGCCCGCCAGCAGCACGACCGGATCAAGGTTTCCCTGCAGCGCCGTATTGGGCGGAACGCGTGTCGCGGCGTCGGCCAGCGAGGTACGCCAGTCGACGCCGACGACGGTGGCTCCGGCCTCTCCCATCGCGCCGAGCAGTTCGGCGGTGCCCACCCCGAAGTGGGTCATCGGCACACCGGCGTCCGCGAGGGTCGAGAACACCCGTGAGCTGTGCGGCAGCACGTAGGTGCGGTAGTCGGCCAGCGAGAGCGTCCCGGCCCACGAATCGAACAGCTGGATGGCATCCACACCGGCGCTGACCTGCGTCTGCAGGAAGGCGATGGTCACGTCGGTCAGCGCCGTCATCAGCGCGTGCCAGGTGTCGGATTCGCCGAGCATCATCGCCTTGGTGCGCTCGTGGTTACGGCTCGGGCCACCCTCGACGAGATAGGACGCCAGCGTGAACGGCGCTCCCGCGAAGCCGATGAGCGGCACGTCACCGAGCTCGGCGGTCAGCTGCATGATGGCGTCGGCCACTGGTGCGACCTGCTGTGATTCAAGCGGTTTGATCGCGTTGACGTCGCCGATGGTGCGCACCGGGTGCTCGATCACCGGTCCGACGTCGGGCACGATGTCGAGCTCGATGCCCGCGGCCCGCAGCGGCACGACGATGTCGGAGAACAGGATCGCGGCGTCCACGCCGTGCCTGCGAATCGGCTGCAGGGTGATCTCGGTGATCAGGTCTTTGTCGAAGCAGGCCTGCATCATCGTGTTCTTCGCCCGCAGCGCCCGGTACTCGGGCAGCGAACGTCCGGCCTGCCGCATGAACCACACCGGCACGCGGCTCGGCTTGCGGCCTGAAGCGGCGGCGAGATAGGGCGAGTCGGGCAGGTCGCGGCGGGTAGTCATCGTGTCCAATGCTGCCATGTGCGCCCCGCAACACCCCAATTCGCGCTCCGGCGACCCCCACTTCGCTCTGTGGACAGGTAGGGCCCTGGGTGGGCGCAGCAAACAACGCCTGACCACGGGAGATCCCCTCACCGGGCGAAATCGGCGCGCCTGCGCACACACCTGGCCAAATGGGGCTAGCTTCGAACGGTGACCACCGCCGCCGAACCGGCTCAATTTCGCGAAGCGGTGGCGGCGATGAATGCCACCACCGTCCGCGCGGAGATCGAGCTCGGCCCGATTCGCCCGCCTCAGCGGCTGGCGCCGTACAGCTATGCGCTGGGCGCGGAGGTCCGCCATCCCGAGACGGCCATCGTTCCGGAGCGCTCCGAGGGCGACGCGTTCGGACGGTTGATCCTGCTGCACGACCCTGAGGGCGCCGAAGCGTGGGATGGCACGATGCGTCTCGTGGCGTATATCCAGGCGGACCTGGACTCCAGTGAAGCCGTCGACCCGCTGCTGCCCGAAGTGGCGTGGAGCTGGCTCGTCGACGCCCTGGAATCGCGGGCCGAACACGTCACCGCACTGGGCGGCACCGTCACCGCGACGACGTCGGTGCGCTACGGCGACATCTCCGGTCCCCCGCGCGCCCACCAGCTGGAACTGCGGGCGTCGTGGACGGCGACCACCCTGGAGTTGGGACCACATGTCGAAGCGTTCTGCGAGGTGCTCGAGCACGCCGCCGGCCTGCCGCCGTCAGGTGTCACCGACTTGAGCTCCCGCACGCGCGCCTGACGCATGGCCGACCCCCAAGAGGCCGGCCCCGAGACGGGCTCGGAGGATGAGCCGGAAGCCACACCGCTGCTGGCGCCGCGCGACGGCGTCCCCGCCCTGTCCGTCAGCGCACGCGATATCGAAAAAGCCGCTGAGCTCTTGGCATCCGGCGAAGGGCCTTTCGCTGTCGACGCCGAACGCGCCTCAGGCTTTCGCTACTCGAATCGCGCCTACCTGATCCAGATTCGTCGGGCCGGTGCGGGCACGGTGCTGATCGACCCCGTCAACCACGGCGGTGATCCCGTCGCCACGCTGGCTCCGGTCGCGAAGGTGCTGGCCACCGATGAGTGGGTGCTGCACGCGGCTGATCAGGACCTGCCCTGTCTTGCCGAGATCGGTATGCGGCCGACGAAGCTCTACGACACCGAACTCGGAGGCCGCCTCGCCGGCTACGACAAGGTGAACCTCGCCACGATGGTGCAGAAGCTCCTCGGCCTGCAGTTGACGAAGGGCCACGGCGCTGCGGACTGGTCGCAGCGGCCGCTGCCGGACGAATGGTTGAACTACGCGGCGCTCGACGTCGAAGTGCTGCTCGACCTGCGCCACGCGATCGCCGCTGTTCTCCAGGAGCAGCACAAATCCGACTGGGCCGCAGAGGAGTTCGAATATCTGCGGACGATCGAGGCCATGCCGACGCGCCGGGACCGCTGGCGGCGCACGTCGGGCATCCACAAGATCCGTGACGCACGCGCGCTGGCGGCGGTCCGCGAGCTGTGGACGACGCGCGATCACATCGCGCAGCGCCGTGACATTGCGCCGGGACGCATCCTGCCCGACGCGGCGATCGTCAATGCCGCCACCGCCGACCCGGATACGGTCGAAAAGCTCACCGCACTTCCGGTTTTCGGGGGCTCACGGCAACGACGAATGGCTCATGTTTGGCTGGAGGCGCTCGCGCGTGCACGAACCACCGACGACCCACCGACGTCGCAGGAACCGTCCACCGGTCCCCCACCTGCATCACGATGGGCGCGCCGCAAGCCCGAAGCCGCAGTCCGGTTGGAGGCGGCACGGTCTGGCATCACCGAACTGTCCCAGCGCATTTCGGTGCCCACCGAAAACGTCATCACCCCGGAGATCGTGCGGCGGTTGTGCTGGGATTGGCAGCCGTTGCCGTCACGGGAGGCGACCGAGGCGGCGATCGACGGTTTCCTGCGCGAGGCTGGGGCACGGCGGTGGCAGCGCGAGCTCGTCGACCCCGTGCTCGCGGACGCGCTGTACCCCGACCCCGCCACATCTGACGGCGAGGCGACTAGCTGACGCGGTCGACGTGGGCCAGGAAGTGCTTCAGCACCGCGTCGGGGGCTTCGATCTGCGGCCAGTGACCTATGTCGTCGGCGAGCATCACCACGTCGGCGTCGGGGATGACCTCGGCATACCGGCGAGCCATGTGGGCACCGGAATTAGGGTCGATGGGCCCGTCGATGAGCCGCATCGGCACCGCGGTCTCACGCATGGCGCGCACCCAACGATTGCGGTGGGTGTACCGGTCGGCCAGGAATCGTCCGACCTTGTGCATCACCCGCTTGCCGTCGTTGTATTCGAGAATCTCGTGGAATCGGTTCATCAACTCGCGTGAGGGCTTGGTGTTGGGGCCGAACATCTCGTTGATCGTCGGCTCCACGATGCGTCGCGACAGCGGGCTGCCCTGCAACGGACTCATCAGATCGCCGAGCGGTGTCCCGGACATCAGCTTCTGCATGGTGCGCGGTGTGTAGGTCTCGTTGAACATTCCGCCGTTGAGCCAGGTGATCGACTGGTAGCGCAGCGATCCATACGCATGCTGACCGAACTCGCTGCGGGCCAACAACTCCTGGCCGACAGAGTCGCCGAGGTCGTGCGCGAGCATGTGGCAGACCTCGACGTTCAAATGGTCGAGCAATGCCTCATGCATGTCTACGTGATCATGCACCGAGTAGCCGTAGGCGACGGGTTTGGCCGAGAAGCCCATACCGATCATGTCGGGTGCGATGACGGTGAACCGCTCGACCAATGCGGGCCAGATCAGCGACCAATCCGATGAGTTGAACGGGTAGCCGTGAATCGCCAGCAGGACGGGTGCCTGGCCAATCGGCGGCCCGTCGACCCGGTAGAAGATATCGAAGCCCAGATAGTCGAAGTGCCGGCCGGCAGCCTTCCAGCGTTCGAGTTCAGCATCCATGACCAGACTCTGTCACGAGCCTGTCGTGACTTCAGGACGCGGCCCGCGAGGTGCCCTAATGTCGACTTGGTGAGCTTGCTCCTCGGACCGACGCTGCGGCACGTCGCTGATACGACCGCATTGGTGTGGGTGCAGACCGAAAGCGCGGGCACTGTTCAGGTTTTGGGGCATTCGGCAAACACGTTCGAAGTGCAGGGACACCACTTCGCACTGGTCACCGTGACCGGACTCGACCCCGACAGCGTGACCGAGTACCAGGTGACGTTCAACGGGGAGACGGTATGGCCGCTCACCGACCCGGCCTTCGCGAAATTTCCACCCAGCGTCATCCGGACCCGGGGCCCCGACACGGCGCACCGGTTGCGCGCGATCTTCGGGTCGTGCCGCTACCCGAAGACTGAGGTCAAGAAGGTCGAGAAAAAACTCAAGCACGACGCGCTGGACTCCTACGCAAAACGGATGCGCGATCTGCCCATCGACAAGTGGCCCGATGCGCTGATCCTGCTCGGCGACCAGCTCTACGCCGACGAGCTTCCGCCCGACGAGGTGCGCCGGGTGGCAGGCCGCAGGCGCAACCGGCACGGCAACCGGCCGCCCGATGAGGTCGTCACCTTCGCCGAGTACGAGCGGCTGTACCGGCATTCGTGGGGCGACCCGGAGATCCGGTGGCTGATGTCGACCGTGCCGACGGCGATGATCTTCGACGACCACGACATCCGCGACGACTGGAACACCTCGAAGGCATGGCGCGCGCAGATGGCAGGCCTGGAATGGTGGCACGACCGAATCCGCGCGGGTCTGGCGTCTTATTGGGTGTACCAGCACCTCGGCAATTTGAGCCCGCACGAGCTGGCGGACAACGACGACTACCAGCAGTTGCTGGCCATCAAGGGCGATACCTGGCCACACCTGGCCGAAGTGGCCGACAAAGCCGACCGCGAGGTCGATAGCAACAAGGGCGTCCGGTTCAGCTATCGGTGGGACCTCGGGCGGACCCGGCTGATCATGATCGACTCCCGCAACGGCCGAATTCTGGATTCCGGCGAGCGCATGATGATCGGCGAGAAGGAGTTCCGCTGGGTCGAGTCGAAAGCCGAGGAGAATCCAGAGACACTCGACCACCTGTTGCTCGCGTCGTCGGTGCCGTGGTTGATGCCCCCGGCGATCGGCGATCTTGAGACGCTCAACGAGCAGGCGACCGAACGTGACGGCTGGCGCGGAAAGCTCGGCGAAAAGCTCAGGCAGGCAGGCGATTTCGAGCATTGGCCAGCGTTCTACAAGTCACTGGTGCGCCTCGGCGAGATGATCGCGCGGATCGCCAATCATCCCGATGGGCCGTCCACGATCAGCATCCTGTCCGGCGACGTGCACCACAGCTATGCCGCCCGCGCCGAGGTCGACGGCGTATCACCCGACGGGTCCACCGTGCATCAGCTGGTGTGTTCGCCCGTGCATAACTACGTACCGCTGTTCGTCAAGCCTGCCTTCCTCCTTGGCTGGACGAAGCCCGCGGCCGCCCTGACCCGCTGGTGGGTGCGGCGTTCCGGCGTGCCATCGCCGCCAGTGGCCTGGACTAACGTCTGCGGCCCGCTGTTCGGGAATACCATCGCAACCGTCGAGGTCGACGGCCGGAGCGCCCAGGTCTTTTTCGAGCAGCCAAGCGAGACCGACGCGTTGCAGGAAGTGGGCCGGGTACCGCTCAATCGAGCTGGCGGCTGACTTCGGCCTCGGAGACCGCGGACCCCTGAGCCGCCACCCAGCCGGTGATCTGGCGGGCGATGTTGCGGTCCGTCAGTCCGACGTCGGCGAGCACCTCACCGCGCGATGCGTGTGCGAAGAACTCCTGAGGCAACCCGGCGTCGCGGCAGGGCACGTCGATCTCTGCCCGGCGCAGCGCCGCCGACACCGCCGAACCGATACCACCCTGCACGCCGTTGTCCTCGATGGTGACCACCAGCTTGTGCGCGGCCGCCAGCTCACCAAGGGCAGCGGGCACCGGAAGGACCCACCGCGGGTCCACGACAGTGACCCCGATGCCCTGGTTGCGCAGCCGCTCGGCGACCGTCAACGCCATCGCCGCAAATGGGCCGACGGCCACGATCAGCACGTCGTCGGACAGGCCGTCGGCCGGGACCGCGAGCACGTCGATGCCGCCACGGCGCTCGACGGCCGTAATGTCTTCGCCGACATCACCTTTCGGGAACCGAATGGCGGTCGGCCCGTCCTTGATGTTGAGTGCTTCGCCGAGTTCCTCACGCAGACGCGCGCCGTCGCGCGGGGCGGCCACCCGCATGCCCGGGACGATGCCCAGCATGGACAGGTCCCAGATGCCGTTGTGGCTGGCGCCGTCCGGACCGGTGACGCCGGAGCGATCCAGAACCATCGTGACGGGCAGCTTGTGCAGCGCGACATCCATCATGACCTGGTCGAACGCCCGGTTGAGGAACGTCGAGTAGATCGCCACGACCGGGTGCATGCCGCCCATCGCCAGACCGGCGGCCGACGTCATCGCATGCTGTTCGGCGATGCCGACGTCGAAGAATCGGTCGGGGAACCGTTTCCGGAAATCGGTCAGACCGGTCGGGCCGGGCATCGCGGCGGTGATGGCCACGATGTCGCGCCGCCGGGCGGCATAGCCGATGAGTGCTTCAGAGAACGCCGACGTCCACCCGGGACCGGGCACGGATGTCGCCAGCCCTGTCTCGGGGTCGATGACACCGCAGGAGTGCATCTGGTCGGCTTCGTCGTTCTCGGCCGGGGCGTATCCCATGCCCTTGCGGGTGACCACGTGCACGATCACCGGCGCGTTGAAGCCGCGCGCATGCCGCAGCGCGGACTCGACCGCGTGCTCGTCGTGGCCGTCGATCGGGCCGACGTACTTGAGGCCGAGATCGGTGAACATCACCTGCGGCGAGAGCGCGTCCTTGATGCCGGCCTTGATGCTGTGCATGCACTGGTAGCAGATCTCGCCGATGATCGGCACCTTCTGGACGGCCTTGCGGCCCTCCTCGAGCACGCGCTCGTACCCGGGCTGCAGGCGAAGTCCGGCCATGTGCTCGGCGAAGCCGCCGATCGTGGGCGCGTAGCTGCGGCCGTTGTCGTTGACGATGATCACGACAGGGCGCCGGGACGCGGCGATGTTGTTCAGCGCCTCCCAGCACATGCCGCCGGTGAGTGCGCCGTCGCCGACGACGGCGACCACGTGACGGTTGCGATGCCCCGACAGCTCGAAGGCCTTGGCCAGGCCGTCGGCATACGACAATGCGGCGCTGGCGTGGCTGGATTCGACCCAGTCATGCTCGCTCTCGCTGCGCGATGGGTAGCCCGACAGGCCGCCCTTCTTGCGCAGTGAGTCGAAATCACGGATGCGGCCCGTCAACATCTTGTGCACGTAGGACTGGTGTCCGGTGTCGAAGATGATCGGATCGTGCGGCGAGTCGAACACCCGATGCAGCGCAAGCGTAAGCTCGACGACGCCGAGGTTCGGGCCGAGGTGTCCGCCGGTTGCAGCGACCTTGTGAATCAGGAATTCGCGGATTTCCTGCGCCAGTTCACTCATCTGTGACTGGGTCAAGTGCTGCAGATCAGCGGGGCCGCGGATCTGTTCAAGCATCCCGTCAGTCTACGCACCAGGTTCGGTGCGGTCCTGCCGAGACTCGTAGACATCGGGCACACCGTCAAGATCGGCGTCGGCGGTTTCGATCTCGTGGATGCGCCGATATTGCCTGTTCCGCAGCCGCAACAGCACCGCTGCCACCACGGCGGCGCACACCGACCCGGTCAGCACGCCCATCTTGACGACTTCGTCACGATGCGATCCCAAGCCGTACGCGAGGTCACCTATCAGCAGCGAAACCGTGAACCCGATGCCCGCCAGCATCGAGATGCCGAGCACGTCGATCCACCGCAGCGCAGAGTCGAGGGTGGCGCGGGTCACTGCGGCCAGCACCCTGGTCGTCAGGAAGATGCCGACGGGCTTGCCCACGACGAGTCCGAGCACGATGCCCAAGGCGATCGGGTCGCTCAACGCAGTGATCAGTCCGTTGAATCCACCGACTGACACCCCGGCGGCGAAGAACGCGAAAACGGGCACTGCGACACCTGCCGACAACGGGCGCAGTTTGTGCTCGAAATGCTCGGCCAATCCCGGGCCCGCGTCAGGACCACCGGCCGCAGCTGAGCGCACCACCGGCACCGTGAAGCCGAGCAGCACGCCGGCCACTGTGGCATGCACACCGGACTCGTGCATCAGCACCCAGGTGGCCGCAGCGAGCGGCACCAGCAGCCACCATGAATCGACCCGCCGCTGCACACACAGCGCGAAAAGCGCCAGCGGTACAGCTGACAGGCCCAGCGCCCAGATCTTGATGTCTTCGGTGTAGAAAACGGCGATCACCGTTACTGCCAAGAGATCGTCGACCACCGCGAGTGTCAACAAGAAGGTACGAAGCGCAGACGGCAGGTGTGTCGAGATGACGGCGAGTACAGCAACTGCGAACGCGATGTCGGTCGCGGTCGGGATCGCCCAACCCCGTGTCGCGCCATCGCCGACATGGGCGGTCACCGCGATGAAGATCAGCGCCGGCGCCACCATTCCCCCGACGGCGGCGGCGATCGGCAGGGCGGCACGGCTCGGGTCGCGCAGATCACCCGCGACGAACTCGCGTTTGAGTTCCAGTCCGACGATGAAGAAGAAGATCGCGAGCAGCCCGTCGGCGGCCCACTCGCCCAGCGTCAGGTTCAAATGGAGACCCAGCGGTTCACCGCCGATCTCCAGATCTCGAAGCCCGAAGTAACTCGCCGACCACGGCGAATTGGCCCATATCAACGCGATGGCCGAGGCCACCAGCAGGATCGCCCCGCCGACGGTTTCCTTGCGAAGAATGGACGTGACGCGGCTGGTTTCCGCCCACGAGCCCCGTGAGAACAGCGCTCCGCGTGGGAAGCGACGAAGTGGATCGGTGCTCAAGTATTCGCCTAATCGGTAGTCGCCGGTCGCTGAAGGAATCGCCGACCAGACTTCCCGGCACACCTGAAACCACCCTATGCCATTCGCCCGAAAGCGTCGTCGCCAGACAACCTGGTGCGTGAGCCTGCGCGCGAGTAGATTCCTCACCAGGAGTGCCGGGAAGTCTGGTCGGCTGCCAGCTGACCGACCGTGAAAGGGCCTCCGATGTATCCCACGTCATCCGCGCCTGCGCGCGCCGAGTGCGACGACGCCATTCGAACCGAGGGACTGACCAAACGATTCGGGTCACTCGTTGCTGTCGACGACCTGAGACTGACCGTCGCACGAGGGGAAGTGTTCGGCTTCCTCGGCCCGAACGGCGCGGGCAAGTCCACCACAATTCGCATGCTGCTCGGACTGATCCGGCCCACCGCCGGCACCGCCATGATCTTCGACTACCGCGCCGACGACGTCCGCCGCGCCCACCGCCACCTCGCGTACGTCCCTGCCGATGTCGCCTTGTGGCCGACGATGACCGGCGCGGAGATCCTCGAGGTGACCGGCAACGTGGGCCCCGGGGTCGACCTCGAGTACCGAGCTGAACTGGTGGCACGCTTCGCCTTGGACTTGGACCTGCGGGCCAAGAACTATTCCAGCGGGAACCGGCAGAAGGTCGCGATCGTGTCCGCCTTCGCCACCCAGGCTCCTTTGTTGGTGCTCGACGAACCGACCAGCGGCCTCGATCCCTTGATGGAGCGTGAGTTTCGGCGCTGTGTCCTCGAGGCGCGTGAACGTGGCCAAACGGTGTTCCTGAGTTCGCACCAACTGGCCGAAGTCGAAGCGCTCTGCGACAGGGTCACCATCTTGCGAGCCGGCCGGCTCGTCGAGATCGACACGATCGGCGAGTTGCGTCGGCTGCGCCGAACCCGCATCGAAGTGACCTACCGCGACGCCGAGCCGAGCCCCATGGACGTGCCCGGCATCACCGATCTCGAGCGACTCGGAGAAAAACACCTGCGCTTCAACGTGTCTGGCTCACCAACGCCGGCGTTGCGAGCCCTCGCCGCGGTCGACGTCACGACGGTCGCGATGCACGAGCCCACGCTGGAAGAGATTTTCCTCGACTACTACGGCGAGGCGTCGTGATGGCCGCAACCCTCGCCGCGCGCCACGCGCTCGCCCGGCGGGTGCCGGCCGGGCGAGCCGTCACCCGGCTCGCGGCCCGACAAGTGCGACGTGGCACGCTGCTCGTCGCCGCAGTGTGCGCAGGGATGTCGACGTTGGTCGCCGCCCAGTACCAGTCCACCTTCCGCGGTGAGTTGAGTCAAAGCGCACTGCGAGCGCTGGCCGAAAACCCAGCCATACGAGTTCTTTTCGGCGCGCCGGTGGCGCTGGACGATCCGGGCGGGTTCACGGTGTGGCGGACAGGTACACCGGTGCTCGTGCTCGCCGGTGTGTGGATCATGCTGACGGCCGTCCGAATCACCCGCGGCGAGGAAGACGCCGGGCGCTGGGATCTTCTGCTTTCCGGACCGATCCGGACCGTAGAGGTCGTGCGTCGCTACCTGATAGCGCTGACCGGTTCGGCCACGGTCATCAGTGCAGGGGTCGGCCTCGGGTTGATGGCCGCCGGTACCGACGCTTTCGGCGCCATTTTGTACGCGGCGTGCGTTCTCGGTGTGACGCTGACATTTGCTTCCGTCGGGTTGGTGGCCGCTCAGGTGATGCCGAACCGGCCGTCCGCAGTCGGACTCTCAGTGGGGTTCCTCGGTGCCGCATTGTTGGTTCGGATGCTCTCCGACGGAGTCGCGGCATTCGCATGGTCCGCCTGGCTCAGCCCATTCGGTCTCGTCGCACGCGTGGCGCCCTACGCCGAGAACCGGATTGCCCCCTTGCTGGTGTTGGCGTGCTATCCCGTCGCGTTCGCGGTTGGCGCCACCCACGCAGCGAGCCGCCGCGACGTTGGTACCGGACTGTTGACTCTCTCGACGCGACGCCCGCCGCGCACCAGCCTGTTGGGTTCGATCAACGGTTTCGCCGCGCGGCGCGCCCTGCGTCCCACGGTCGGGTGGGCTGCGGGAGTCGGCGCCTACTTCCTGATCATCGGCGCGGTGATCGCTTCCATACTGGACTTCTTCGAGCAAAACCCTCGGTTCGCGGAATTGGCCGCCGCTGCGGGTTTCGCGGGTCTGAACTCGGCGGAGGGTTTCGCTGCGGCTTTGTTCAGCCTGATGACCATCGCGACCGGGTTGTACTGCGTAACGCGGCTCGCAGCATTCGTAGGTGACGAACGGGCGCGCCGGTGGACCGTGTTGTTCGCCTCGCCGTTGTCTCGCGAGCGCCTGCTGGGCACGGAGATAGCGGTTACCGCAGTGGGATTGGTCTCGTTGCACCTCGTCGCAGCAGCCGCCATGTGGAGCGGCGCGGCGCTGACCGGCGCCCCACTGCGTATCGGCGATGCACTCGCGGGAGCTCTCAACACCGCCCCGGTTGGGTGGCTGGCGCTCGGCGCGGCAGCCCTGGCCGTCGGCTGGCTCCCGTCGACGGTGGGTGCTATCGGCGCGCTACCTGTGGTCGGGGGGTTTCTGCTCAACGTCATCGCCGACAGCATGCAGGCCCCCGCGTGGGTGCTGGACATCTCTCCATACGTGCATATCGCGGCGGTGCCGTCGGTCTCACCCGACATTCCGGCGACAATTGCGTTCCTGGTTGTGGGTGGAGCGCTTACCGGATTGGGGATCGCGGCCTACCGCCTCCGCGATTTGACCTCCTGAGTTGGCATTCACATCTCGTCGTCATGTGTTCTTGGCGACGAATCGCCGGAACAGTAACCAGGCAACCGCGAGGTTGTAGACCGTACCGGCGACCAGGTATGGTCACCACGTGCCGTGCTCGCTGGCGACCCAGAACGCCTTCGCCGCCCAATACGGCGGCAGCACACCGAAAGCCAGATTCCAGGCCGAATCGATGAACCACGGAAGGCACGGCAACCCGGCGATCAACATGCCAAGGCCGCGCAGCATGGCGATGCCCTGAATCTTGTTGGCAGCGAGGGCAACGATCAGCAACAGGGTGACGACCGCCGACAATCCGGCCAGCAGCCCGATCGGAACAAGGGCGGGAACGAGACCTGGTTCGAGTATTCCGCTGAACGACAACGTCGCCACCACATATACGGTCGTCAACGCCATGACGGTGCCCGCACGGTAGGCGAAGAATGTCGACAACCGCACCGGGGTCACCCGCAGCACGGTCATCGTGCCTGCGTCGACCTCGTCGAGCACAAGGAAGGCGCCGAGTCCGCCCGTGATGATGATGCTCGTCAGCAGCAGGAAGCCGGTGAGAACGAGTGGATAGTAGGGAACCAGATCGAAGTCGTATCGTGCCGCTAACATGTCGGTGAACAACGGGACCAGGATGACGACTCCGACAGTCCAGATGACGGGCGCCAGAACGATCATGACCAACAGCGGATCACGGTAGGTTCCACGAATGTCGTTGCGGCCGAACGCCGCAAGCGCCTTCACTGACGTTGTCATCAAGTCATCACATACCTCCCGATCTTGCCACGACGTAGTGGCCGAACAGCGCCCTGGCTACCAAGAACAGCACCACCAAACCTGCGAGTGGATACAGCACGGCATAGGCCACCTGCCACGGGGCCAGTGTCACTTGATCGAACGCCTCCCCCAGCAGCAGCAGCGGCCCCAACGTAGGGATCAGGTAAAGCACCGGACTCACCCACACCCCGGAGAAATACAGCACTGGGAGGCCCGTCATCACTGCCAGAGGGCCGGTCGCCGACATGAACCAATCGCTGACCGAAGAGAACGGGAGCGACGTGATGAATCCGACGAGCAGCATCAACAAGGTGCCGAGCACCAGACCGGTCAGCAGAGGGAGTGGCCGATAGGCGAATCCGTGGGCGGCCGACACTACGATGAGCGCTACGAGAACTGAAACACCCAACAGCACAGCGAGTTTCACGCACAGGTACTCCCAGAACCGCAACGGTGTCGAGATGACGGCACCGAGGGTGCGCTCCTGCTTCTCGAAAAACACCGAACCTCCGATGAAGAAGAACCCGATGATCGCGATGTCGCCCAACAAAATGTATGGCTCAGCAATCGGACGCAGGGCGTGCGACATGGGCAGCAACACTGCCAGCCAGATGAGCCCGGAGAAGACCGCCGCATGCAGAAACTTCTGCCTGACTTGAAGCGTAACCTCGAGCCGCAACGCACTCGTGAGCCGTTTCATGCCAGTTGCCTTCCGGTGGTCTCGACGAAGACGTCGTCCAGGGTGGCCTCGCGGCTGTGAATGGTTTCGACGTGGTGATCTCGCAGCACAGCGTGAAACGCGGGGTCGTCGGCCAGGCCGTCCATGGCGAACTCGGCGGCCTCCAGACTGCCGTTCTCCCCGCGGAACTGGACTCGGACCCGTCGTTGACTGCGGGCGATCTTCAGTTCGGCCGGCGTGTCCATGGCGACAATTCGGCCATCGACCACGAAGGCGACTCTGTCGCAGAGCTCGTCGGCGGTGGCCATGTCATGCGTCGTGAGGAAGACAGTGCGGCCCCGCGCCTTTAGACCAAGAATCATGTCCTTGACTTTGCGCGCGTTCACCGGATCAAGACCGGAAGTGGGCTCGTCGAGGAAAAGTAGGTCCGGGTCGTTGATCAACGATCTGATGAACGTCAGACGCATCTGCATTCCCTTGGAGTACTTGCCAACTCGGGTGTCAGCGTCGTCGGCGAGACCCACTGCGCCGAGAAGTTCCATCGGATCCAGCGTGTCGCCGTCGTAGAGCGAGGCGAAGAATCTCAGGTTCTCCAGGCCGGTGAGCTTCTGATAGTGATTCGGCAACTCGAACGAGACGCCGATGCGCTGGTAATAGTCCGGACCCCATGTCAGCGGGCCCTGACCCCACACCGCTGCCTCGCCGCCGTGCCCGCGAAGCAACCCGATGAGTAGCTTTTGCGTGGTCGACTTGCCGGCACCACTGGGACCGAGAAATCCGAAGATCTCGCCTCGTCCCACCGAGAAGTCCATGCCGCGCACTGCCGGCTGTGTCGATTTCGGATAGGCGAAGGTCAAACCGCGGACGCGGATCACCTCAGCAGTGGTGGACGGCGGCGTGGCCGCCGGGGCGACACTCTCCATGGACGGTCTCCTCTGGGTACGCGAATACCAGTTCCGACCAGACTTCCCGGAGCGCCGTCGCTGACTATACTGACTTTTCAGAAATCTTTGAAGACTCTGACCGGAGATTGTTATGGCCTCGGATCCCCAGGAGACCGCCGAGCAGCTCGCGCTCGTTCTCAGCTCACACGGTCTGCAGCGGATGACCGCGCGAGTTCTAGCATCGTTGCTGTTCACCGAGGATCCGGCCATGACCATGGGCGACCTCGCCGAACAGCTGCAGGCCAGCACAGGCGCGATCTCGGGAGCTCTCAAGATGCTCAGCTCCGTAGGACTTGTGGAGCGAGTGCCGGCGCCGGGAAGCCGGCGGGACCACTACCGGCTGCGCGATGACGCGTGGGCCGTCCAATATACGAATCAGAACGAAGTGACGACCGCCGTCCTGAAGGCGGCCGAGGCAGGGATCGCGGCCACATCCGAGGACGGCCTCGCCCATCAACGTCTCACTCAGATGCGCGACTTCTATGCATTCCTATTGGATGAGATTCCGGCGCTGCTCGACCGCTGGCGGCAGCGGTAGACGTCTGCCGGGCGATGACGTCGGATACCTTTGAGCGTCATGATCATCGAACGACAGAGCCTTGTCGATGCGCCCGTCGACCGGGTGTGGGCCCGCGTGGTCACACCCGAGGGCATCAATGACGAACTACGGCCGTGGATGACGATGTCGATGCCGCGCGGCGCGAAAGACCTCACCGTGGACACCGTGCCCCTCGGAACCCCGGTCGGCCGCTGCTGGATGCGACTGTTCGGCGTGTTGCCGTTCGACTACGACGACCTGATGATCGCTGAATTATGGCCAGGCCGCGGTTTCGACGAGCAGTCGACGATGCTGTCCATGCGCAGCTGGCGGCACGAACGCATGCTGGAGCCCGATGACGACGCGAAAACCGTTGTGCGCGATCGTCTCACCTTCGAGCTACGCACTCCCCTGCGTGTGCTGACGCCGGTGATCGGCGCCGGGATTCGCGCGCTGTTCGGGCATCGACAGCGACGGCTGCAGCGGCACTTCGACAGCTGACCGGCTCGCGCCGATCGCCCTGAGCACTGGGCCCACGCGCAGCCGGGGAAGTCAACGCGTCAGCACGGCGACGCACTCGATGTGATGAGTCAACGGAAACGAATCGAACACCCGCAGATCTTCGACGGCATATCCGTGGCCTCGGTACAGCCCGATGTCGCGGGCGAACGAGGCGGCCTCACAACCGATGTGGATCACTCTCGGCACCTCGGCGTCGGCCAGCAGGTCGATCACCTCGCGACCGGCTCCCGTTCTCGGCGGGTCCAGCACCGCGACGTCGGGCCTCCCCCGCTGACCGGTCAGCGCCCTTCTCACGGAGTCGGTGACGACGGAAACCCACCCCAGGTCGGCAAGCGCCGCGCGCGCCGAGCGTGACGCCCCGCGCGACGTGTCGACGGTGAGGACCTTCCCGGTGTCACCGACGGCGCGCGCCAGCGTCGCCGCGAAAATCCCTGCCCCACCGTATAGATCCCATGCCGTCATGCCCGGGCGCAGTTGCGCCCATTCGGTCACCAGCTCGCTGTAGACCCGCGGAGCATCGCGGTGCGCCTGCCAGAACGCGGTCACCGGTACCCGCCACACGCGGTCCCCGACGCGCTGCACCGCCTCGTATTCGCCTTCGATGACGTGCGTGGTGGACTTGCGGCCCTCCCGCGGACCCGACTGCACGACGTGGCGGTCACCGTCGTCGTCGACCGCCACGTGCACGTGGGCACCGTGCGGCCAGACCCAGTCGTTGACGCCGTCGAGCATGCCCGCCGGCAGCTGCGCACAATCGAGATCGGTGACCAGCTCGGCGCTGTGGTAGCGGTGAAATCCCGCCTTGCCCCGCGCGGAGGTGTCCAATCGCACTCGGGTTCGCCAGCCGGTGGCCCCGCCCTCGCCCACCTGCTCGGCCACCGCGTCGCCCTCGTCACGCCATGCGTATCCGCCCAACCGCTCCAGCTGATTGGCGACCACCGCACCCTTCAGCCGCCGCGCCGCCGCCGGATCGGCGAATGCCAGATCGCAACAACCGGCACCGTCCACCCCGGCGATCGGGCAGATCGGGTCGACCCGGTCGGCGGACGGTTCGATGACCTCGACAACGTCGGCGTGCCAATATGATCCGCGATCCGAGGCGCCGTCTCTGATCCGGACGCGGACCGTCTCACCGGGCAACGCATAGCGCACGAACACCACCCGCCCGTCGTGGCGCGCGACACAACTGCCGCCGTTGGCAGGTGGCCCCACGGTCAAGGTGAGTTCGGACGACGAGCCGGGCGACCCGTCGACCTTTCCGTCGCCGCTCAATCCAAAAAGCCCCTGCGTGCGTCGCCAGGAGCGGACTGTGGCGCGAGCGTTTTCAGGCGCTCCGACGAACTCAATTGCCATGGAACCGATGTCACCATCACGTTCGGCTCGAACAACAGCCTGCCCTTGAGCCGCAGCGCGCTCTGGTTGTGCAGCACCTGCTCCCACCAGTGGCCCACCACGTACTCGGGAATGAACACCGTCACGACGGTGCGCGGCGACTCCTTGCTGACCCGCTTGACGTAGTCGAGCACCGGGCGGGTGATCTCTCGGTATGGCGAGGCGATCACCTTCAACGGCGTGCTGATGTCGCTGTCCTCCCATTTGTGCACCAGCGCACGGGTCTCAGCGTCATCGACGCTGACCGTGATCGCCTCGAGCACGTCGGGACGGGTGGCCCTGGCGTAGGCCAGCGCCCGCATGGTCGGCAGGTGCAGCTTGGACACCAGCACGATCGCATGGTTGCGGCTCGGCAACACCATGCCGTCGGCCTCTTCGGCCTCCTGCGCCTCCAGTTCGCGCGCCACGGTGTTGTAGTGCTTGTGAATGGCTTTCATGATCACAAACAACCCGCCCATCGCAAGAATGGCAATCCAGGCACCGACGAGGAACTTCGTCACCACGACGATGATCAGAACCGTTCCCGTGCAGAGCAACCCGATGGAGTTGATGATTCGGGAACGCTTCATCTTGGCACGGACGGCGGGCTCGGTCTCGGTGCGCAACAGCCGCGTCCAGTGGCGGACCATCCCAATCTGGCTGAGGGTGAAGGATACGAAGACCCCGACGATATACAGCTGGATGAGCGCTGTGACCTCGGCGCGGAACGCGACGATGAATGCGATTGCGGCGAGTGCGAGAAACAGGATGCCGTTGGAGAAGGCCAACCTATCGCCGCGGGTATGCAACTGGCGGGGCAGGAAACGGTCTTGCGCCAGTATCGATCCCAGCACCGGGAAGCCGTTGAATGCGGTGTTGGCCGCCAGGACCAGGATCAGCGCCGTGACGCCGGCAATCAGGTAGAGCCCAACGGGAAAATTGTGGAAGACCGCGTCGGCGAGCTGAGCAATGAGGGTCTTCTGGTCATAGTCGGGCGGTGCGCCGACGAGCTGTTCATGGGGGCGCTCAGCGATCTGCGCACCCGTCGCTTTGGCCAGCATGATGATGCCCATGAACAACGTGATGGCGATCGCGCCGAGCAGCGCCAGCGTCGTTGCCGCGTTGCGCGACTTCGGTTTCCGGAACGCCGGCACGCCGTTACTGATCGCCTCCACGCCGGTCAACGCGGCACTACCGGAGGAGAACGCCCGCGCGACAAGGAACACCAAGGCGAAACCGAGAATCTCGCCGTGCTCCGAATGCATTTCGAAGCCCGCCGACTCCGCTTGCAGCGGCCTGTCGAGAACATAGATTTGATAAAACCCCCAGCCCAACATGACGTACATGCCGAACATGAAGGCATAGGTGGGAATTGCGAACGCGGTGCCGGACTCCCGGATGCCACGCAGGTTGATCGACGCCAGCAGCAGGATCGCGATGACGGCGAACAACACCTTGTGCTGGCCGACGAACGGCACCGCCGACCCGATGTTCGACATCGCCGAGGCCATCGACACCGCCACCGTCAGTATGTAGTCCACCAGCAGCGCGCTCGCCACCGTCAGGCCCGCGGTCGGGCCGAGGTTCGTGGTGACCACCTCGTAGTCGCCGCCGCCCGACGGGTACGCGTGCACGTTCTGCCGGTAGCTGGCGATCACGATCATCATCACCGCCGCGACGGCCAGTCCGATCCAGGGCGCCATCGAGTAGGCCGCCAGGCCCGCGACCGAGAGCACCAGAAAGATCTCCTCCGGTGCATAGGCGACGGAGGACATGGCGTCGGAGGCGAACACCGGCAGGGCGATCCGCTTGGGCAGCAGGGTGTGCGACAGCTTGTCGCTGCGGAACGGACGGCCCAGAACCAGCCGCCGCGTGACGGTCGAAAGCTTTGACACGAGTGCCAAGGGTAAGCGCAGAGGTGAATGGTTGTAGCGTTCCGAGTGCGCAGGTTCGACCGGAAGGGACCAACAGGTGCGAGTAGTGGTGATGGGATGCGGCCGCGTCGGCGCTTCGCTGTCCGACAGTCTGGCCCGCATCGGCCATGACGTCGCGGTCATCGATCGGGACAGCACCGCGTTTCACCGACTGTCCCCGGACTTTCCGGGCGAGCGGGTGCTGGGCATGGGATTCGACCGTGACGTGCTGCTGCGGGCCGGTATCGAGGACGCGGGTGCGTTCGCCGCCGTGTCCTCCGGCGACAACTCCAACATCATCTCCGCGCGCGTGGCCCGCGAGACGTTCAGCGTCGAGCGCGTGGTCGCCCGCATCTACGACGCCAAACGCGCCGCCGTCTACGAGCGGCTGGGCATTCCCACGGTCGCCACCGTGCCGTGGACGACCGATCGGCTGCTCAACGTGCTGACCCGCGAAACCGAGACCACCAAGTGGCGCGATCCGTCGGGCAACGTCGGCGTGACCGAGCTGGCGCTGCATGAGGAATGGATGGGCCGACGCCTGACCGACCTCGAGAACGCCACCGGCGGCCGAGTCGCGTTCCTGATCCGCTTCGGCGAGGGCTACCTGCCCGACGCCAAGACCGTCGTCCAGGCGGGCGATCAGGTGTTCATGGCCGCCATCGCCGGACACATCGCCGAGGCGCTGGCCATCGCGGCGCTGCCGCCCAGCGAGGACGTCGAGGCGCAATGAGGGTCGCCATAGCAGGAGCAGGCGCGGTAGGGCGTTCGATCGCCAGGGAACTCGTCGACAGCCACGAGGTCACGCTGCTCGAACGCAACCCCGACCACATCGACGTCGACGCGATTCCCGCGGCCCAATGGCGTCTTGGCGACGCCTGCGAGCTGACCGTGCTGGAGTCGGTGACCCTGCAGGAATTCGACGTCGTGATCGCCGCCACCGGCGACGACAAGGTCAACGTGGTGGTCAGCCTGCTGGCCAAGACCGAGTTCGCCGTGCCGCGGGTGGTTGCCCGCGTCAACGACCCGCGCAACGAGTGGCTGTTCGACGAGAGTTGGGGCGTCGACGTAGCGGTGTCCACACCCCGGATGCTGGCCTCCCTGGTGGAGGAAGCCGTCGCCGTCGGCGATCTGGTGCGGCTGATGGAATTCCGCAAGGGCCAGGCGAACCTGGTGGAGATCACCCTGCCCGACGACACGCCGTGGGGCGGTAAACCCGTCAAGCGCCTCGAGCTGCCGCGCGACGCGACTCTGGTGACGATCCTGCGTGGTCCGCGGGTGATCGTGCCCGAGGGCGACGAGCCGCTGGAAGGCGGCGACGAGCTGCTGTTCGTCGCGGTCACCGAGGTCGAGGATCGACTGCAGGAGCTCCTGCTCAATCCTGAGGCGCGCTGACCGAACGCGGCGGGTATGCCGGCGGCGGGGTCGCCCGGTCGTAGCACGGAGCCGTCGACTCCGGCGAGAGGCGGCCGAGATCGCACTGGTCGTTGCGGATACCCACCGCCGAGATCACCGCGGCGAGCATGAAGAGTCCCGCCGTCACCAGCATGCCCTGCCGAAAACCTTCGAAATCGACTGTGCCGCCGATGATCACACCGGTGAACGCGATCGCGATCAGCCCCGAGATCCGCGACACCGCATTGTTGACCGCCGAGCCGATGCCGCTCTGCGCAGGATCGACGGCGGCCAGAATCGCCGCGGTGAGGGGCGACACGGTGATCGTCAGCCCAAGGCCGAACACCACCAGTCCGGGCAGCATGTGTGTCCAGAAGTCGAACGGCTCGGCCGCCCGGGACATCAGCAGATAGCCGATCGCCGCGATCAGCGGCCCGATCGCCATGAACAGTCGCGGACCGTGGAGCCCTGCCAGCATGCCGAACCGGCGCGCGAGCAGAAACGACAGCACCGGGACCGGCAGAGTGGCCAGTCCTGCCTCCGTCGCCGACAGGCCTGCGGTCTCCTGAAGGAACAGCCCGATGACGAGCATGCCGAGTGAGACGCCGGCGTAGAGGAACACCGTCGCAAGGTTTCCGACCGCGAAATTGCGGGCGGCGAAGATATGCAGCGGCATCATCGGATCGGGTGTTCGCCACTCCCACAACGGGAATGCAATCAAGCAGGCGGTTCCGACCACCAAGGCCACGACGACCGCTGGATGTGAGAAGCCCAAGCGCTGCCCCTCGATCAGGGCGTACACCACGCCCGTGAGTCCGACCGCGTTCAGCGCCGCTCCGACGACGTCGACGCGCGCCGACCGACTGGATGCGGTGAACTCCCCGGGGTGCAACCTGGTCGTGAGGTACAGCGTGATCGCCAACGGCACGAGGTTGACTCCGAAGATCCACCGCCAGTTCAGCGCGTCGACCAACACGCCACCGAGCAGTGGGCCGACCACAAAAGCCGTTCCGGTCCAAGCGGTCCAGGTTCCGATCGCGCGAGCCTGCGCCGACCCAGAGAAGCGAGCGTTGATCATCGCGAGCGAACTGGGCACCAGGAACGCTGCGCCGATGCCCTGCATGCAGCGAGCGGCGACGAGCACCCAGTCGGTGGGCGCCCACGCACACACCACCGAGGACACCGCGAAAATCATGAGGCCCGTCCGCAACACGGCCAGGCGGCCGTACTGGTCGGAGATGGCTCCCGCGACGAGGATCAGCGCGCCGAGGGTGAGCAGATACCCGTCCACCACCCACTGCTGCAGCGCCAGGCCGCCGCCGAAATCACGCTCGATGGCGGGCAGCGCCAGGTTGACCACGGACCCGTCGAGAAACGCGACGAACGACGCCAGCACCGCGACCGCGACGAGCGACCTATCGCTGTCGTCGGCGCGACTCGGGCTTGGATCGTCAGGCTGAGTGGGCATCCGGCTGCGTCACGCCCGGATTCTCGCGCTGCGTGCTATCCGGAACGACTTCGGCCTCTGAGGCTTCGGCGTGGATCGCGCGTTGTGCCGCCCGAATCGCCAGATAGGTCACCAGCGCCGCCACCGCCGTCAGCGGCCAGCCCATCGAGATGCGGGCGACGCCCAGCAGGCCTGTCTGATCGGCGTCGTAGAGGTGGTGCTGCACGACGAAGCGGGATGCGAAGACGAAGACCCACACCACCGTCGCGACGTCGAACGCGCGCACCGCCTTGCGCACGCTGCGCCAGTCGCGGTCGTGGTCGTTGACCCAGCCCCAGACGTAGCCGACGACGGGACGGCGGATCAGCACCGACAGGGCGAAGACGGACGCCCAGATCAACGATGACCAAATACCAAGCAGGAAATAGCCTTTGGACTCACCCATGAAGTAGGCGATTCCGGCGCAGACGCCAACGCCGATGAAGCCGGAGATCGCCGGCTGGGTCGACTCGCGCCGCACCAGCCGCCACACCAGGATGACGGCGGCGATGCCAAGGGCCGAGTAGACAGCCGCGGTGAGCCCGAAGAACTGCGATACCGGAACGAATGCCAAGACCGGCAGGGAGGAGTAGATCAGTCCGCTGACGCCGCCCATTTGCTCGAGGACGGCGTGTGCCTTGCTGGAACGCTTCCCCGGTTCGGTTCCGGGGTCACTCACTTTTGGATCTCGTAGTGCGGGTTGTAGATCGCCTTGGTGCCGTTGTCCAATTTGCCGACCCGGCCGTGGACCTTGAGAGTGCGACCCGATTCGATGCCGGGGATCCGGCGCTGGCCGAGCCAGACCAGCATCACGGTGTCGGTGCCGTCGAACATCTCGGCTTTGACACCTCCCGCGCAGCCCTTGCCGTTGCATTCGACGCTGCGCAGGGTGCCGATCATCGTGACTTCCTGGCCGCGTTGACAGTCGATGGCTTTGGAGGCGCCGGTGTTGGCCGCTTCGTCAGTCAGCTCGTCGACGTCGAGCTGTTCCGGGGCTTCAGTCAGCCGCCGGGTCAGTCGGCGTAGATACCCTTCGGCCGTAGCCATGGCGTCTCCTGAACGTTCTGCAGATCTACCGTTGATCTATACCCCGAACAACGCCACGGTAGACCTCTTGGTTCCGATCTGCCACGCAAGGTGGGGCGACGCGCCGATCAGGCAGTTCGCAGGGCACGATCGTGTGATGAGCGTCATTCTCCGCGGCGTCACGACGATTCTGCTGCCCGGCACCGGATCCGATGACGACTTCGTCTACCGGGCGTTCTCGGATGCCCTGCACGGCGAGGGCGCAGTCGTGGTCACCCCCAAGCCGCAACCGCAGCGATTGATCGACGGGTACCGCGAGGCGTTCGACAACGCGGCGCGCACGGCCCCGATCGCCGTCGGCGGAGTGTCCATCGGCGCCGCGGTCGCCGCCGCCTGGGCACTTGCTCATCCCGGCCGCGCGGTAGCGGTCCTCGCCGCCCTGCCGGCCTGGACGGGCGCCCCCGACACAGCGCCGGCAGCGATAGCTGCACGCCATTCCGCGAGTGTGCTGCGACGCGACGGGTTGGCCTCGGCCACCGCTCAGATGCGCGCGGGCAGCCCGCAGTGGCTGGCCGACGAGTTGACCCGCTCGTGGGTCGGCCAGTGGCCCGGACTGCCCGATGCGATGGACGCCGCGGCGGCCTACGTCGCGCCGACGTGCAGCGAGTTGGAGAAGCTGGCGGTCCCCATGGGGATTGCCGCGGCGACGGACGATCCAGTGCACCCCGTCGAGGTGGGCGTCGAGTGGATGACGGCGGCTCCGCGCGCTTCGTTGCACACGATCACGCTCGACGAGTTGGGCGCCGACCCCGCGGTGCTGGGCGCGGCCTGCGTGTCCGCGCTGCTGGAGGCGTGACTCTTTGCGAATCGGGCGCGCCAATGCACCCCCACGGTTGTTTGGCGCGCCGAATTCGCTAGCCGCCGGTGATGGTCCGCAACTGCTGCATGGCCGACCCCTGCTCGCTGCGGCGCGCGGTCGGCGTCGGCCCCTCGGGCGGTTGCCCGCCGGCCTGCTGCGCCTGCTGAGCCGCGGCCTGTTCGGCGGCTGCGCGCAGCTGGTTCGCCATCGGTTCGGGCAGCTCGACGGGCAGCGGGGTGCGCACCGGCAGCGGGGTGTCGCCGCGGCGAACCACCGTGTCGGCCAGGGCGTCTCGCGCCTGCTTCGCCAGCGCCTCGGCGTTCTCCTCCGGCCCGTTGACAACGCACCGGATCATCCAGCGATAGCCGTCGATGCCGATGAACCGCACGACGCCGGCCCCCTGAGCACCCGCTGCGGCACCGACGACCTCGCGGCCCCACCGGCCGTCCTTGATCGACACCTGGGTGGCATCCTTGCGCAGCGATTCCGCCAATTCACCGGCGACCTCACGCCACAGACCGGCGGACTTCGGGGCAGCGTAGGCAGCGACGGTGAACCGGCCGTTGGGCGTGACGACCCACACCGCACTGGGCACACCCTGCGGGGTGAGCTCCACCTGCACCTGTCCGGCCTCGGGCAGCGGAATCAGCACCGAGCCCAGGTCCAGACGTCCTTCCGCCGCGACCGCCGGGTCGTCGAAGTCGTCGATGTCGAACGGTCCGTCCGGCTCGACGTCGGCGTCGCCCGTCGAGGTGACCTCATCGCCACTGTCCTTCACGTCTTTTTGCCTACCGAATGCCATTTCACAAACTCGCATGTCCGCCGGAGGAACCGTGGCCACCGCCGCCACGGGAAGTATCTGCCAAACCAGCCTCGTCGAACGACGTCACCTCGACCAGGTCGGGCAGTTCGACTCGCTGAACCAAAAGCTGCGCGATCCGGTCTGCGCGGTGTACGACGATGGGCTCGGCAGGGTCGAGATTGATCAGTGACACCTTGATCTCGCCGCGGTATCCGGCGTCGACGGTGCCTGGGCTGTTCACGATCGAAAGTCCAACGCGGGCAGCTAAACCCGAGCGCGGATGGATCAGTCCGACCATTCCGTGGGGGATGGCGACGGCGATGCCGGTCGGCACGAGCGCACGCTGACCGGGACCCAGTTCGACGTCGATGGCGCTGTACAGATCCACACCCGCGTCGCCCTCATGGGCACGACTCGGCATGGGCAGACCGGGGTCCAGGCGCACGACCGCGAGAGTGGTGGACACGACGTCAGAGATTACTCTTGGCCGCGTGTCCGACACGCGCGCCACGTCCCAAACCGTCCGCTACCGCGAACGGCTGATGGTGCCGTGGTGGTGGTGGCTGCCCGGCCTGGGATTGGCGGCGCTGATCGGACTCGAGGTCAACCAGGGTGTGCCCGCGATTCCCGTGTGGCTGCCCTACGCCGTATTGCTGCCGGTCGCGGCGGTGGCGCTGTTGATGTTGGGCAGCACGCAACTGCGCGTGGTCGCCGGTGAAGGCGAAACCGAGCTGTGGGTCGGTGACGCACATCTGCCCGTCGGCGTCATCTCCAGGTCCACCGAAGTTCCGCGCAGCGCGAAATCCGCGGCTCTGGGCCGTCAGCTGGACCCGGCCGCCTACGTCGTGCACAAGGCGTGGGTAGGTCCCATGGTTTTGTTGGTTCTCGACGACCCGGATGATCCGACGCCGTATTGGCTGGTGAGCTCCCGCCGCCCCGACCGAGTGCTGGCGGCACTGCGTAGTTCCTGAAGCCGTCAGGCGGCGCAATCGGTGCAGATCATCACGCCGTTCTTCTCGCTGGCGAGCCGACTGCGGTGATGGACCAAGAAGCAGCTCGAGCAGGTGAACTCGTCGGCTTGCTTCGGGATGACGCGAACCGACAACTCCTCGCCGGACAGGTCGGCACCAGGCAGTTCGAATGATTCGGCGGATTCGGATTCGTCGACGTCGACAACCGCGGACTGGGCCTCGTTACGCCGCGCCTTCAGCTCCTCCAGCGAATCTTCCGAAACGTCATCGGTTTCGGTACGCCGGGGGGCGTCGTAATCGGTAGCCATTTCCTGTCCCCTCCATCAAATCTTGCAGCAGTGCTTTGTACCAGCGTCGAACGCATCCACCAAATGATTCGTGCCCGGAATGAAACACGTTGCACTGTGATTTACATCACAGTCTCTGGGATGCCACCTTAAGGTCGCAGCGACGGGACCTCTAGAGTGCTCTCGTGGTCGCGCAAATCACCGAGGGTACGGCATTCGACAAGCATGGCCGCCCATTCCGGCGGCGCAATTACCTGCCGGGCATTCTGGCGCTCGTCGCCCTGTCCGTCGTGACGCTGACGATCTGGGTCATCGCCCTGAACCAGCCGGTCGCGGTGGAGGAGACCGCCGCGTGCAATCCCCCGCCGCCGCCGGCCGACGCGAACAACCCACCGCCGGCGCTCGGCCAGCAGTTGACCCGTAGCGAGATGGTCGACGTCACCCCGGCCAAGCTCGCCGACACCAAGATCAGGGTGCTCAACGCGAGCGGGCAGGGCGGCCAGGCCGCCGAGGTGGCCGGCGCACTTCGCGATCAGGGCTTCGCCGAGCCGACGGCGGCCAACGACGCCGTGTATGCGAGCGCCCGACTGACATGCCAGGGCCAGATTCGGTTTGGACCCTCGGGCCGGGCGGCCGCGGCCGCCGTGTGGCTCGTCGCGCCGTGCACCGAACTGTTCGAAGACGAGCGCACCGATGACACCGTCGACCTGGCGATCGGCACCGAGTTCACCGAACTGAGCCACAGCGACGACATCGACGCCGTACTGGCCAGCTTGCGCCCCGACGCGACGCAGACTGCCGATGCGGCACTGCTGGAAAAGATTCACTCCAGCACCTGCTAGATACGTAACTCACTGGCGCCCAACGGGTTTGGCTAAACCGCACCCGCCCGGTTCAGCGCAGCCGCAAGCGCGTCGGAGATGCCGGGTGCGCACGCGATGATCAGGCCGGGCGTGCCGTCACTGGCCGGCAGTCGCAGTGTCGCCCCGGCCTCTGCGGCGATCAATGCGGCCGCGGCCCAGTCCCACACATGCACGCCGTCTTCGTAATAGGCGTCCAGACCGCCGGCCGCCACCATGCAGAGATCGAGCGCGCACGACCCGAAACGGCGGATATCGCGGACGGCGGGCAGCACCGTGGTGAGGATTTCGGCCTGCCGGCTCCGCTTCTCAGCGGCATACGAAAAGCCGGTGCCTACCAACGACATCGACAGTTCGGTGGCGGCACTGGCTCGAAGCCGCGTCGTGACTCCCCCGTGTTGCAGGCCGGCGCCGTGACCCACGGCAGCGGAGTACAGCGCGCCGGTGGCGACGTTCGCGACCGCCCCGGCCACCGATGCTCCGTCTTGCTGGACGCCAACCGAGACCGCGTATGCCTCGAGGCCGTACACGAAATTCACGGTGCCGTCGATCGGATCGAGCACCCACGTCAACCGTCCGTCGTTCGTTCCGCCCTGCTCCTCACCCATCACGGGTTCCCCCGGACGTAGGACCGCCAGCCTGTCGCGCAGCAGCGCCTCGGTTTCGGTGTCGACAACGGTGACCGGGTCGGTCGGGGTGCTCTTCGCCCGGACCGGCGAGACGGTGTTCCGATCGCCGAAAACCTCGGCGCGGCGCGCACGCACGAATGCGGCCGCCTCGGTGGCCAGCTGCTCGGCCACCGAGCGCAGCAGGACGGGATCGGTCAGGGATTCCCGGCCCGCCGGGGTGTCGTTTTCGACCACCCGCACATCGCAGCACAGTGCAGCGGCGCGCGGGGAGCCTGTTCGCTAACCGGTTGCGCGACTGGGCCCGCGCGTTACCGAGGGATCACCCATGAGTTTTGCCTAGCCACTAAGGTGTGTGGCGCATCGCAGTGCCGGGCCGATCCAGAGGAGCGCCGATGACAGCCAACGATTCAGCCGCAGAAGCGGCGGCCACCGGCGCGGGCCAACGCCGCGGCTTCGGCATCGATGTCGGCGGAAGTGGCGTCAAGGGCGGCATCGTCGATCTCGATACCGGTCTGCTGATCGGAGACCGCTTCAAGCTCGAGACCCCGCAGCCGGCAACCCCCGAAGCGGTCAGCAAGACCGTCGCCGCGGTGGTCCGCGAGTTCGGTTGGACCGAGAAAGTCGGGGTCACCTATCCGGGCGTCGTGACCGACGGCATCGTGCGCACCGCCGCCAACGTGGACAAGGGCTGGATCGGCAGCAATGCCAGCGAGTTCTACAGCAAGGCACTCGACGGCCAGCAGGTGACCGTGCTCAACGATGCCGACGCGGCCGGGCTGGCCGAAGAAAGGTTTGGCGCGGGCCGGGACAACACGGGCGTCATCGTGCTGCTCACCTTCGGCACCGGCATCGGTTCCGCGGTGATTCACAACGGCGTGCTGCTGCCCAATACCGAGTTCGGTCACCTCGAGGTCGGCGGCAAGGAGGCCGAGCATCGCGCAGCGTCCTCGATCAAGGAAAAGAAGGACTGGAGCTACGAGCGCTGGACCCAAGAGGTGACAAAGGTCCTGGTAGCGATCGAAAACGCGATCTGGCCGGACCTGTTCATCGCCGGCGGCGGCATCAGTCGAAAAGCCGATAAGTGGATTCCGCTGCTGAAGAACCGCACACCGGTGGTGGCCGCTGCCCTGCAGAACACGGCCGGCATCGTCGGCGCGGCGATGGCCGCTGCGGTCGATGTCACAGCTACCGGCAAGTAGCCGCGCCGAAACCATCGAATTTGCCGCTCAAGGCGGCAGTGGCACACACTGTCGTTACAATGGACGACGGCGGCCGTAGCCCGGATAGCGGCGAGATCAAACCGCCGATATTCGACAGCCGACATTTTTCGATGGCGCATGACCCCAGCCTGCGTTGGGATCCGCACTGCCCACCGGAACGAAGTACGACGAAAGGGTGACGTGGCAGCGACAAAGGCAAGCCCGGCAATCGATCAGCCGGTGAAGCGCACCGCTACCAAGACCCCGGCCAAGAAGGCCCCGGCGGCGAAGACCGCCAACGGTTCGGCACCAGCCAAGCGGGCCGCCAAGACTCCTGCCGCGAAGGCGACCAAGGCCACGACCGCCGCCAAGGCGACCACCGCGACCAAGCCCACCAAGGCGGCGACCAAGGCCGCGCCCGCCAAACGGGCCGCCAAGGCCACCAAGAGCGACGGCGCGCCGGCGACCCGCGGCCGGGCCAAGAAGGCCACGTCGCCTGAGGCGGATGCGACGAAGGTCGACGGCGAGGTCGAAGAGGTCGAGACAGACGACGACGTCGAGGTGGAGCCCGACGGCGACCTCGAAGTAGAGGACGTCGATCTGGAAGACCTCGAAGTCGACGACGAGGAGCCCGTCGCGGCCGAGGCCGAGGAAGGCGCGGCCGGCAAGCCTGCCCCCAAGGTCGCGGTGGCGGCGCCTGCGACCGACGACGAGGAGATCGCCGAGCCAAGCGAAAAGGACAAGGCGTCGGGCGACTTCGTCTGGGACGAAGAGGAATCCGAGGCTCTGCGGCAGGCCCGCAAGGACGCCGAACTGACGGCGTCTGCCGACTCGGTGCGCGCCTACCTGAAGCAGATCGGCAAGGTGGCACTGCTCAACGCCGAAGAAGAGGTCGAGCTCGCCAAGCGCATCGAGGCCGGTCTGTACGCCACCCAGCTGATGGCTGAACTCGCCGACAAGGGCGAGAAGCTGCCCGCCGCGCAGCGCCGCGACATGGCGTGGATCTGCCGTGACGGCGACCGCGCCAAAAACCATCTGCTGGAAGCGAACCTGCGTCTGGTGGTGTCGTTGGCCAAGCGTTACACCGGCCGCGGTATGGCGTTCCTGGACCTCATCCAGGAGGGCAACCTCGGTCTGATCCGCGCGGTCGAGAAGTTCGACTACACCAAGGGCTACAAGTTCTCGACGTACGCGACCTGGTGGATCCGGCAGGCGATCACCCGCGCGATGGCCGACCAGGCCCGCACCATCCGCATCCCGGTGCACATGGTCGAGGTGATCAACAAGCTCGGCCGCATTCAGCGTGAGCTGCTTCAGGACCTGGGCCGCGAGCCCACTCCCGAAGAGCTGGCCAAGGAAATGGACATCACGCCGGAGAAGGTGCTGGAGATCCAGCAGTACGCGCGTGAGCCGATCTCGCTGGACCAGACCATCGGTGATGAGGGCGATTCGCAGCTCGGCGATTTCATCGAGGACTCCGAGGCAGTCGTCGCGGTCGACGCGGTGAGCTTCACGCTGCTGCAGGATCAGCTGCAGTCGGTGCTGGAGACCCTGTCGGAACGCGAAGCGGGTGTGGTTCGGCTGCGGTTCGGCCTGACCGACGGCCAGCCGCGCACCCTCGACGAGATCGGTCAGGTCTACGGCGTCACGCGTGAGCGCATCCGCCAGATCGAGTCCAAGACGATGTCGAAGTTGCGCCACCCCAGCCGCTCTCAGGTGCTGCGCGACTACCTGGACTAGTAAAAACCTCGGTTAGCCGCTCTACCTGCGGCTATGTGTAGCTAGCGCAGGATAGTAGACAAGCACAGCGTTCCTAGTCAAGATAACGAGGTGCCGAAAGCCAAGCCGTTGGACCTGCAATCGCTGCTGTCGTCGTGGCAACTCGCCCTGCGCTCCGAACGCAAGTCCCCCGCGACGCTCAAGGTGTACACCGACGGCATCACCGCTTTCCTGCGCTGGTGCGAGAGAACAGGCACACCGGCAGCCCTGACACGAAATGCCGTGCAGGCGTTCACCGCTGAGTTGCTAGATGCCGGCGCCGAACCCGCCACCGCACGGTCCCGGCAACTCTCGCTCAAGCGGTTCTCGGCATGGCTGACCGAGGAGGGTGAACTCGACGCCGATCCCCTACTGGGCCTCAAGCCGCCCAAGCTCGACACCAAGGTCACCGACGCGCTCAGCAACGACGAGCTCAAGGCATTGATCAAATCCTGCTCGGGCAAGAGCCTGCGGGAGCGCCGCGACGAGGCCATCGTCCGGCTGATGACCGAGACTGGGATGCGCGCCGGTGAGGTCGTCGGCCTGCAACTCGCCGATCTCGACCTCAGCCGGGGGCTGGCCACCGTCACCCGTGGCAAGGGCGGCAAGGGGCGCATCGTGCCGTTCGGGTCGCAGACAGCGACCGCTCTGGACCGCTACATCCGCACCCGGCGCACCCATGTGCGCGCCGACTCCCCCGACTTGTGGGTCGGCGACCGCGGCAAGGGGTTCTCCTACTACGGGCTGCATGCGGCCCTGCGCCACCGCGCCCGGATCGCCGGTATCGAACGGTTCCACCCGCACCTGCTGCGGCACACAGCGGCGACTCGGTGGCTGTCCGCGGGAGGCTCCGAGGGCGGCCTGATGGCCGTGGCCGGCTGGGCACGCCGGGATATGATCGACCGCTACACCGCCGCCACCGCGTCCGAACGCGCCGCCGCAGAGGCTCGCAATCTCAACCTCGGTGACCTCGGGGTCTGAGCCTGGTTCCGGAATAGTCTTGGGGCCCCGGACGTTTGGGCAGTTGCGCTGTACATGAAAAGTACCGTAGCGTTGGTGTCGAACAACAGAGGAACCAGAGTCGCCATCTAATGATCCGCTATGGAGCGGGGAGGAGCGACTGGTGCCGAGCACTGTTGATCCGCTATGGAGCGGGGAGGAGCGACGCCTGACCTGAAAAGGCAGGCCGCTCCATGCCCGATAATCTGACCCCCGCCCAAAAGAGCATGAGGGGGCGCGCCGGTGCCCACGCCTCGTGGGCTCATACCGAGGACCGCGCCGCCCGTACAGCGGCAGCCCGCCGTCAGGCGCTGCGACGGTTCGAGGAGCAGGTGGACCCCGACGGGGTACTGGCCCCTGCCGAGCGCGCTGTGCGCGTCGAGCACGCCCGCAAGGCCCACATGATCAAGCTGGCGATGGCCAGCGCCAGGGCGCGCCGACTGCGCGCACAGGCCGCCGACATCGAGGCAACGCTCGCCGAGGAGAACCCCGAACTGGTCGACGAGATCGCACAACTCGACGAGCAGGGCGACGGTGGTGCCCGGTGACCACCAGACCAAACACTTGCCAGGCCGACCGCGACCTCCTCGAAAACCTCGGCCTGCCTGACGATCCCGACCAGACGGAGGACACGGCGCTGCCCTCGCACGACGAGCTGATGCCGTCATGACCGATGATGACACCGCCCCTGGCGTGAAAGTCGCTCAGATTCCCCCTGCAACATCAGGAGCGGCCATCTGCGGGTGGAGCCTAGCTCGTTGGGATTGGCTTGAACACCGCGCACTGCGTCGCCCGCTGCCAGACGTTCACCGCCGTTACGGCGTCCGGCAACACCGCGCCGTCTCACAAAGCAAAGGCGACCGGCACTGCCTCCATCACGAGACGGTGGAACTTGCTGCGGCGCGTCGCGCCTACCCCTGCTGGGAACTATTAGGCCGCGCAGTTGAAGGGGACGACGATGGGAGACCCCCTGACGAAGGATGCCCCGCCGGCGAGACCAGCGAGGCAGCCAATAAGTCCAAGCCCAGGACCGAAAACCAGTCTAGCGGGTGGGCGCCGTGACCGACGAAATCGAGATCAAGACACTGAGCCTCCTCGCCGACGACCCCGACGCGATGGCCAAAGCATGGGACATGGGGCTGCGGCCGGCGGCGTTCGTCAATCCGCCCAACGAGGCGATCTATGCCTGCGCCGTGAAGTACTGGGAGAGCAGCGGGCGGACCAAGGCGCCCACCCGATTCGCACTCGCGGCCGAGTTCAGCGGGCTGAAGCTGGTGGACTCCGGCTCCGTCGAGGAGGACCTCAATTGGCTCGTCGATGCCCTGCGGCGGCGTCTAGCCTGGAACGCCGCGCAGAAACTGCTCTTAGACCATGCGACCGTCGCCGCGGAGGACCCCCTGGGCAGCCTGCGACGATTGGCTGAGGAAGCTCGGGCTACCGCCGATGCCCTCGGCGGCTCAGCGGTACCTGACCTCGACTTCAACGAAAAGGTCCGCGAGGAGAAGCGTCGGCTCAGTGCCCGCCACGAGGCCAACCAGCAGTTCGAGGAGGAAAAGGCCGCCACGAAGGCGGCGGGTCGCCCGCACCTGCGCGACCGGCTGCTTGGGATCAGCGATCTCGCTAACCTGCCGCCGGTCACTGCGCTGATCGACGGACTGCTGTACCGCGACACCCTAGCCCAGCTCTCGGGGCCGTCGGGCAGCTACAAGACTTTCGTCGCCATCGGCATGGCGTGCTCGATCGCCACGGGTAAGCCTTTCGCCGGTACCTTCGCCGTGCCCCGGGCGGGCCGTGTCGTGTACATCGCGGCCGAAGGCGCCACCGGCATGCGAGCGCGTGTGCTCGCCTGGTGCGAGGCCGAGGGCATCCGTCCTGAGGCGCTGGAAGGCCAACTGTATGTGTTGCCCGATCCGGTGCAACTAGGCAACCCTGGCGACGTGGCCGAGGCCACCGCCGTTGTCGCCGAGTTCGACGCCGACCTCGTAATCATCGACACCCGCGCCCGCAGCACCGAGGGCCTTGAGGAGAACTCGGCCACAGAGCAGGGGCGCGCCATCAACGCCGCCGACAAGATCCGCAACGCGGCAGGATGCACGGTGCTGGTCGTCCACCACTCCGCACGCAACGGCACAGCAGGCCGAGGGTCCAACGCCTGGGACGGTGCGGTGTGGTCTGACCTGCGGATGGAGGGCGACGGGCTACACGGCAAGATCCGGTGCGCCAAGCAGAAGGACGTGGGCGACGGGTGTGACCACCACTTCACGTTCAGGCGGCACACAGTGAGCAGCGAATTGATGCCGAACACCCTGGAGTTACAGCGGCAGACCCTCGTCATTTCAACAAACGGACCTGGAAATTCCGACCTGCGAGCAAACTCTCAGCGCGTCGTCCTGGAAATTGTTCGGACCGCTGCACCGCCGGAAGGTTTTACGGCGACGCAAGTCGTTGACCTGGCTAAGCCGCTCAACGTCAGCAAGTCATCGGTCTACAACGCCCTGAAAGCGCTGCTAGACAGCGGCGATCTGGCCAACGTCGGTACCCCGAAGCGAACCAAGTACGTCGGTAGTTCGGGTGGTGCCTGATGTGGGAGGAAATGAAAGTTCCAGCATTCCAATCTGATTCCAACTCAATTCCAATAGTGGCCAGTTATTCCAGTCCCTCAGGGGGTCTATAGAAGACCCCCTGACTGGAATTTCGGAACTTGGAATCGACCTGAAGGGGGGTCATCTCCCCGATCCACAAAGGAGCAGAGTCCTTCGATTCCACCTATCGGGGAAGAGCTCGTCGCTCAACGCACAAGGGGGGATCTACTCGACTCAGCGCGAGCGTCCTTCGCCTCACCGATGGAGAGTTCCTCGCCGGACGAAGTGGAGCGCTGTCCTTGCGGAGGGCACATCTCCTTCGATCACCGCCTTCGGCTTCGTGCGTGCCGGGCCGGCATACAGGCGTGAATCATGGCCAACCTATGACTCGCTGGGAGCAAGCAAAGGATGCAACGCAAGGTGCACGCTAAGCCGATGGCTTTGCACATAACCGGCCACGCCGTCGATTCAGTCGAGATCCTGATCTGCGGAGTCAGGTCGAAGCCCCTGCGCAGTCGCGGCGTGCCCACTGTTGACGACGGTTGAAAAATCGGCAGTCGCGGCTGTTGAAAAAGAGCCACCCAATCAGATTGGACGGGCGATCTCCTTGGACGACTGCCTTGACGAGCGCATGTACGTTTCGGAACGAGGTCCCTCGCTCGACGCTTACGCCACTTCCGGGCGCTGTCCGCTGATTTCGGCAGAACGTCCGCTGCTGCTCGGTTGACAGTCCTACAGGCCCCGCAATGTCGTGTCCGACAACGATGTGTAAAAAGCCATTGTTCGCCCATTAAGCCCGTAGTCACGTCCGAAAAGGGTTTACCGCAATCCCAACAGCAAGACTCCTTATACCAGGCGGAACGGCGATACAACCTATGGGTCGAACAACATTTCAAGGAATTACGCCCGTCAACTCCACCAGATAAGTAGACCGCGCCCTAACCCGCGTTCAGTCCTCGCGGGTTTAGTCCTCGCGGGTTTAAAAGGAGTAGACGTTACCGATGCTTACGAACATGCCGTGGCCGGTGCGGTTGTTGGTGAAGCGAGTTCCACCGATATTCGGCTCGATTGTCCAGCCGATCATGTCGAGCACTCGACCGCAAGTCAGGTGGGCGTCAGTCAACTCGTAGTTGGCTCCGTTGCCGCCGATATTGCCGATCGACCAGCCGAACGAGCCATCGCTGTCGATGTAGCAACCTTTAGGTTTCCGGGGCCGGTGGTGCTTCTGGCGCATTGCCGAAGCCCGCAACGCTGGTCCGTTCGCAACGCACTTCCTCGGCAGCGGCGTTCTCTGCCGCGAACTCACTCTCAAACGAGCCAATCGCCATGGGACTCCGGTCTGCTTTCGACAGGCAGATGCCGGCAGAGAGGGAGTCCGGCATCGCAACTAGCGAACTGCTTCATTTAGAGCTGGCTTGTGCCACACGCATGTCGTGTTGATCGCGACAGCGACGGCGCGCCCAGCCTCAGGCCCAGCGTATTGATATTGCCCCTCGTAAAGCACGTGGTAGATGTTTTCGATACTCGTGACGGACACACCATTTACATCGAGATCGTTACAGATGAGCGTGTACACGTCGCTCATGCTGACGGGGCGAAAGCCCTGCGGATTGGTGATGGTCGGACGACCTAACGCAGGCGGGTTCGATCCAGTTCCGGGGGCCGTGGTCGGAGCAACCGTCGGGGCGGGTGCAGGGGCCGATCGGCGGGTACTCGTAGGAAGAGGCACAGCCGCCTGACTTTGAATGGATGGGGTTTGGCGACCGGGCACCTGCTCGATCCGGAATCCATACCTCTCCAACGGTTCTAGCGCAGCTCGCGTCTGCTCATAGCCGCCAGGGTTTAGGCCGTCGAGAATTGCCATGAATGCCCAAATGCGGCCATCCTCGGATGTCGACGTGGCGTAGCTGCCGCGGCCGGTTTCAAGCAGCCTAAGGTCGGCCTGCATGGCGGAGCTTGATGAGTATTGACCAATGAAGATGTGGTCACCTCCATTCGCCGGCGTGCATTGGCTGGCGTTGATAAGCGAATTTGGGAGCCCCCCGACATCCGGGATAACTTGTGTGCAAACGCTGGCGGTCCAGTCTTCAGGGCTACCCGTTGTCCGGTCATCACCGTTGAGCGAGGTGCAGCTCATAAGCAGCACCCCGGAAATCGTCAGACCCACCCAATGAACTCCCGCGATCACCGATTTCACTATTCCTCGCCCCCCTTTTTACCTTGAAACTCGACGCGAAGAACGTGCCAAGAAAGGTTTCTTGACCTATGCGAGGTCTGGAGCTGGGCCATGATCGCAAGGCGGCGAGCGAAGGCGCGCAAGCCGCGCAATCTTCGCATCGGCCGGCCCGCGCACTGACCGTCGACCAGGTCGCGCTCGCCGTGCGGATCGCGCCGATAGCGAGCCTCTTCCAGTGATCGCGCAGACGCCGGGCGACGTTGTACCGGACGCTGGCCGAAGAGATCGACCGCTGATAAGCCAGGCACGGCCGACATCATTCCCCTAGCGGTAGCTCCCAGGCGATCGACCTAGTCGCCAGGTACTCGGCTTGTAGGCACGCATTCTTTCGCGCGCAGCGTCATCAGAGGCTTTCTCGGCGGCGCTCTTCGGCGACCGCCGCTCGGGCCTACGCAGCTTCTGGAGTGTCTTGGGGTCGGGTTCGAAGCCGAGAACCGGCTTTGAGCTCTTGACCTTCTTCTCAGCCTCGAGTTGTTCCCTGTTCACCGATGGGATTCCGAGCTGCCTGGCAAAAGGAGACAATGGTTGCCTTGGCGGCTGCCTTGTCTTCTCTTGTGGGGAAGATTTCGGCTTGTTTCTCGAACTCTTCGCGGGCGCCGACTTTTTCTGACCTGGGCGCTGAACAGCATGGGAGTTGGGATCGTGCCCGCCCCGATTCAGGTCTTGCATCTTTTGTTGTAGCACCGAGAGGTGAGTCCGCTGGTTGTTCGAGTGCTGCTGCAGCTTGTTGTACTTTGCGCGCAACTCTTCGAGCTCCGAGTAGGCGGTGCGGGCTCGCTCGGACCACCACACTGCGTGGTATTCGGGCAAGCGCGCCTGGCAGGCCCTACACACCGCTTTGGGGCGTGGTACTTCCCCGAGCGTGATGGGATCGTCGTACCCGTGACCGCACAGCGCCTCGTCGGCTCGGTCATTGAGGTAGTCCCAGTGATGAGCCGCGGCTGATGCCTTTTCGCGCACGAAAAAGTATGGCGGCTCCTGCATTGGAACTACCGACGGGACATCGTCGTCGCTCACTTGTGCGACCCAGGGATTCGGTGTCGAACGCACTGCCCCATGGCGGCTGATAATAGGACTCGCACTCCATGATCGCTGCGAGATCAGCACCATCTGACACCTTGGAAGCGAGCTCAACTCTGCTCGTGACCGCGTCAGAGGCTGGGTGGCTGACGCTCAGACCGCTGCTGGTGTTACCCGTAAGACCGTCGTGCCCCGCAGAGCCGATCGCCTTAGCGCTCGCTACGTGCCCTTCGAGACAGTCAAACCGATGGAGCGTTGTCGGAACCAGGCGACGGCCTTGGTGAATAACGCGGTTCTTGAGAAAGCTTAGAGCTGTGGGGTGACCAATATCAGAGTTGAAGGGTCTAGGCCTTCGCGGGTCCGAATCTCTGGCAACTGTGAGTCTTCGTCCAGTGAGGCGATCTGCATCGCAACTTTCGCTTGTTCTACTGCAGTGCCGACAGATTGCGCCGATGCGATAGCGGCGTAGAACTTCGCCGCGAACGTGACAGCGGCGATATCCGCGATCGACTCCGACATCCCGATCACCGTGGGCACCGTCTGGAGGAGGTCATGGGCGCCTTCGAGACTCTCGCAGGCGTTGAGGACTACCAGCCTCGGCGGCTCGTCAGTTGCGCCGAGCGCTCTCGCCAGGAGGCTGAACCCCACCTCTGCACCATGGGTCGAGCCCTCCTCGTTCTCAAGGAGGACTCCCCACGAACTCGCGTGGCCTGAGAAGTGAACAACATGAGGCCGATGGTCGTTGAGGCCGTCGATCATGTCGAGCCCGGTGGCGGCGGGCAGGTGTTCAATCGAGACGAGGTCGCGAAACTTAGATGCACGCAGAGACTGCTTTACTTGACGGACTTCCTGATCGACGCGCAACCAAACACCCGTGGTCTCGATCGACCCGTCGGGCAAAACGGTACGCGACTCCAGCGCATGGGGATTGGCCGTGAGGTAGAGCACACGCAAAGGCTCGGGTCTCGCAGGTTGCACCTCGACGTAGCGGATTTCAACTGACTGCCTGTTAATGCGGGCCAGGTCGCGTGCGTGGGCTTTCTCCTGCTGCCTACGTCGACTGTCATCGCGGTCTCGCGAACGCAGCTCGCTCTGCTCAGCAGATCGAAGAGACACGCGCTTGCTGGCGATGGTCTTGTTCTTGGCGGCGATCTTGTCGCGCACCTCCGCCACCTTCTTCAAAGCCGCAGTTGCTTCCTTCTGCCGACGCTCAGCGGCGCTACGGGCGGACCGACGAGTCGAGTCGCTCTTGGACCTCTCAGCCCTGGCATTCTCGCTGTGCGCCGTCGCACTGGCATCATCAGCCGACTTTTGATGTCGGGCCAAGTCCTTCTCGTAGCCAGCTACGGCAGCCTCGAGCCGAGCGATCTCCCCGCGGAGCTGATCACTTCGAGCCATATCGTTGCTTCTTTCAATCTCCGGCCAGCCATTGTCGACAGGCCGACGACGGCGGCGAACTAGGCGCCCTAGGCTACGCACTCGGTCGGACATCAGTCCGCAGCCGCTGCTAACGCGATGTCTCGAAAACGATGGGTTGATGCGACTGCGGGCGCCTCGCGGGGGGCGGCTCGCGTCCTGGCCCGACGGCTCGGACGATTGTCTTGAAAACTCGTCTCATAACGTCTAGTATCAAAACCTAGACTTCAATGGGATTATGAGACAGGGGCGGCCGGCAGTGGCGGTTATCGGGTATGCGCGAGTCAGCACCACCGACCAGAATCCCCAACTTCAGCTCGACGCCCTTCTCGAGGCCGGCGCGAAGCGCGTCTTCACCGACTACGTCAGCGGCGCCACCGCGTCCCGGCCGCATCTCGATGCCTGCCTCGACCATCTCCGCGAGGGCGACGTGTTCACCGTGTGGAAGCTCGACCGGCTCGGGCGCAACACCCAACACGTCCTCGCCGTCGTCGAGGACCTGACTTCCCGAGGGATCGGGTTCCGCAGCGTCACCGAGGGCCTGCACACCGACGGGCCGATGGGCAAGGCGATGCTCACCATCATGGCCGCCTTCGCCCAGCTCGAGCGCGACACCATGATCGAGCGGACCCGCGCCGGGCTCTTGGCGGCCGCCGCTAACGGGCGCAAGGGTGGGCGGCCTCGCAAGGTCGATGACGCCCAGGCCGCTAAGGCCCGAAGTCTGCGGGGGAAGGGCATCGCGGCAGTCGACATCGCGAAAATGCTCGGCGTCTCCCGAGCCACCGTCTACCGCTACTTGGCAAACCAGGCTGCCTGACGCCGGACTCGCGCCGAAGGACACTTACGGGAAGTCGCCCGAGTGTGGGGCCTACCTAGGCGTTGCTACAACTCTTGCTCCCACCCATCCGCCGTAGGCCCTCCGCTCGCAGGACCTCCATGCGGTCAGTGAAGTCGTAGTAGCCATAGGAGTGGGCGAGCATTGCTTTCCCGAACTCTTTGAGCACCTGCTCGTCGGTGAAATCCCACCGAGTCGGTATCCATGACGGCGTGCTCCTTCCACATCTCGGTCCTGGGGCCCAGCGTCATGAGCATTGACCACCGTGATGAGTCCAGGCCCATTCACAAGCAGCATTGGTGCATAGCGCCGGTTCGGATTTCGGCTCTCGGTCGTAGGAGTCCTGAGCGCCTTGAGCTTTCGCCGCCTTCATTGGGATGTCAGGGTTGACGGTTCGGAATTTCGCGATCACGGCTTGCACGTATTGCCGGGTTTCGGGGCTGAGGTCGTCGTCCAACACATAGCGGTAGTGGTGGGCCTGGATGCTCGCAGTCTCCCGGCCGTCGTTCTTCGCGCTAACCACGACGCGGATAATTCCGCGCTTCATCTTTCGGGCGTGAGTCAGCAGCCAGTCGGCATAGGCGACTTTGATGCCCAGTGACTCCGCGAAAAGTTTCCCCTCGGTGCCGCCCTCTTCCAAAAACCGAACAGCCTTGCCGAACTGGTGATCACCTGCCATCTCGTGCTGGGCTAACTCAGCCCACACTCCTGGCGTCGGCGGGAAGACTTCGTCGAGACCTATGGATTCTCCTTCTAGCCGGAGCGTCGGGAGCAATGCTGGGGCGGCTGCTATGCCGATCACGACCTCGTAGCGGAAAGCGGGGTCAACGGTCAGGTGCATGCCCAGCTCGGTGATCCTCCCGTCGAGGGGGTGCCAGGGCTGCCACGGGTAAGTACGTCCCAGAAGCGGACCGAGCGAGTCGATTGTCTGTTTCCAGAGGTTCAGCCAATTTCTGCCGGGGCCGACGACGAAGGCAAGTTCGAGCCGGACGGGTCCTGGAGGAAGTTCTGAGGCGAATGCGACGGTGGCGTCGATTTGCTCCTTGTAGGCGACAGTCGAAGCCGATGCGGTTGTTCTCGCGACCAGCACGTCGATCGACGGCGGTGCAGTCTCTCTGGCGGGTTCGATGCGCACGAAGGACTGCTCGCTGTGCTGCTTCGTGCACCAGACCGACACCAGACCAGGGTCCTGTAGGTGATTGGCGAGGGGGTACGCATAGTTGTCGAGGTCCGCCATGTCGAGGAGATCGCGTCCACTTGGCAGGCCCACGTCGAGTCGGAGCGCCCACGGGCCGTGAACACGCGAGGCGGCGAGCAGCGCTTCGGTATCTGCAAGATATTCCCGCAACCGAACTTGATCCGGATGATCGGCCTTTTCCCACGACGCCAGCCGAGGCGCGACCCTGAGCCCTAGCTTGTCGCCTTCGGGGCGGGAATACCAGCGCATCGGGGGCGCCACGGTGTCCTCGGCTGGCAGCACAAACCTGGTTTCCAAGTTGTAGCCGACCGCCGAGTCGATCGTGTCGGGTGGCCCAATGATTTGCGTGAGCATATCTAATGGCACGCACGAGATATGGTGGTGGTCAATCCACTTGATAAGCACCTGCTTCTTGTCGTGGCTCAGGCCATACAGAACGCCGTGTCGGCCTGATGGCTCCATCCCGGGTCGTATGAGCAAGATCGGGGTGGGCTTACCATCAAGTGCTTGTGCTTCCTCGAGGGTCACGCGGTTCCTTCCTGACCTGCATCCGATGAGAGCGCTGTCGCACCCGCCCTGCGGCAAAGGTTAACGGCGGACACCGACAGACAACACTGACGGGCGACCGGCACCAGACTCGCGGCGGCCGCCAACGGGCGAAAGGGTGGGCGGCCTCGCAAGGTCGATGACGCCCAGGCCGCTGAGGCCCGAAGTCTGCGGGAGAAGGGCATCGCGGCCACCGGCATCGCCAAGATGCTGGGCGTCTCACGCGCCACCGTGGACCGCTACCTGAACGACGCCTCGTCACTCTCAGCATGACACTTGGACCGAATAGTCGTGGTCTCGTCCGGGCTGCGACTCAGCAGGGTTCGCTGCTGTACTTCATCGTGTCCTTGCGAATCTCTACTGAAGGTTTGTCGCTTAGCAACTGATCACCCAAGGATATTCGAAACTGCTGGCCCTTCCGATAATTGACCTGAGGCAGGCGTCCAGCGACGGCCGTCCCAATAGGACCTGCCGCCTGTCCCTCGAGGGTCTGGGTACCACCCTGGTGGCGGCAACGGCGTTGTCATATCCCGTGACCTATTTTGCTTCGCCTCTCCACCGCTGCGTCAATGTTCTCCCGTCGGTCTTGCCGGATACCCAGGTCTAGCAGAGCTATGTGGTGTCATCGCCGCTCTCCTCGTCGGAGTCTCTCTCGTCATCGAAGACGATGCCCTCGGATTCGAGGATGCCGATGACATTGATCGAGGACTCTGCGTCGTCCTCGCTGGAGGATTCGTCTACCTCCACGTCGACGACGATCGGTTCCAGATCCCCGCCTTTCTCGTAGAGGAATCGCTCGCGGTAGGCCCAGTACGCGGCGTTGGCCACGTCGTCGACCATCTTCCAGTTCAGGGCGGCGCCGATCCCCACACCCGCGATGGGCACAAACTGCCCCAGCTTCTTCTTGGTGAGCTTCTGCCCGAACTGGGTGGCAAACTTCTGCACCACCTTCACGAACGTCTGCTGGTTGAGCTGCCGCCAGGCCATGTTCGTGGCGAGACTGCGGGTCAATATCGCAAGCTGCTGGTAGGCAACAGCTTTCGCTGACGGAGTTACCGCCAAGCCGAGCCCGATGACCTGCATCATGAAGACTTCCTCAGCAGGGTCGCGGGGGTCGTACCCATAATAAAGAGCGTCGTGGGCAATGACTCGACTGCACGCGGTCAGAAGAGCGGCGGCATCTACGCCCATCGCAGCCGCGATCGTTCCCAATCCGGGCGCGGCTCCGGCGCCAGCGCCCGCGACACCGCCGAACACGGCAACCGCTTGTCCGCCGCTGACCGCCAGTCCGGCCGCAGCCCCCTCTGCAGCGGCGGAAACCGAGTACGTGTAGTGCAGCCGAGTGAAGGAGGCAACTTTGTCGATGGCCCTGAGATCCAGCTTGCGGATGTCGTCCAGGTGCTCGACCGAATGACCCTTCTTGGCGTAGGCGCGAACGACGCGGGCCTCCGATGTCGTCAGTTGACCGGTGCGGGTCATGAACTTCCCCGCTCCCTCGGCGGTCGCTTTGAGCGCGGCGGCTCCGCTGTCTTTTACCTTGGCTGCACCTGGTGTCTTAAGCGCCTTGTCGTACCACTCGCGCCCCTTGTCCTTGACCGACTCCGGGACCAGCCGTCGTGGGGACCGGCGCAGCTCCCGTTCCCTGTGCTCGCGCACTTTCTCCAGTTGTTGCAGTTCGTAGTCCGACAATCCCACGAGCGCCCTTCCTAGTCAGCGTCCATACCGCGCCTCGCATTGGTCTTCGATTCCGTTCTCTATTTCGGAATTGAGATGTGATCCCGCACTTGCCTTCTGCTCAGCCACGCACGCCTTGTACAGGTCGCTCTCCTGATTGGCGATGTTGAACAGAATTAAGACTAGGACCGCCAGAATCGCGACTCCCACTCCGCCGCTGACGACGATCGGACGACGCCAAAAATCGCCTGCGGTTGGTGATTGGCGGTGGTCGGTCCACCGTTCGCCGTCCCAGTACCGTTGCCCGTCTGTTGCGTCAGGGTCGGGATGCCAGCCAACGGGTGGCTTTCGGATATTTTGATCCTGAACCTTCGCCGGTGCCCGCCGTCTGAGACGTGGCGCGGTGGCCTGGACAAGTTCATCGCGACGGAATGCATACAAATTCGGGTCACCCTGAAACTGCAGGCAATAGTCGTACTCGTCGGTCTCATCGCAAACCTGCACAATCTTGCCCGCCTGGCCTGTGTGGTCGTCATGATGCGCGACAACTTTGGCCCATCGGCCTACCTCTAATGCCGCTGTGGAGACGACTGGCTTCGTGTCTGGGGAGGCCGCCCTCTTCGGGGGTGGGTCCGACTGCTTACGCTTCACAGTCGGTGTCGTCTTGTTCCCTGCCGTGGCAACTGTCCTTGACGAGGGTTTCGGCGCAGCTTGCCGAGAAGGCGGCGACGACTTTTTGGGCGACGCCGCTGCCTGCTTCGCCTTCACGGGCGGTGAAGTCGTTTTTTGCTTCGCTGATGATGGCCGGTCGTCTCCCCGGAGCAACAAGACCGCCGCTGCGACTGCGGCAATGACGGCGGCGACGAGCAGCACAATGATGACTGCGAAGAGCGCTTCCATCTATCTCCCCGTTTGCGCTAGCCCCGATTTTTCGTCCAAGGTGATGGCAGTAGCGGTTTCCGGCTGGGAA
>NZ_JAMQTI010000021.1:0-121658 GCF_032883055.1 Mycobacterium sp. 29Ha
GCTTCCCAGCCGGAAACCGCTACTGCCATCACCTTGGACGAAAAATCGGGGCTAGAGCTTGACGGCGACCGACACGCGCCCGTTGGCGTCGCGGCTGGCGACGGCGTGACCGGTACGGTCATTGCCGTCGAACTTCAGCAGGGTGATGGGGCCGCCGTCGCCGAGGAAGTTGCGCCACCACGTCTTGTTGTCCGGTGACATCACGTTGATGACGATTCCGTCGTCGGTGCGCCGGTAGCCGATCGGGGTCTCGATGGTCTTGCCGGAACGTCGTCCGACATAGCGGATGTTGATCATGCCGCGCCGCACCACCGGTCCGACGAGGGGCGCATCGATGAGCGCGACGAACATCTTGTTCATGAGGCCGACGATCGGTGAACCGTAAAATCCGCTTGCCATACGACGAGCGTAGCTAGGAGTTCACCTCGGCGGGCACGGGCGACGGCGTGCGCGCCCCACTACGGGCGGCGCCGATCCCGGCCGCCACCACGACGGTGATCCCGACCGCCCCCGCGATACCGGGCATCTGATGCAGCACGATGAGGCCGACGATCATCGCGAACGCGGGCTCGAGCGCCATCAGCGTGCCGAACGCGGCCGTCGTCAAGCGGCGTAGTGCCAACAGTTCCAGCGCGAACGGCACCACCGGCAGCAGGATCGCGAGACCGATGCCGATCAGGAGGATTTCGAGCGTCATCCGCTCGAACACCGCGGGTCCGACCGTCGCGGTGGCCACCAGGCCGGCGACGGGCATCGACACCGCGAGTCCGCTGATGCCCGCGACCTGATCGCCGACGCGCTGGGTCAGCAGGATGTAGGTGGCCCAGCACACCGCCGCGCTGAGCGCGAACAGGACACCGACGGGGTCAATGACGCCCGCCCAGGGCTGGGTCAGCAACACCACGCCGACCGCGGCGAGGCCCGGCCACACGAAGCGGTGCCTGCCCTTGCCATGAGCCACCGCGACGCACAGCGGGCCGAGGAACTCGATGGCGCTGGCCGTGCCCAGCGGAATCCGGTCCAGGGCCGCCATGAACAGCAGCGTGATGGCCGCAGTGACCACGCCGAGCACGACGCACATCAGAAAGCTCGACCGGGTGAACGCCGAACGCTTCGGCCGCACAATGAGCAGCAGCAGGATGCCGGCCCACGCCAGCCGCAGCCACGCCGCGCCTTCGACTCCGATGTCGTCGATCAGCGTCACCGCGATCGCAAGACCCAACTGGACGCAGAGCATCGAACCCAACGCCATGAAGGCCCCGGTGCGCGCCTGGTTTGTGGTCACACATGAATTGAACGGGACCGGAACCGTTCACGTCCACGTGATTTTCATGGACATACCGTTCGCGAATCGTGAATAATCGCCGGAACTGTTACCGAGACCGAAGGTCGTCCGGTAGACCAGCGCACGCACGCCTGAACTGCGACCGTAGAAAGCGTGCGAATGAAATGGCCACGGCTACCGGAACTCTGTTCCAGTAGCCGTGGCCGTTTCGCATAACACGAGTTGTGTGCTGTGCTCAGCCCAGCACTGTCACAGCGGAATCCATTGTCCGAGAGCCCAAAAGCCCCATCCCTGACCGTTCCCGGCCGGGATCGGTGTCACCTGCTGGCCATTCCAGTTGAATGGCTGGTGATCCTGACGACCCTGGTCGATGCCCCGCGCCTGCCAATTGGGCCCTCCGGGTTGGCTGGGCCTTCCAGGTTGATTGGGCCCACAGGCCGGTGAGTTCGGTGCCCCCGCAGCCAGCGGGTTGCGCGGTCGCGGAGCCGAGTCCGACACCCAGCACTCCAGCGATGGCGACGCCTCCAGCCAGTATCGACGCCCCGACGGTTCGTTTGAAATTCATTCCCTCAGCTCCCTTTTCGTGCGGCGTGGTTTGCCAACCCGAATGCTAGGAGCGAAGTATTGGACTTCTCGATGGATACCCTAGGTGCTAGCTGTGTCCTGTTGGGGCCGGGATCTTGCATGCGCTGACGCAAACAGTCCGTCGCGCGACATCCGCGCGACGGACTGCATGGCAAGGTGATCCAGGATCAGTGCGGGTTCGAAAAGCTCTGACTTCCTGTCATCTCGGTGGGCACGGAACAAAGGGTGGACACGGCTGAGGCGGCGGCGGCGGCAGGCCCGGGCCTGGTCCGATCGGCCCCATACCAGGTCCCGGCGGTGGCAAACCCGGAGCGCCAAGCCCGGGACCGCCGGGACCGAAGCCGCCCGGACCTGGGCCGCCCGGACCTGGGCCGCCGACGCATGGGGCCCCTGGGGGGCACGGCGGCGGTTGCGCAGTCGCAGTTGCCATTCCGAAGCCGGCGAGCACGCCGGTCGCTGCGGCCACGGCTGCCACCCGTCCGATGATGCGGCGCGCCGGAGAACTATTTGTCGACATTTGACACTCCCATGTGAATTTGCCTCGACGACAGGAGCAATCGCCCAAGTCATCGTCGACAGTGATCAATATTTCTTGGTACTCGGATGTTGCACTAGTTTCCTATGGGCGCCTCCTGCGTGAGCGTGGGCAGAGCGGTGGGTCATGAATAGTGTTGCTGAACAGAACATTACGATCGCGTACGACTTCGTTGGGATGCTACTTCTGAGAACGATCTCCACGCGCAGCATCGCGCCATCTAGGGCACGGGTGGAATGCGGCTCAAAGATCTTCGGCAATCCGGAGGATCCGCTTGCTCAACACTCGCCACCGAACCTCCGTATAGCCGCTACTACTTCCAGACCGTGCTGATGCGTGTACGTTGCCTCATGGACATTGGCGTGACCTGTGTGTGGCATTGGCGCTCTGTATGACCTTCGCCGCGACGTTGTACGCGGGCTGGTTTCAAGGAGTTTGAACTCAGCGGGAGTCAAGTCGAAGTCAATTGCGTTGCACTGCAGTATTGTTGGGATCCAGACAGTATCGGCTCCTGACCGACGAACCGTCACGGCGGCATCTCAGAATCTCGACGCAGGCCTGTACACAGGAACTTCCTAGCCGGTCGACAGGTTCTTCTTATCGGCCTGGCTTACTTTCAGAGTGCTGTGACCAGTACCCCGAAGAGTCACGCCCCCGATGGCTTGCAGGGCGGCGGTCGCAGCCGCGGAGATGGTCGCAGCTGAACCACTCAGTGAGGCGGCACGCGAGCGGTCCCCCCGTCGCTCGCGTGCCGCGCTTTCTTTTCCGGACCACTTCCCTACCGACGGCGGCCTCCCCGCAACCAGGCCTAAATGGTCACGATTGTTCACGAATCGTGAACAATCGTGCGGTGGACACCCGGCGGCTCCAACTCCTCCTGTCGCTCTCGCGTCTGGGCTCGATGCGGGCGGTGGCCGATGCGCACCACCTCACGACATCGACGGTGTCGCAGCAGATCGCCGCGCTCGCCAGGGAGACGGGAGCACAGCTGATCGAGCCCGACGGCCGTCGGGTGCGGCTGACTCCCGCCGGGCTGCGACTGGCTGACCACGCCGTCACGATCCTCGCAGCGATCGACAGCGCCCGACTGGATCTCGATCCCGACGCCGAGCCGTCGGGCACGGTGCGCGTGGGCGGATTTGCCACCGGCATCCGGGTGTCGCTGCTGCCGATCGTGGCCGACCTCGCCGCACAGTACCCGGACGTGAACTTGGTGATCAGCGAGTACGAACCCATCGAAGCCTTCGCATTGCTGACCGACGACGATCTGGATCTGGCACTCACCTACGACTACAACCTGGCTCCTGCCTCGCCAAACCAGGTGCTTCAGACCGAGGCGCTCTGGTCGATCACGTGGGGGCTGGCCGTCCCCTCGACGTATCCCGACGGACCCGCGGATATCGCGGCTTTCGCGGACCAGACGTGGATTGTCAACTCCCGCAACACAGCTGACGAGACCGCTGTTCGCACCTTGGCGTCGCTCGCCGGTTTCGCGCCGCGCATCGCGCACGAGATCGACAGCTTGGACCTTGTCGAAGACCTGATCGTGGCGGGGTTCGGGGTCGGTCTGTTGCCCATGGGGCGACCGACCAGTCGAGGTGTGAAGGTGCTGCCGCTGCCTACACCCGAAGCAGTGCTGACCGCGTACGCGGTGACACGCCGTGGCCGCGCCGATTGGCCACCGCTGCGAGCCGTGCTGGACCGGATGCGGCCACCGCCGGGACAGGCGCTGCCTCGGCCGCGCTGGCCTCGCCCCGAAGCGGGCGGCTAGCGGTCAGGCCGCGCGACGTCGCCGCGCTCGATTCCGCGTATCGGTCGACCACAGGTAGCCGCAGTCAGAGCACTGCAGGTGGACCACCGTGCCCTTATTGCTCAGCAGGTACTGCCAATGGACGGCGCAATTCTTGCGCTTATGGCACTCCACGCATGTGGTGGCGTGGTCGCAACACGGGCAGGGCAGCCAGGCACGTCGTGACCGGTCGGCGGTGGGATCAATCGGCAGCATGGATCACTTTCCGATCAGGCAGGACGCCAGCGCGAACAAGATCGTCGTAGATCCGTTGCTGTTCGTCGTCGAGATCGGAATACAACATTTCTTCCGCCCGCTGTTCCTCGGTCATGACAGCTACGGGATCCCACTCGTCACCGATCGCCTCGAGGACTGTGGCGCGGCGTCGCGCCTCGTCGAGCGTCAGGTCATACGCGAATTCGAGGTCGGCCCTCATGGCACCCTCCAGCCATTCGTAAGCAAGACGAACGGTAAGGGTCACCTAATTAGGGCTGGTCAAGCAATGACCTACATCACAGTCTCGGATCTGACTTCGTCACACGGTTCGCGAGCCACCGCTGTTGGCGGCGCACGAAACCGGCATCCACCGTCGCGCCGTGACCGGGTATGTAGACGGCGTGCTGGCCGCCGGCTTCGAGCAGTCGTTCGAGAGTGCCCGGCCATGCCGCGGTATCGGAGCCACCGTCGATCGCAGGATCGTCGGACTCTTCGACGAGATCGCCGCAGAAGACAACGCGGCGTTCGGCGCCCTCGACGACCGCGACCAGGTCGTGGTCGGTGTGGCCGCGGCCCAGATGCCTGATGGAAAGCACACGGTCGCCGAGATCGATGACGTCCGATTCCACCTCGTGCTGTGGTCGCCGCAACGCACCGACAGCCTCGTCGACCTCGCGCGGTTTCGCGCCGTACTGCAGGGCCTCTGAGCGCAAGCGCTCCGAGTGGTCGGTCATGCTCGTCGCGGCCGCGGGCGCGCAATACACGGCGGCACCGTCGAAGGCCGAAGATCCCAGGACATGGTCGAAATGGTGGTGAGTCAACACGACGTGGCTCACCTCGCGGCCCGTCATCTGCTCGACATCGGCGCGGATCGCCCGAGCTTCGGTCAAGGTGGATCCGGAGTCGATCAGCGCGGCGCCCAGCCGTCCCCAGATCACCCCGACCGTCACGTCAAGGAACGGCAGGCGACATCGGACCACGTTGTCCGCCAGCTGTTCCCACGTGTAGTTCACTGCCCAAGCGTCAACGGTTGCGCGGCGCGGTACTGATCGAGGACGTGCGGTGTCGGGGCTGCCGTGTAGGTTTTCGTGATCCCCAACGACCATGCCGGCGGCGAGTCGTCTTGCGCGAGTGTCCATGCCGCCTGGCGAGCGGCGCCCAGCGCGACGTACTCCGCGGGTGTGGGCACATGTACAGGTGCCCCCAACAGTGCGGACGCGATGTGACGCACCGCCCCCGACCGCGCTCCCCCGCCTACCAGGATGATGCGATTGACGTCGACGCCGTGTTCGGTGATTCTGTCGATGCAGTAGGCCATCGAGCTGAGCAGGCCTTCCACGGCGGCGCGGGCAATATTGGCGGCGTTGAGGTTTCGGGTGGTCATCCCGTGCATCGCCCCCGCGGCCGACGGCAGGTTCGGTGACCGTTCACCCTCGAAATACGGCACCAGCGTCAACCCGCCGGCACCGGGCTCCGCCGACATCGCCAACCGGTCCAACTCGTCGAAGTCCACGCCGAGCATGGTGGCTACCGCGGCAAGTACCGGGGCGCCGTTGAGCGTGCAGACAAGCGGCAACTGGCGCCCGGTTGCATCGGCGAAGCCCGCCACGATCCCGTCGGGATCGTGCGGCGCCACGTCACCCACCGCGCTCACGACACCCGACGTGCCCAGTGAGACCACGCAATCACCGGGCTCGGCGCCCAGTCCAAGGGCCGCCCCCGCGTTGTCCCCGGCACCGGGCCCGAGCACCGCGCCGGTCGACGTCCGCCCCGCCTCCTGGGCAGGGCCGAGCACCGTCGGGACGTGGGGTCGTCGACCTCGCATCGCCGTTTCGAGCAGGTCGAGCTGATAGGTGCCGGCCTCCGATGAGTAGTAGCCGGTTCCGCTCGCGTCGCTTCGATCGGTGCGCAGATCGGCGATGTCAGTCGAACCGCTCAGCCGCCAGGTCAGCCAGTCGTGCGGCAAGCACACCGCGGCCGTCGCATCGGCATGCGCGGGTTCGTGATCGGCGAGCCAACGCAGTTTGGCCACGGTGATCGCGGCGACGGGGACCACGCCGATGCGCTTTGCCCACTCTTGAGCGCCCAGCTCGGCCACCAGCTCGTCGGCGGCGGCACTCGATCGGGTGTCGTTCCACAGCAGGGCATTTCGTACGACGGCGCCCGCACCGTCGAGACACACCATGCCGTGCTGCTGGGCACCGACCGAGACCGCCGACACGTCATCGAGGCCTCCCGCGGCCGTGATCGTCTCCTGCAGAGCCGACCACCACCACCGCGGATCGACTTCGGTGCCGTCCGGGTGCGGCGAGCTGGCCGAGCGGACGACCGCACCGCTGTCGGCGTCGCAGATGACGACCTTGCAGGACTGGGTGGATGAGTCGATGCCAGCGACGAGGGCCACGACGCCGACGCTACGCCGATGAGTTCGTGGTGCGCACCGACCGGTGGTTGTCACCCCGTGGCATGGTGCCAACCGGTCGTAGATCCCGGGTTGCGGTGGGACAATGCAGTCGTGACCAGCGAACATCCCGGCACCGACGAGGGGCGTGGGGAGCGCGACGAAACGGAAGCCGAACGGCTGGATCGCAACTGGTCGAGTCTGTTGCAGGAATTGCGAGTGGCCCAGACCGGCGTTCAGTTGCTCACCGGGTTCCTGCTCATCCTGCCGTTTCAGCCGCGCTTCGCCGACCTGAGTGTCGTGATGCGCATCGTCTATTTGGTGACGGTCGGTTGTTCGCTCGGCGCGACAGTGCTGCTGGTCGCGCCCGTCAGCATGCATCGCGTGCTCTTCCGTCGGCACCGACTCGAGACGCTGGTCGCGGTCTCCCATAGATACGCCGAAGTCGGCATCATGCTGCTGGGCATAGCGCTGTCCGGAGTCGCTGTGGTGATCTTCGACAGCGTGGTCGGCAGAACCGGCGCCTGGATCGCCGGTGGTTGCACACTGGTGGCGCTGATCGTGTTCTGGTACGCGCTGCCTCTGCGGGACAGGGACCTGCGGAACGCCACCTATTGACGTTTGTGACGACCCTGCCCGGGGAACACGGTGGCCATGTTGATCCGACGTGTTGCCCGTCCCATGCTTTCTGCGGCTTTCATCGCCCGCGGCGTCGATGCCCTGCGTAGCCCCAAGCCCGCCGCCGATGCGGCCCGTCCCACGCTCGAGGGGCTGAGCAAGCTGCCCGACCCTGTCGGTACCAATGTCCCGTCGAACGCCGAGACGGTCGCCCGGGTCAACGCCGCGGTTCAGATCGGCGGTGGCCTACTGCTCGCCAGCGGCAAGTTGCCCCGGCTGGCATCGGCCGCGCTTGCGGCCAGCGTGGTGCCGGGAAGCCTTGGCGGACACACCTTCTGGAATGAGACGGATCCCCAGCGCAAGGCCGACGAGCGTCGCGCCTTCCTCACCGACATCAGCCTCATCGGCGGGCTGATCATCGCCGCAGTCGACACCGAGGGCAAACCCTCACTCGGATGGCGCGGCCGCCGCGCCGCCCACAAGGTCTCCGACGCCGTCAGTGCCGCGTTGCCCGTCGGTGCGGCGACCGGTGGAGCGCTCGCCGACAGCCCACTCGCCGAGAAGGTCGGTCACGGCCTGCAGATCGGTGCGGAACGCGGCCGCGAGTTTGCTCACGTCGCTCGCGAGCGTGCACCCGAGTTCGCCGAGCTGGCGCGCAAGCGCGGCGCCGAGATCGCTGACGTCGCTCGCGAGCGTGCACCCGAGTTCGCCGAGCTGGCGCGCAGGCGCAGCGCTGAGATCGCCGACGTTGCCCGCGAGCGGGGACCTGAGTTCGCGGACCTGGCGCGCAGGCGCAGCGCTGAGATCGCCGATGTCGCGCGTGACCGCGGCTGGGAATTGGCAGAGGTCGCCCGCGACCGCGCGCCGGAATTGGCTGAAACCGCACGCGATCGCGCAACGGGTCTCGCCGACACGGCACGCAAGCAGGGCCGCAAACAGGTCAAGCAGGCGCGGAAGCAGATCAAGCAGGAACGCAAGCGTCTGAATTCATGATCATCGTGCGCTGAACAGGCGCGTTCGCGCGACATTCAGTTGTAGATTGACTCCACCATCCCCGCGGTTGGATTCGCCTTCCGCGCAGCGGACGCGAGGAGTGCGAGATGACATCACCTGACTACAACCCTCAGCCGGGCCAATATGGTCAGCAAGGCGCCTACCCACCCGTCGGGGGTCAGCAGCCCGGTGGATTGCTATGGCGCTGGCTCGCCCGAGTCATCGACGGCATCCTGGTCGCCATCGTCAGCTATGCGCTGATTTTCCTCACCGACACCTTGTCGAATTTCTGGGCGACGGGGCTGTTCACCGGCGTGCTCACCTTCGTGTACTTCGTCGCGTTCGAGGTCTCCATCGGAGCGACACCCGGCAAGAAGCTGCTCGGCCTCAGCGTCCACGGTCCAGGGGGCGCACCCAAGCCGACGCCCGCGCAGTCGGCGATCCGCAACTCGTGGACGCTGCTGCCGATCATTCCTTTCGTCGGCGGTCTGCTGGGAGTCGTCGCGATCATCATCATCGCGGTGACCATCAACGGCAGCCCGACCAAGCAGGGCAAGCACGACGAGCTCGCTGGCGGAACTCAGGTCCTCAAGGCCTGACGTCGCTTCGGGTCAGGTGAGGACCCACAGCGCCAGGGCAATCACAAAGGCGGTGACGCCGAGCGTCGTCTCCATCACCGTCCACGTTTTCAGCGTCGTCTTCACGTCCATCCCGAAGAAGCGACTCACCAGCCAGAAACCCGAATCGTTGACGTGCGAGAGGACGGTGGCTCCCGCAGCGATGGCGACCACCAAGAGCGTGAGATGAAAGCTGCCTAAGCTCGCCTCAGCTGCCGCGGCGCCAAGAAGGCCTGCCGTCGTCGTGATCGCGACGGTCGCCGAGCCCTGGGCGACGCGAAGCAACGTGGCGATGATGAACGCCTGGAATATCAGGGACATCCCCAGATTCGAGAGTGAGCTGCTCAGCGCATCTCCGATGCCGCTCAGCCGCAGCACGCCACCGAACATGCCGCCGGCGCCGGTGATCAGGATGACGGTGCAGATCGGACCGAGGGCGTTGTCGAAAATATCGCTCACCGCGGCCATCGACCGGCCGCGCAAGCCCAGCACCAACGTGGCCACGAGCACCGTGATGAGCAATGCGACAGGCGTGTTCCCGAGCAGCATCAGGTACTCGGCCCAAGCCGTACCTTCCTCGATAACTCCTGCGGTTGTCAGGGTCTTGAGCACGGTGTTGAACGAGATCAAGAAGAACGGCAGGAGCAATATGCCGAGCACTGTCCCGAAGGTCGGCGCCTTACGGGCGGGTGCCTGAGTTACCGTCTGACCTGTACCCGCACCAACGCTGACGCCGTCGCTGTCCCCGTCGGCATCGGTATCCGTGGCGATTTCGCGGCCGCCGTTCATCGGACCGAACAGTGCCTCGGGGATGTCGACATGTACACGGCGTCCGATGAATTGGGAGACTAGATAGGCGCCGATATACCAGGATGCGATGGCGATGGGCGTTCCGACGAGCAACGTCAGCCCGATGTTGGCTTCGAGGGCTTCCGCCGCGGCGACCGGTCCTGGATGGGGCGGAACTATCGCGTGCATGGCGGCGAAGGCGCCGGCGGCGGGGAAGGCATACAGCAGCAGCGAGCCGCCGAAGCGCCGCGCGACCGTCATGATGATCGGCAGGAAGACCACGAGACCGGCATCGAAGAATATCGGGAAGCCGAAGATCAGCGCGGCGATGCCGAGTGCGAACGGTGCACGCTTCTCACCGAACCTGCCGATCAGTGTGTCGGCGAGAACCTGTGCGCCGCCGGTGACTTCGAGGAGCCGGCCGATCATGACGCCGAAGCCGACCAGAAGGGCCACCGAGCCAAGGGTGTTGGAGAAGCCGAACGACAGCGCGTCGGGCACGTCGCCGACGGGGATACCGGCAGCCAGTGCGGTCAGCACACTCACCAACACGAGCGACACAAACGCGTGCAGCTTCACCTTCATGATCAGGAACAGCAGGACGGCGACTGCCACCGCGGCAATGATTAAGAGCGTGGCGGTGCCGTATGCCGGTTCGATCGCTTCCACTAGAACTCCTGTTCGGTTGTGCGCGTTGCGGTTTGAGAGACGTAGGTGTCGACGATGGTGTCGATGCTCTGGTCGACGTCGATGGCTAGGCCGCGTTCGTCATCGCCGAGAGGCTCGAGCGTTTCGAACTGCGAGGCCAGCAGCGAAGCAGGCATGAAGTGGCCGGGCCGGCTGGCCTGGCGCTTGGCGATGACCTCGGGTGTGCCGCTCAGATGGAGAAACTCGACATTAGGGCAGTGGCGGCGGAGCTGGTCGCGGTATTTGTGCTTGAGGGCTGAACAGCTCATCACACCGCCGGAGTCGCAGCGCTCGGCCAGCCACTCTCCGATGGCTTCCAGCCAGGGAAACCGGTCGTCGTCATTCAGCGCTTCACCGGCGGTCATCTTTGCGATGTTGGCCGGCGGATGGAAGTCGTCGGCATCGGCGAACGGCACCCGAAGGCGCTGCGCCAGCGCCGCTCCAACAGTTGATTTACCCGAACCCGAGACGCCCATTGCGACGATTGGTGACGCCATCTTCTCCACCTACCCCGTTGTGCTTGACGTCACACAGCATGCCTCAATGATCATACGATTGCAAGTATCTTTCGCAATCGTATGTTTTTAATAACGTCAGCAAAGTCTATGACAAGATGTATAGGTGGTGTCTCAACCAATCGTCGGCGCTCTGCACGGGGGTTTGCTCTCCGCTCTGGGCACCGCGATCGTGTCTGGTGAATATTCGGCCGGTCAGGTCATCACGCTGGACGGCTTGAGCGCGCAGCACGGTGTCTCCCGGAGCGTCGTGCGCGAAGCGGTTCGGGTACTCGAGTCCATGGGCATGGTGGAGTCCCGCCGCCGGGTGGGCATCACGATTCAGCCCGCGAGCAAATGGAACGTCTTCGACCCCATCGTGATTCGGTGGCGGCTCGAGTCGGGCGACCAGGCCGCACAGCTGCTGTCACTCTCGGAGTTGAGGCGAGGCTTCGAACCCGCGGCGGCGGCGCTCGCCGCGCGGCGAGCCGACCCTCATCAGTGCCGCATCATGGCGGCCGCAGTCTCGGACATGGTGGTGCATGGACGGTCTGGGGACCTCGACGCATACCTGTTGGCCGACAAGATCTTCCACCAGACGATGCTCGAGGCCAGTGGCAACGAGATGTTCCGCGCCCTGAACGGTGTGGTCGCTGAGGTGCTCACCGGCCGGACCCACCACGGCATGATGCCCGACATCCCGAACCCCGCCGCCATCGCGCTGCACGACGAGGTCGCGCGTGCCATCAGGCTACGTGACGAGGCCGCCGCCGAACGTGCCATGCGGGCGATCATCGACGAGGCGGCATCCGCTGTGACCGAAGAGTTTTCGCCCCCGGGCCAGCCAGAGGCCTAATGGTTAACTGGGGTCATGGACAGGGACCCCAGGCTCGCGCGGCGCTTCTTCGACCGAATCGAACCGGTACACGCCGTGACGTACTTCGCGCCGGAAGCTCGCGCCGCCCTCGATGGGCTCGGATATCGGGGCTTCTGGATGGGGTACTTCGCCGCTCGCTCGGCGCCGCTCGGTGTGGTGCCCGCCGACGTGGTGACGGCGATCTTCTACAACTTCGCTCCGCAACGCGTGGCGAAGGCGTTGCCCGCGGGGTGGGAGGTCGCTCCGCCGGCCGACGCCCTGCGGGCGCGCGAACAATCTGCGGTCGACGCGCTGCGCCGCTACGGCGTCGGCGCCGACGACGATCTGGCCCTGGTCGCCGACCTCGCCGCCAAGGCTGCGCGCAGCGCTCCCCTTGACGGCCGTCCGCTGTTCGCGGCCAACCTGGCACTCGAGTGGCCCGACGAACCGCTGGCCAAGTTATGGCATGCCGCGACGCTGCTACGCGAACAGCGCGGCGACGGGCATGTTGCGGTGTTGACGTCGCTCGGCGTCTCCGGCCGCGACTGCAACGTCCTGCACGCGATGGCCGGCCGGGTACCGAAGGACATGATCATGCGTAGCCGCGACTACGACGACGATCAATGGGCCCACCATCGTGACAGATTGGTGCGGCGCGGGCTCCTCGACGACCACGACGAGCTCACCGCGCAGGGTCGCGAACTCAAACAGCGCATCGAGGACTCCACCGACACACTGGCGCTCACCGCACTCGACGCGCTCACCGACGACGAGGTCGAGGCACTGTTCCGCGGCCTGACGCCCATCACCCGGAAAGTGGTCGCCGCCGGCGATGTGCCCGCGGCAACGCCGATGGGCCTGAACCGTCACGACCTCGACGACGACAGCGCCCACCTGGTTTGACAGGCTGCTACCCACCGCGAGGACCGCGTTTGTACATCGACACGCCGTGTCCTGCGTACATTTTGCGGTCACTCGCGACAGGCTGAGAGTCGTGATGGTGCTGAGATCGATCGCGTTGTTCGTCCTCGCCGCAGTCCTGGAAATCGGTGGAGCGTGGCTGGTCTGGCAGGGCGTCCGTGAGCATCGCGGCCTGGCGTGGATCGGTGCCGGTGTCATCGCGTTGGGTGCCTACGGGTTCGTCGCGGCGTTTCAACCCGACCCGCATTTCGGACGAGTGCTCGCCGCATACGGCGGCGTATTCATCGCCGGCTCGCTGTTGTGGGGCATGGTCGCCGACGGCTTCCGCCCCGACCGCTGGGACGTCACGGGTGCCGTGGTGGCGCTGGCCGGCGTCGGCATCATCATGTACGCGCCACGCTAGGGTGCTCCCGCTCAGCGAGCGACCTCAAAATGCACGCATTGCACGGCGTGTCGCCGCACAAACACGGTCGCTCGCGGGATTAAGCGCTGGGCAGGTTGCGGTTCCATTCCACCCAGCCGACACCCCTACGACCGTCGGCGGTTGTGACCGTTGCCCATGCACGCGGGAAGTGGCTGATCCGCCCGTCGGGTGACGTCAGCAGAACCGGCGCGTGTCCACGGATGTCGACGGTCGCGACGAGGTCACCCGGCGTGTACGTGATCGTGGTCGTGGCAGGCAGATCGTTGTCCGCAAACGTCGCCTCCGCACTGACGCCCTGCAGTTCGATCAGCGGCTCGCCCTGCCGTTGGGTGTAGCCGATGCCGATCGGCGGGGCACCCGGTATCCGCAGATCGACGCCGTGGGCGTGGGTGCCGTCGTCGAAATGCAGTGCGCTCCAGACCCAGTCCATGGACCACCAGTCGCGCACTCCCCAGGAGTGATCGCGTTGGCCCGGAACGGCGTTCAGCGCGTACTCGCGGCCGTCGACGGTCACCGTGCCCGACACTGCGCACGGGATCTCGTATCGCGGGGTGATCCGGTACTGGTACGGCACGCCGACCGTCGTCCAGATCAACTCCATCGTGGCCTCGACCGGCCTGCCCGGCTGACCATGTAGGAGCGCGGACGGATCGTCGTACGCCTGTGCGCTCCCCCGCACCGTCACCGTGTAGGTCTGCAGCGGCTCGGTCGCCTCCAGGGCCAGGTCGATGGCTCCGGTGTTCTCGAAATCCAGCAGGGCGACGGTCGGCATGTCCGGACCGCACAACAGCGCGTTCACCCAGGTGGTGTTCTCGTTGGGCATCAGCCCCAGCCGCACCCAGCCGCCGATGCCCTGCTGTGGGTCGGCGAAGTCGAAGTACCAGCTCTCGCTCCACAGCGGCTCGGCGCCCGCGGCGTGGGCCTGCTCATCGGCGGGATCAGGCGTGAGCGGTTGCGCCGCAGTGCCTTCGGAGGGGTCCGGCAGCATATCCAGCGCGCCGGTGTCACGCACGTGGTCGCCGTGCCGCGACAGCATCGTCATGAACATTTCGTCGCCACGTTCCGTCTGCGCGACGAGCATCGAGCTCACTATCGCCATCATCACGCCGAAGAAGCTCTGCCGCCGCACGCCGTCACGTACGTCGGCGAGGCTGACTCGGGTGTCGGGACCCAGCGCGTCGTGGTACGCCCGCAGCAGCGCGTCATAGTGCTCGCGGCGGACATCGCTGGGCAGCGCGCACCCGAGGAAGTAGGCGACGTCCGTCATGGCCGGGCCCCAGGTGACGGTCTGCCAGTCCACGACCGTCAGCGGCCGGTCTGCCTCCGGCTGGCCGAAGAGCATGTTGTCCAAACGGTAGTCGCCGTGCACGAGGCCCATCAGCCGGTCGGCGGCGCTCTCAGCCTCCAGGTACGCGTCGAAGCTGCCGACGAGGCGCTCGCACATCTCACGATGCTCGGGCGCGATCCGATCGCCGTACCGGTCGAGGAATCCGGCATACAGCGTGGCGATCAACCCCTGGTTCATCGGCGCATCGCGGTTGAGCCAGTCGGCCTGCGCCATCGATGCGTCGCCGAACGCCGGTGCGTGTAGCCGGGCCAGCTCGGCTAGCGCCAGCATCGCCTGTTCGATTGTCGCGCCGCGCAGTTCGTCGCCGACGACGGCGGGCGCGGCATCACTGAGCAACAGGTGGAAGGCGCCGGTCCCAGGATCGAAGCCGGCGGAATAGCAAATCGCTACCGGCCCGCCGCCGAGGTTGGGCGCGATGTCGGTGTAGAAGCGCACCTCGCGCTCGTAGAGCCCGAGTGCCAGTCCGGTCTGCCTGCTCGCGGGGTCAGTTGCCGCCACCTTCAACACGACCGACGACGGCCCGTCGTTCCCGGACGCGCGGGTCAACTCGACTCGATAGCACTCGCTCATCTGCCCGGTGCCGATGCGCTCGAACGTGAAATCCGTGACCGGGATGTCGAGCGCGTCGCTCAGCCACGCGGCCGTCAGATCCGACGGCCGCTCCATGACGTCAGTGGTGCGCACTGGTCGACGAGGTGTGGCACATGTCGGGCGCGGTCCCCACGACATCGAGGGATGGATTGCGGTCGAAGAATCCGAACGGCTTGAGCCAGAAGGACACGATGTCGACGGGCATCACCGGCCAATCCTCCGGCCGGGTGATGTGATGGATACCGAACACGTACCACATCACGACGTCGGTGTTGTCGATCGAACGGTTGGCCAGCGTCCATTTGGCCAGGCCGGTGTCCGTCGACGACTGATTCACGAATTCGCCAGCAGGCCAACGTTCGTCGGGATGATTCGGGGTCACCCACAGAGTATGGCCGATGACACTGGCACGCTCGATCACCGGGGAGTCGGGGTCGAACATCGGTGGGATCGCCCCGCTGGGTACGAGCTTGTATGACGGATGCGTGCCGATGCCGTTGACGACGTTGGGATTGACGATCTTCCACGTGCGCTGGGTCGCGTAGTTGACGTCCTGCTTGCCCTGGCTCTCGGTGCGCAACGGGATACTGCGCGTCACGAGTGAGAGTCCGTACGGGTTGTCGGGTCCCATCGGTTCGGCGTGAGACTCCGTCATGACGACGGTGTTGTCGGTGCCGTCGATGTCCATGTCGAGCCGGGCGACCAGGAAGTGCTGGTGATATGGCGCGTAGGTGCGCTCGTCGACCAGCGTGCCGTTGGGGTGCTGCTGACCGGGGGCCACCGGCGTGGTGACCATGATTCCGGTGGCCCGGATCTCGCACTCGATGTTGCCGTCCTGATAGAGCCGCCAGTAGATCAGGTATTCATAGTTGGCGACGGTCACATGCGACGACACCGTGAGCCTGCGCATCCGGCGCACCTCGGCGCCGATGCTGTGGTCAACGTGCTTCCACAGCACCGCGTTGTCTTCTTCGTGGATGCAGATGGCGTTGGTGATCGTGTATGGCTCGCCCCTGCTGTTGTGCAGCACCGCGTCCAGGTAGCGGATCTCGCCGAGGCAGTCGCAGCCCAGCTCGAGCGATGTGGTCATGAACCCGAGGCCCCACTCGCCTATGTCGAAGGCGGTCCGCCGGTAGTGGTCCACCGACGAATCGCGGTATGGCACGATCATCTCGGCAAGCGATATCCGGTGTGCCACAGAGCGTTCCCGGTCGCCGTCGCGGTAACGGACGGTGTGTAGCGTCATCCCCTCTCGGTGATTGAAGCCGACACGAAGCGACCAGTTCTGCCACTGCAGCAGGTTGCCGTCAAGGGTGAACGACGGGCCCTCGGGTTGCTCGATGTGCAGTGGCTTGAGCGGCTCCCTGCGCGACGCCGAACGCACCGCCTCAGGAATCATGCTCGGCACGTATTCGCCCATCACGTCGGGCTTCTCGACCCCACCGGTGTCCTCCACGCGGAGCAGTTCCATCGCGTTGAGGTCGATGACGCAATGCAGCCCGCTGACGAGATTCGCATAGGGGCTGCCACCTGCCGAATCTCTCAGCCAGGTGTCCGACCAGCCGATCCGCCGGTCGCGGTACTCCGGGGGCGCGACCGCATTGCCGTAGGTCCAGGTATCGAAGAAGACGAGGTCCATGTCGGTGATACCGCGCTTCTTCAATGCGGCCGCGACGTCGGGGTGCGTGCGCAGCAGCCGGTCGCACTCGGCGAATTCGTCGACAGTGAAGTTGGCCTGCACCCCGGGAATGTGTTCGAACGACTCCACCCGGTCGTCGGTCAGCGACACCGTGCTCTTGTAGGTCGCGTTGGCCGCTCGTTCGAAACAGGTCACCCGCGCGCGGCGGGGCGGGGACGCTCCCCCGTTGTCGAACTCGCGCAGGGCGGCCTTGCTGGGTTCGATCAATTCGATGGACGCGTACCGCCAGCCCGGGCCGGACGTCGCCGACCCTTCGGCTCCGGCGCCGACACCGTGCTCGCGTTGCAAGATCGACGCGACCGCCGTGAATTCGTCGCCGCTGAGCGGATCCAGGGGATGAGCCACAGGATTCACGCAACCACATTCTCGGTTGGATGCGCAGCGATTTCAGCCACTGCTACGGATTCAGCGGCCCGCCAGCGTGAAGCCCTCCCACGCCTGGCGACGATCGGCATGTGGATCGAATTCGACGCGCGGCCGGCTGTCGAAAACCCGCACCGCCCGATCCGGCTCCGCGTAGGTAGGCCATTCGGTACCGGGTACCCCGGTCTGGGCGAACGCGCGCCAGCGCTTCTGTATGTCGTCGCTGACGCGCAGTGCCGTCTTGCGATCCGCAGCGGCGGTGAGCAGCTTCCCGAAAGTCGTTCGGTACACATCGAACACCGCGAGCAACTCTGTCGCATGCGTGGCGCCAAGACCCGACCATCGCAACGTCCGGGGCGCATAGTCGTAGCGATACAGGTAGGTCGGCGCGTGTCTGCTGTGCGCCTCCGCGATCTGCCACGCCGCCGACCCGAACGCGAAATCCCCGCCGAACTGGATGCACGCCGCCGAGTCCGGATATCCGGGGTAGGCGGATGTAATGCGTTCACGTTCAGCGGGTTCAGTTCCGGAGAGCAGTCGCTCGATCATGGGCTCCGTCATCGGCAACAGCTTGAGAAACCGCCCGAACAGCCGGGCCTCGTCGGCGTTGGTGCCGACGATGAGCGGCACGCGGTGGGCGTGCCCTTCGCGCATCGCCTCGACCGGGTCCAGCGGTAGGTACTCGCTGCCGCTGGTGGGGCCGGCCGCGAACGCGCCGAGCATCTCGCGCTGGCCCGCGACGATGAGCCGTTCGAATGCGGCCACGAGCTCCGTCGGCCGGGCCGACATCACGGCTGCCGCGCCGTCGGGCTCGTTCGGGTCGACCAGCTCGGCGAACTTGGCCGCGTAGTCCGCCGCGATGTCCGGAGTGCGCACCATTCCGGCCGCCGGACTTTCGGAAATCGCCTGGGCGAAAAGACCTTTAGCGGCGGGGACGGCCAGCAGCGTGGCCACTGCGTGGGCACCGGCACTCTCGCCGAAGATCGTGACCTTCTCCGGGTCGCCGCCGAAGACCGCGATGTTCTCGCGCACCCACTGCAGCGCCATCACGAGGTCGCGCAGGTAGAGGTTGTCGTCGAAGGTGTGGCTGCCGTTGGACAGCGTCGACAGGTCAAGACATCCCAGCGGGCCCAGCCGGTAGTTGACCGATACGTAGATACAACCCTGGCGTGCCAACGCCGCACCGTCGTAGATCGGCGTCGCCGAGCTGCCCATGAAATAACCGCCGCCGTGGATGAACACCATGACGGGCAACGGATCATCCGGCAGCGTCTTCGGCGCCACCACGTTGAGCGTCAGGCAGTCCTCGCTCATCGGCTGGTACTTACCCGGCGCGAGAAGGGTGTACATGCGCTGCTGTGGTGCGCAGTAGCCGATCCCGTGGCAGTACCGCACGCCCGGCCAGGCCTGGACGGGTTGCGGCGCGCGCAGGCGCAACCGACCGACCGGCGGGCTGGCGTACGGGATCGCACGCCAGCGATTCACGCCGTCGCGGGTGAACCCCTCGACAACGCCGGAGGCGATGGTCGCGCGGACCGTGTGTTCGTGCATCACCCGACGTTAGCGAATGCCGCCCGCCGCCGCGCCTGGACGGTATCGGCGAGTCGGCCCGCTAGCCTGGCCGGTATGCGACTCGCTGGGCTGATCGCGATCTTGATACTGGTGGCGGGGTGTTCATCCTCGACAGACGGCGGGGCCGAACGAATCACCCCGATACCGCCCAACACCAGCAGGCAGTCGTCGCCCACCACCACGACGAGCACGGTACCCACCACACCGCCGGACCCCGGCGCGCCGGTGGCCGAGGTCGTCGCCTGGATCGAGGCGGGTGACACGGCCGACGCCGCCGAGTACCACACCGCGGTGCGCGACGGGGTGACCACCGATCTCGGCGCGGACGTCGCGTTCGTCACACCATCGGGCAAGACCAACTGCATGACCGACTCGAAATATGCCGGTGGCGCCTTGGCGTGTCTGGTCGACCTCGTCAACCCACCGCCGCGGCCGGAGGACGCATACGGCGAGTGGAAGGGCGGCTGGGTCGACTTCGACGGGCAGAGTGTCGAGGTCGGGTCGGTGCGCGGCGATCCGGGCAGGTTCACCGCGGGAACAGGGCCCGAACTGCCCTACGGCCGGGCTCTGGGATTTGGCGACTACCAGTGCCGCGTCGACACCGTCGGTCTGTACTGCGCCAACCGCGCGCACGACACGGCGGTCCGGTTCAGCGACGCGGGTATCGAACCGTTCGGTTGCCTGCAGCCGGCCACTGCTCCCCCGCAGATCGGCGAGAGGTTCAGCTGCTGACCGGCTCGTGAGCCGGATAGGCGTGTACGACCACCGAGCCGAGCTTCGGAATGGCATGTGCCAGTTCATGTTCCGCGGCATGGGCAACTGCGTGCGCGTCGGCCAGGCTCCGTGACGGGTCGACGTCGAGCTCGGTGTCGGCTTCCAGTCGATGCCCGATCCACCGCATCCTGACGCGCCGCACTCCCCGCACGCCCGGCTGCCGCGACAGCACGGTGCGCGCGGTGTCCAGATATTCAGGATCGATGCGGTCCAACAACCGGCCGAATACATCCCGGGTCGCGATGACCAGCACGACCCCGATCGCGCCGGCGATGACCAAACCGACGATCGGGTCCGCAAGGGGAAAGCCCAGCCACACGCCCACCGCGCCGGCCACGACCGCCAGTGAGGTCAAACCGTCTGCGCGGGCGTGCATTCCGTCCGCACGCAGCGCCGCCGATCCGATCCGGCGGCCCACTCTGATGCGATACACCGCCACGACCTCGTTGCCGATGAACCCAATGATCCCCGCGGCGACCACCCAGCTCAGATGGTTCAGCGGCACCGGGTCCACGAGCCGACGAACGGCTTGGACGGCGGCAACGAGCGCGGACACGGCGATGGCCGTCACCACGAACAGGCCCGCCAGATCCTCCACGCGTCCGAATCCGTAGGTGTACCGGCGCGTCGCCGGGCGTCGGCTCATCGCGAACGCGATCCACAACGGCACGGCGGTCAGCGCATCGGAGAAGTTGTGCACGGTGTCGGCGAACAGGGCGACTGAACCCGATACCGCGACGACGATCAGCTGCGCCGCCGCGGTGGTGCCGAGGAGCACCAGACTGATCTTGACCGCGCGGATGCCCGCGGCGCTGTCACGCAGCGCATCGTCGACGCGATCGGTGTGGTCGTGGGAATGTCCGACCCCCACTACCCCGCACCTTTCTCGTGCAGGACGCGCAGCTTGCCCTCGTCCAGGTGGTGTGCGGGGACCCCGCCCGTAGCGTGCTCCGCGTTGTGCACCGCATCGGTGACGAGTTGCCGGACGTGATCGTTTTCGAGCCGGTAGAACACCTGGGTGCCCTCGCGGCGAGTGCGCACCAAATGCGCCATCCGGAGTTTGGCCAGGTGCTGAGACACCGACGGCGCCGGTTTGGCGACCCTCGACGCGAGGTCGTTGACCGACATCTCACGATCGGCCAACGCCCACAGCAGCTGAACACGAGTGGCATCGGCCAGCATCCTGAACACCTCGACGACGAGGTCGGCCTGGTCATCGGCAAGCCGTCGTCCGCAGACCTGCTTATCTGCATTCATACGCAGATATTAGCGCGAAGTTTCAGGTGAGTGGTTCGGCTCTGGCCCGCGCCCGGTCTGGATAGATCTGGGTCATGCCGATGGCACCGACGATCACGACCACCGGGATGACGGCCTTGGTCCAGCTGACCGTGGCCGGTGCCGCGACGGCGACGTATCCCAGGACCGCGATGAGCGCGAACACGAGAGCCCACATCAGCGTCAGCACCTGGTTGGTCCTGCGGAACGCCGCTTTCTCCCAGTCATGTCGCGGCGCTGACGGCGGTGCGTACTGCTGGGTGAAAGGGACGAACGCCAGTGATGCAAGGGCCATCAACGCGGGAACTCCGCCGGACAACGTGGTCGCGTAGGTGTCCATCCAGTCGCGGTCCTCGGCGCCGACGGCCATGCCGGCGACGGTGACCCCGACGAAGAACACCACCGTCACCACATCGAGCATGCGCGCCCCTCCCCGCCCTGCGGAGATGCCCAGGAACAGCGCCGAGATCACCGCGCAGATCGCCCCGAACATCCACGTGCTCGGGCCGTCGGCGACGACCCAATAGACAATCCACGGTGCGAAGCCGACGAATGGGCTGCGCTCGAACCACTCGTCCACGAGTCAGGTTTACCTAACTACCGGCGCGGAGGCAAAAGCTAGGCTCGCAGTCGGCGACCCTTACGCGACTCCCTTGTGTTTCAACAGCGGAAGCACGCCCTCGGCGAACCAGTAGGCCTCCTCGAGATGCGGATAGCCGGACAGGATGAACTCATCGAACCCGACCGAGTGGTACTCGTAAATCAGGTTCGCGACCTCTTCATGGCTGCCGACCAGCGCCGTGCCCGCCCCGCCGCGAACCAGGCCGACACCGGCCCACAGGTTGGGGTAGATCTCCAGGTTGTCCACCCGGCCACCATGCAGAGCGGTCATCCGGCGTTGACCTTCGGATTCCGACTTGGCATGCAGCTCAGTCTGTTTGGCGATCTGCTCAGGACTAAGTTCGGCGAGCAGCTCGTCAGCAACCCCCCACGCCGCCGCAGCGGTGTCGCGGCTGATGGTGTGCAAGCGGATGCCGAAGCGCACCTTGCGTCCTCGCGCCTCGGCGAGCTTGCGCACCTGCTCGATCTTGGCCGCCGCAGCCTGTGGCGGCTCACCCCACGTCAGGTACACGTCGACGTACTCGGCGGCGATCGGCAGTGCCGCGGCCGACGATCCGCCAAAGTAAATCTGCGGCAACGGATCCGGTGCTGCCGATACCCGCGCGTCCTTGATCGTGTAGTGCCTGCCCTCGAAATCGAGTGAGTCCTGACGCCACAACGTGTTGACAATGTGCAGGAACTCCCCCGTGCGGGCATAGCGTTCGTCGTGGCCCAGCCAGTCGCCGAAGCGGCGCTGCTCGACGTCGTCGCCGCCGCTGACGATATTGAGCAGCACCCGTCCCTCGGAAAACCTCTGAAGGGTCGCGGCCTGCTGCGCTGCCAGCGTCGGGGGAACCAGCCCAGGCCGGAATGCGACCAGGAACTTCAGCCGTTCGGTTTCGGCGAGCAGGGCCGACGCCGTCAACCACGCGTCCTCGCACCAGGTTCCGGTCGGGGTCAGCACACCTTCGAACCCGAGGCGATCCGCGGCGCGGGCCACCTCCGCGAGATACCTGCGTGATGGTGCCCGGTAGGTGGCGGGCACGGTGTGGTGTGACGACGCGTGCGATGCGCCGACGATGGATCTGCTGTCGCCGTTGGTGGGCAGGAACCAGAAGAACTTCGCCGTCGGAGATGGCGATTCGGCTGGGGCCGTCGGAGACGGCGATTCGGCTGGGGCCGTCGGAGACGGCGATTCGGCTGGGGCCGTGCCGGTTGGCTGGGCGGTCATATCGTTCCTAATTTCGGTCGAGGTAAAGCGGCGCAAGCGATTCGCTGTATCGGGTATCCACCCAGTTCTTGAACTCCGGTTTGTCGGAGATCTGGTTGGATTCAGCGAACAGATCGGCCAATTCTTGTTCGGACGCGACGAGCTGGGAAGAGAGATCGGTGGGTAGTCGCAGGCTTCGGCCCTGTGCAGCTGCCGCGACCGCCGGATCCAGGCCGACCGCGGCCGCATAACTCGCCGCCCATTCATCGGGGTTGTCCTGCGCCCATCGCGTTGCCTTGGCGTACCGCACGAGCAAGTCGCTCAGCGCGGTGTTGCGTTTCGGATCGGCGAGTGCGGCATCGGATGCGATCCCGAAACCGGCGCCGTTCGTGACGCCGGCAGCTTCGGCGATGCTGCGTACCGGGATGTCGGCCTCGGCCTGCGCCGTGTAGGGATCCCAGATCGCCCACGCATCGACCTGCTTTTGCCTGAACGCGCCAAGAGCGTCGGCGGGCTGCAGAAACACCAGCTCGACATCGGACGGCGAAAGACCGGCACGCTGCAGCTGAGCCAACACGTTGCCGTGAGCCGAGCTGCCCTTGCCCACGGCGATCTTCCTGCCGCGCAGGTCGGATACCGCGCGGATCGGCGAATCGGCGTGGGCGAGTAGCTTGTCTCCCCTGCCGCTGCCGTCGTAGGCGGATACGACCTTCACCTTCGCGTTCGATGCCGCACCGAAGATCGGCGGCGTGTTACCGGTGATCGCGAAGTCGATCTTGCCCGCTGTGGCCGCCTCGATCTGAGGTGGGCCAGACGTGAACGTGGAGAACGCGATCTTGTACGGCAAATTGTCCAGCGCCCCTGCGGCACGCAGCAGTGATTCGGTGCCGCCCTTCTGATCGCCGACGTTGAGCGTCAGGTCCGACAGTTCCGAAAGCGCAACCGTTTCAGGCGCTTCGGAGGGGCCGGAGCTGTCCTGGCGGGAGACACATCCCGCGAGGAGCACCGCGAGTAGTGCAGTGACAACGGCGAGCTTCCGCATAGAGACCCCTTTTCGTATCAGTCGCGCACACCGAGCTGATCGAGCAGCTCTGCACGGTAGTGCTCGGAATTCGTCGATTGCCGTGGATCGTCGATCTCGAGGGTGTGGATGACTTCGCCGTCCTCGAGGACCACCACCCGATCGGCGAGCGCGACCGCCTCGTCCACGTCGTGCGTCACGAGAAGCACACCGAACCGGTGCTCGCGCCACAAATCGAGCAGTAGCGCCCGCATGCTCAACCGGGTCAACGCGTCGAGTGCACCGAAGGGCTCGTCGAGCAGCAGCAGTTCGGGTTCGGCCACCAGTGCCCGCGCCAGCGAAACGCGTTGCGCCTGACCGCCGGACAGTGTCAGGGGCCACGCGTCGGCCCAGTCGCTCAGCCCGACGTCGGCCAACGCCCGATCGGCGCTGGCCAGTACCTGCGCCCGCGGCAGCCTGCTACGGGTGAGACCGTACGCCACGTTGGTGCGCACGTCGCGCCACGGAAACAGGCGGGGTTCCTGGAAGGCCAGTGCAGGCGCTCCGACCACGGCGCGATGACCGGTGTGATCGGTCGACAGGCCGGCCAGGACGCGAAGCACCGTCGACTTGCCGGAGCCGCTCCGTCCGATCAGCGCGACGATCTCGCCGCTGTCAACGCGCACCGAAATATCGGTCAGGACATGGTGATCGCCGTACCACTTGTTCACGTCGCGCAGTTCGCCTGCGATGTGGGTTGTTCGTGATGCCGTCATTGTCATGTGCGGTACCTCAATGCTCGTCGTTCCAGTGCCCGGACGATGGCGTCGGTGCCGATGCCCAGCAGTGCGTAGACGATCAGTCCGAAGATGATGATGTCGATCCTCAGAAAGTCGCGAGCGTTGTTGATCAGAAAGCCGATTCCCTTGTCGGCGTTGATCTGTTCAGCCACGATCAGCGTCAACCATGCGATGGCCAGTGACTGCCGCAAACCGACCAGCACCTGGGGTGCGGCGCTGGGCACGATGATGGTGCGGAACCGTTGCCAGAACGAGAAGCCGAGCACCTGAGCCGTTTCGAAAAGCTTCGGATCCACCTGGCGGATCGCCGAGAAGGTGTTCAAATACAAGGGAAAACTCACCCCGAGCGCCACCAACAACACCTTGGGAAGCTCGCCGATACCGAACCAGAGAATGAACAGCGGTATCAGGCCGAGGTGTGGCAATGCCCGGACCATCTGCATCGGTGGGTCCACCGTCGCCTCGAACCAGCGGGACAGTCCGACGGCGGTTCCCAACGCAACGCCCAGAATTCCGCCGAGCAGGAGTCCTTCGACTACTCGGATACCGGAAACCCGCAGTGCATCGGTCAGCTGTCCGTTCTGCAGCACCTCGATGCCGGCCTCGGCGATCAACGAGGGTGCGGGCAGCACGTCCTGGGGTATGAGCCCCAGCGCGCTGCCCAGCTGCCACAACGCGATGATCACGACCGGGGAGGCCAGCCGGATCAAGCCCCATTTGCGCAGCTGCCATCTGGCATTCGCGGCGGGGACGGGCGCTATCGGCGCCGCGAGCTTGGCAGGACTGGTCACGGTACGTCGACGCTACGCACGCCACCTTGGGGTCAGTAGGTTTTGATTCTGCCTGATGCAAAGACATCGGCCCTGCCGATGTGAGTTGGCACACCGGCAGGGCCGTTGACTGACAACGACTTTGAGATGTCAGCCGAGCCGGAAACTCCCGTTGACCAGGGTCGGCGTCACGTCTTGGCCGTTGATCTTGGAGCTCATCTTGCCGTTGGACAGACGCGTGATCTGCTGGGCCTGCTGCAGTTGCCGCTTGTTGCGCACCTCGGAGCGGAACTGCGCGTCGTTGAGCTGCTGAATCTCCGCTTGTGTGATGTCACCGACGCTGCTGGTGCCGAACTGCACACCGATCGCCGAGCCGTCCTCGCGAACGACCCAGGACGCGCGGACACCGTCCAGCTCAGCGGTGTACATGCCCGCCTCGCCGGTCACCGGCTTCGCTGTGAACTGATATGCCACACCGTTCATGTTCAGATCGCCTTCGACGTTGGTGCCGTCGTACTCCGCGTTGAGGGTGTCGCGGAACCTCGACTTCACGTCGATCGTGCCGTCGGTCTGGTTTCCGAAGAACCATGCCTCGTCGTCGGTTCCGTTGCAGGCGTAGGCCGCAATCTCGTCGCCCTCGACGGAGATACCGATTGTCATCGTCTTGCCGTCGGGCGCCGTCATATCGGCGATGTAGCGTCCCGACTGCGGGAACGCGGTAGGCGCGGCTTCGGCGCTGGCGGTGGTGGTAGTCGGCGCCTCCGATGAGGAGGTCGCCTGATTGGATGATCCGCCCGAGCAGGCGGAGAGGGTGCCGAGCGCGACGAATGCGCTGATACCCACGAGCAGGGTGCGAGTGAGTTTCTTCATGTGACCAGCATGGATCTCCGCGACCGGCCTTACATGAAGAATGCATGGAGATTGCGTGGAGATCTGTACGGCAGCTGATCAGACAGCCAGAAATTCGTCGATCTCGGCCCGGAACACCTGCCACGCCGACTCGGTTGCGGTCAGCAGATGGTTGTTACTGGACAGCGCGACGAGGCGGGAATTCGGAATCAGCGACGCCAGTTCCTCGCCGTACCGCAACGGAACCCGGTGATCGTCACGGGAGTGCATGATCAGCGTCGGGCAGGAGACCTCGCGCGCCAGGTCGCGGACATCGATGCGCCCGAACTCCTCGAGGAACCGCACCGCGTTCTCGGGCGACGTGGTGCGACGCTGCAGTTGATCGAAGGCAGCCCAGTCGGCGCGGGTGCCGTCGGGAATGAACTGTGCGGCGAAGACCTGCCGGAACGCGGGATCGTCACGACCCCAACCGACTCGGGCGAGTTCGAGATCGAGCGCCGCGGCACGTTTTTCGTCCTCGCCGGACGCGCGAACTGCTCGGCCCCGCGCGTAAGCGCTGCACAGCACCAGGCGGCTGACTTTCTCGGGATGACGGGCCGCGTAGGCCACCGCTACTGCGCCGCCCTGTGAGACGCCGAGAAGCGGAAACCGCTGCAGACCAAGCGCCTCCACGACGGACTCCAAGTCGGTCACCCAGTCATCGAATGTGAATTCTGTTGCATCCCAATCGGATAACCCGCACCCGCGCTCGTCGTAGCGAATGAATTGGCGGTTGTTCGACAGGTCGCGCACCCAGTGCTTCCAGACCGGGCTTTCGATGTCGTATCCGAGGTGGGTCATCCAGTTCGCGGCCCGCACGAGCGGCGGTCCCTCCCCCGCCACCGCGTAGGCAAGCCGCACTCCGTCGGCGGCCTTGCAGAACGCGATGTGCTGTCGTGGCGGCGGCGGCTCATCGGGTACCGCGATCTCCTGCGGCGCAGGTGCCGGCGGTTCGTCGGCGGTGAGGGTGCCGACGAACTGATAGCCGCGGCCGCGGACGGTCCGGATGAAGCGCTGCGACTCACCGTCGTCGCCCAGTGCGCGGCGGGCGGCCTTGATACGGCTCGTCAACGCGGCTTCCGTGACGAAGCGACCGCCCCACACCGAATCGAACAGTTCCTCTTTCGATACGAATCGGTGCGCGTTGCTCACCAATTGAGTCAGCACATCGAACACCTGGGGCTCGACGCGGATCAACTCTGCGCCGGATCGCAATTCATAGCGCTGGGTGTCCAGCACGAATTGTCCGAACCTCCACACGCCCGTCGAGGTGGGCACAGGGGATGAAGACTCAGGTGTTGACAAGGTCACGGCGGGTCCCATCGGGAGGTTTGCAGGTCATCGTAACGACGAGCAGCCCCCCGAGAAGGTTCGAAACTAACGCCAGCCGTCGGCCGCCCTGGCCGCACGCATCAGCGCGTCGCACAGTTGCCGCAACTCGATGCCGTCCGCGCCCTCGTCGACGGCGGTCGATACATCCTCGGCGGCACATCTGACCTGGTAGACGCGGTCGGCGAGCTCCGCGGCCTCGTCGGCGGTCAACACCACCGCGTCGGGTGCAAGTGAGGTGCCCCTGACGACGGATCGCTGTTCGTAGGCCCGCTGACGACACGACTGCCTGCAGTACTGCCTGCGTCGGCCCAGCCCAGCGTCAGCGACTTCGCGCCCGCACCAGCGACACGGTTGAGAACGTCGGCGGTTTTTCAATGTCCCGGGAACCACGGAGCCGACTGTAAACCGGCCGACGCAGGAATCCCGGTATCATCAAAGGCCGAGTCGGGAACTGCGTGTCGTGCCGCTGCGTTGATTCTCCGGAGAACTGCATTGACTGAGGAGTGTTGACCATGGCTGATCGCGTCTTGAGGGGTAGTCGTCTCGGTGCCGTGAGCTACGAGACCGACCGTAACCACGATCTTGCGCCGCGTCAGGTGGCTCGCTACCGCACCGACAACGGCGAGGAGTTCGACGTCCCGTTCGCCGACGACGCCGAGATCCCCCACACCTGGCTGTGCCGCAACGGTATGGAAGGCACGCTCATCGAGGGTGACGCGCCGGAGCCCAAGAAGACCAAGCCGCCGCGCACCCACTGGGACATGCTCCTGGAGCGCCGCTCGGTCGACGAACTCGAGGAACTGCTCAAGGAGCGCCTCGACATCATCAAGGCTCGCCGCCGGGGCTGATTCGGGGCTGGTTAGCGCGTCACGCCACGGCCGCGGGCGCGATCGAGACGCCCGCGGAAACCCCACTCCGCGACCTTGAACAGCGCCTCGCGGATGTTGGATCCGCTCATCTTCGATTGGCCGAACTCACGCTCGGTGAACGTGATCGGCACCTCGACGACGACGAACCCGTTGTTGATGGTTCGCCACGTCAGGTCGATCTGGAAGCAATAGCCCTTCGAGTCGACCGTTGACAGGTCGATCTTCTCCAGCACCTCGCGCCGGTACGCGCGGTACCCGGCAGTGATGTCGTGGATGTCGACACCGAGCAGGATTCGCGAGTAGCCGTTGGCGGTCCGGGACAGCACCAGTCGCTTTCGCGGCCAGTTGCGGACTTGCCCACCCTTGACGTATCGCGAGCCGATCACCAGATCGGCGCCGTTGTCGATGCGGTCGAGCAGACGGTGCAGCTGTTCGGGCGGATGGCTGCCGTCGGCATCCATCTCGACCAGGACGCTGTAACCGCGCCCCAGGCCCCACTCGAAACCCGCCAGATACGCCGCTCCGAGGCCACCCTTGCCAGCACGGTTCATCACATGCACTCGGTCTGGATCGGCGAGCGCAAACTCGTTGGCCAGCTCGCCGGTGCCATCTGGGCTGCCGTCATCGACGACCAGAATGTGCACGTCGGGACATGCGTCCTGTACGCGTCCGACGATCAACGGCAGGTTTTCCCGCTCGTTGTAGGTGGGGATGATGACCAGCGTGCGCTGACTTGGGCGATCCCCGGGGCCCGGGCCCGTCGTCATTTAGCTCCTCTGTCTTTCGTCGTTCGTAGCCGACGAACGAAACTCCCATTGTGCAGTATCGCGGCGAGCAGAGCCCCAACGCCGATGGCGACCAGCACGCCCTCGACCAGCGGCGCCCATCGCGTCGCGGCTGTGAGCTGGGACTTCAGCCGCACCTGAGTGTCCAGGTAGGCGGGTTCGAAGAACTCGGTGCGGGCAAGCTCACGTCCGTCTGGCGCGATGACCGCGCTGATACCGGTCGTTCCGGCGACCACGACGTAGCGGTCATGTTCGACGGCGCGCAACCGCGCGAAGGCGAGCTGCTGTCGGCTCATCGCCTCGTCGAACGTGGCGTTGTTGGTGGGGACGGCCAGGATCTGCGCCCCATTGCGCACCGACTCGCGGGTGGCGCGGTCGAAGATCACCTCCCAGCACGTGGCGACCCCAATGGGTACGCCCGCGGCGTGCACCACACCGGTGCCGCTGCCGGGGATGAAATAGCCGGCGCGGTCGGCGTATGGCGACAACAGGCGGAAGAAGCTGCGCCACGGCAGGTATTCGCCGAACGGCTGGACGATTTGTTTGTCGTGACGTTCGTCCGGACCGGTCTCGGGGTTCCATACGATGACCGAATTGTTCGAGACCGGGTTGTCCCGGGTGTAGCCCGGCGCCGCCACCACACTTCCGACCAGGATCGGTGCGTCGATGGCGTCCGCAGCCGCCGAGATCTCCGCGTTCGCGTCCGGATTGGCCAGCGGGTCGATGTCTGAGGAGTTCTCCGGCCAGATGACGAACATCGGCTGTTGCGCCCGGCCCGCGCGCACATCGTCGGCCAGCCGCTCCGTTTCTCGGACGTGGTTGTCCAGGACCGCGCGCCGCTGGGCGTTGAATTCCAGGCCGAGTCTGGGCACGTTCCCCTGAACCGCGGCGACCGTGACCGGCTGTTCGTCGTCCGCGCCCATGCCCGAGTGCCGGACTTGCGGCCAGGTGAGCGCGGTCAGCAACAGGACGACGGTGACGCATGCCCCGGGGATCACCACCGCAGGCGGCCTCGCGGTTCTGGTACTGCCTGACCGCCACCACGTCACGATCTCCAGAGTGATTGCGGCCAAGCTGAATCCGATCAGCACGACGGCGAACGACAGCAACGGTGCGCCGCCCGCCTGTACCAGTGATATCAGCGGTCCATCGGTCTGGCTGTAGGCCACGACGCCCCACGGGAATCCGCCGAAGGGCACGGTCGACTTGAGCCACTCCTGCGCGGCCCACAGCCCCGCGAACCACAGTGGCCACCCCGGCAGCCGCCGAACAGCGACCGCCAGCGCGCCGAACAGAGCGGGGAAAAGTGCCTCGAGCATGCACAGCGCCAGCCAAGGAACCGGACCGACGAACCCGCTGACCCACGGCAGCAACGGCAGGTAGAAGGTCAACCCGAAAAGGAATCCGTAGCCGAATCCGCCTGCGACAGTGGTTGTTTCGCGGGTCAGCACCCATGCCAGCAACGCGAACGCCAGGAAAGCCATATACCACCAGCCGAACGGCGGGAAGCTCAGGCACAGCGCCAGACCGGCGACGATCGCGACGCTCAGCTGGGGCAGGCGTTCGATCACACCGTGACCGAACCGCTTTGCCCGCGAACGACGCTCGACCGGTTCGTCGGCTACGTCGTTTGCATCGTCGGCGTCGTCGAGGGCGGCGGGACGCACGTCGTCAGCCATGGATGACGACACCTCGGTGCACGGTTTGGCGACAGCGCGGCATTACGTCGTCGAGTCGAGGTAGCGCGGGTACGCGCGAGCGGGCATCGGTCGACCAGCGCTGCACCGCGCGAGACCCCGATTGGCTGGGCGCGCTGACCTCGAGCTCGTCGGCGTCCCAGACGGCGTAGCTTGCCGGGGCGCCGGGTGCCAGGGTGCCGGTCGCGCCGTCCCGAACGCCGGCGGCGCGCCATGCGCCACGGGTGGCCGCGGCAAACGCAGCGCGCGCGGACAGTGCGCTACCCCGGGTCTGATGCTGTGTTGCCGCACGTATGGTCGCCCACGGATTCATGCTGGTGACGGGACTGTCGGAGCCGAAAGCGAGTGGCACGCCTTGGGATGCTAGCAGCGCAAACGGATTCAACGATCTTGACCGCTCGGCCCCGAGGCGCTGGGCGTACATGCCGTGTTCTCCCCCCCACAGCGCGTCGAAATTGGGCTGCATGCTGGCGACCACGCCCCACACGCCGAGCCGGTGCGCCTGATCCTCGGTCACCATCTCGAGGTGTTCTAGGCGGTGTCCGCACGCGGCGACCGCGGGTGCGCCGAATAGTTCTACGACGCGCTCGAACGCATCGATCACGGCGCCGACGGCCGCGTCGCCGATCACGTGGAACCCCGCGGTGATCCGCGCTTCCGTGCAGGCGCGCAGGTGTGCTGCGATCGCGTCGGTATCGAGATACGCGTTGCCGCAGCAGTCTGGCGCGTCGAGATAGGGGCTGCGCAGCCACGCGGTGCGTGAGCCGAGTGCACCGTCGACGAACAGGTCGCCGGCCAGTCCCCGGGCACCGGTGCGCGCGATCAGATCTCGCGCTTCGGCAGCGCTGCTCACCGCTTCACCCCAGTAGCCGATGACCTCGACACCGTGCTCGATGCCACGCACCTCGTTCCAGTCATCGAGGCCACCAATTTCCGGGCCCGCGCATTCGTGCACCGCGACGATGCCGAGTGCAGCGGCGGCATTCAGGGCGGCCAGCTGCGCGTGCCGTCGTTGCTGGGTGGTCAGCCCGTCGCGTGCGGCCGCGCGGACCACATGGTGTGCGTCGGCGGTGAGCGGCTGTTCCTTGGAAAAACCGTGCGCGCCGGCGAGACCGGGTGCGAGTCGGCGCAGTGCGGTCGAGGCGGCGGCGGAGTGGACGTCTACCCGGGCCAGGTATGCCGGCCTGTCGCCGACCGCTTCATCGATATCGGCGGTGCTCGGCGGGGTTCGCTCGGGCCAGCGGGATTCATCCCAGCCATGCCCCCACACCGCACCTTTCGGGTGGGCGCGGGCGTAGTCACCGAGCAATTGCAGGCAGTGCCCCAGCGAGGTCGCGCGCCGCAGGTCCAGCCCGATCAGGGTCAGTCCGGTCGCGGTGAGGTGGACGTGGCTGTCGACGAACGCCGGTGCGACGAAGGCGCCTTCCAGGTCGACGATCTGCGCGTCGGGATACTGCGCGCGGCCTACGTCGTCACTGCCCAGCCACGCCACGACACCGTCGCGCACCGCCAATGCGGACGCGTCGGGCATCGCCGGGCTGTGCACCCGGCCGTTCAGGAGGAGGGTCGTCACTTAGTCGGGTTTGCGCTCCACGGCAGCAGGCTCGATGTCGGTGACATCGATGACCTCGCCGTCAATGTAGTCACCGCGCGGCGCCCTGTAACGGGCAGCACTCTGAACGGTGATCAGCGGCATGCGACGCGCGGCCATGGCCGACACCATGGGACGGGCGGCCGCCCGCGTCGGCGGCAGCAGGAGCAGGGCGCCGATGACGGAGCTGGCCAAACCCGGGATGACGACGAGCACGGTGCCCAGCGCGACCAGCACGCTGTCCGCCGCCGCCCCGTGCATCGATGCCGGGTCGATCCCGGAGCGCAGCCGGCGGAAATGCCGTTTCACCTGGGATCCGGCCAGTGCAATGCCAACCACGAAGGTGCCGAGCAGCAGCAACATCGTCCAGCCGAAGCCGATTGTCGACACCAGCGCGACGATCACCGCCAGCTCGATGACCCAGTACAGAACAAGCAGCCGCATCGCCATGCATTGGACAACGTATGGGATGCCGCTCCGGGTTCCAGCCCTAGGCGGGCCTCACCTCGATGGCGCTGTGCACCTTGTCGATGCCCCCGCGGACGATCGCCTGCGGAATCCACCACCACGCGTGCCACCAGTACTTTTTGGTGACCATGTCGAAGACGCGTCGATTCTCGGACTTGGGCAGATTCCGCGCCACCGCCTCGACCGGTTCGCCCTTCGGCTTGTTGCCGATTGCGTAGGCCCGCTGAATGGTGACCCGCGGCGTGTTGTTGATGCGCTTGGTCTTCCACGAGCCGTCGTCGGTCGAGATAAGCAGTTTGCCGTCGTTGTACACGCCCCATACGGTCGTCGGCTTCGGCCGGCCGTCCTTGGTGTAGGTGGTCAGCAGCATGTACTTCGACCGGGCGATGTCTTCAAAGGTGTCTGCCATGGGTTCCGTTCTTTCGATGCCCAAACGATGCACAAGGATACCCACCGGCGGCGCCGCTGAAACGGTGCGTCGGCTACGGGGCTTTCAGTTCGATGGTCACGTTGTTCTTCATGCCACCGCGCAGCTTCGAGAAGACGTTGAACGTCTTGCCCAGCAGACCGTAGCGCTTTCCGATCAAGTCGTATGTGGTGGCGTTCGCAGATTTGTCCAGGATCGTCGCCACCGCCTCGACCGCTTCACTCTTCGGATTGCCGCTGCGGTCGCATTCCGCGATCGTCACGCGCGGGGTGTTCCGAATGCGCTTGACCTTCCACGACTTCTCCTGCGTGATGACGAGGAGACGGTCGCCGTCCGGGGGCGCCCAGACCGCGGTGGGCTTGGGTCGGCCGTCCTTGGTGAACGTGGTCAGCAGGATGTATTCCGATTTGGCAATGTCGGCAAAGGTCGTTGGCATTCCCCAAACGTAGCGGTCAGCCCTCGAGGTCGCCTTCGGTCTCCAACAGCACCTGCCGCAGTCCGTCGAGCGTCGCCTGGTCGGGCTGTGCCCACATGGCGCGGCCCGCCGCCTCCAGCAGCCTTTCGGCCATGCCGTGTAGGGCCCACGGATTCGACTCCGCCATGAACTTGCGGTTGTCGTCGTCGAGGACGTACTCGGCTGACAGCCGCTCATACATCCAGTCGGCCATCACACCGGCGGTCGCGTCGTAGCCGAACAGATAGTCGACGGTCGCAGCCATCTCGAAGGCGCCTTTGTACCCGTGTCGCCGCATCGCGTTGATCCACCGCGGGTTGACGACGCGGGCGCGGAACACGCGGGCGGTCTCCTCCGAAAGGGTGCGGGTGCGGACTGCGTCGGGCCGGGTGTTGTCGCCGATGTAGGCGGCGGGCGCCTTTCCGGTCAACGCGCGCACCGTCGCGACCATGCCACCGTGGTACTGGAAGTAGTCGTCGGAGTCGGCGATGTCGTGCTCGCGGGTGTCGGTGTTCTTGGCTGCGACCGCGATGCGACGGTAGTTCTGGTTCATGTCGTCGGTCGCCGGCCTGCCGTCCAAACCGCGGCCGTAGGCGAAACCGCCCCACGCGGTGTAGACCTCCGCTAGGTCCGCGTCGTCGCGCCAGTTGCGGCTGTCGATCAGTTGCAGCAGACCGGCGCCATAGGTCCCCGGCTTGGAGCCGAATATTCTTATCGTGGAACGCCTCTGGTCGCCATGCTCAGCCAGATCCGCCTGCGAGTGGGCGCGGACGTAGTTGTGCTCGCCCCCCTCGTCGAGACCCGCGACGAGTTGCACCGCGTCGTCGAGCATCGTGACAACATGCGGGAAGGCGTCGCGGAAGAAGCCCGAGATACGCACGGTGACATCGATGCGCGGACGGCTCAGTTCGTCCAGCCCGATCGGTTCCAGGTTCACCACACGCCGCGACGCGTCGTCCCATACCGGCCGGACCCCCAGCAGCGCGAGCACTTCGGCGATGTCGTCGCCCGAGGTGCGCATGGCTGACGTGCCCCACACCGACAACCCGACCGAGCGCGGCCAGTCGCCGTGGTCCTCCCGGTAGCGCGCCAGCAGCGAATCTGCCATGGCCACACCGGTTTCCCACGCCAGCCGCGACGGCACCGCCTTGGGGTCGACGGAGTAGAAGTTGCGGCCGGTCGGCAGCACGTTGACCAGGCCGCGCAGTGGCGAACCCGACGGCCCTGCCGGGACGAAGCGACCGTCGAGCGCACGCAGGATCTGCGGGATCTCTGCTTCGGTGCCCGCCAGTCGCGGCACCACCTCGGTGGCCGCGAACCGCAGGATCGCCGCGACGTCGGCGTTGTCGGAGAGCGTGTCGACGACGGCGGGATCCCATCCCGAGTCCGCAAGTGCCACAACGAGTCCGCGGGCCTGGGCCTCGGCGGTGTCGACCGCGGCGCGTTCGTCGTGGCCGTCCTCGGCCAGGCCGAGGGCCTGTCGAAGTCCGGGCACGCTTTGTTCGCCGCCGAACAGCTGGCGGGCGCGCAGGATCGCGAGCACCAGATCGATTTCCGCCTCACCCGTGGGCTTTTCGCCCAGGATGTGCAGTCCGTCGCGGATCTGGACGTCCTTGATCTCGCACAGCCAGCCGTCGACATGCAGCAGCATGTCGTCGAACGAGTCCTCGTCGGGCCGGTCGTCGAGCCCGAGGTCGTGATCCATCTTGGCGGCCCGCATGAGCGTCCAGATCTGCTGCCGGATGGCGGGCAGCTTGCCGGGGTCGAGCGCCGCGATGTTGGCATGCTCGTCGAGCAGTTGTTCCAGGCGCGCGATGTCGCCGTACGTTTCGGCCCTGGCCATCGGCGGAATCAGGTGATCCACGAGCGTGGCGTGGGCGCGGCGTTTGGCCTGCGTGCCCTCCCCCGGATCGTTGACCAGGAAGGGGTAGATCAGCGGCAGATCGCCGAGCGCGGCGTCGGTGCCGCAGGACGACGACATGCCCAGGGTCTTACCCGGCAGCCATTCGAGGTTGCCGTGCTTGCCGAGGTGCACGACGGCGTCCGCGCCGAACATGACGTCGAGCCAGCGGTAGGCGGCCAGATAGTGGTGACTGGGCGGCAGATCAGGATCGTGGTAGATCGCGACCGGGTTCTCCCCGAAACCGCGTGGGGGCTGGACCATCAGCACCACGTTGCCCGCCTGTATCGCGGCGATCACGATCTCGCCGTCGGGATCGCGACTGCGGTCGACGAACAACTCGCCGGGCGGCGGGCCCCAGTGTTCGACCATCGCGTCGGTGAGTTCGGCGGGCAGGGTGGCAAACCACTCCCGATACTCCTTGGCGGGCAAGCGGATCGGATTGCCGGCGAGCTGACCGTCGGTCAGCCAGTCGGCATCCTGACCGCCGCGCTCGATCAACGCATGGATCAACGCGTCCCCATCCCCCGCGTCCAAGCCGGGAATGTCGTCGATCCGGTAACCGTGGTCGCGCATCGCGCGCAATAACGCGATCGCGCTGGCCGGCGTGTCGAGGCCGACGGCGTTGCCGATGCGGGCGTGTTTGGTGGGATACGCCGAGAACACCAGCGCTACCTTTTTCCGGGGGGCTGCGATTCCGCGCAGCTGTGCGTGGCGGACCGCAAGCCCCGCGACCCGGGCACAGCGTTCCGGGTCGGCGACATAGGAGATGAGGCCCTCGTCGTCAATCTCCTTGAACGAGAACGGGACCGTGATGATGCGGCCGTCGAACTCCGGGACCGCGACCTGGGTCGCGACGTCGAGTGGCGACAAACCGTCGTCGTTGTCCCGCCATTGCGAGCGTGAACTGGTAAGACACAGCCCCTGCAGGATCGGGACGTCGAGCGCGGCCAGATGCGCGACATTCCAGGTGTCGTCGTTACCACCGGCCGAGACGCTGGCCGGGGTCGACCCGCCGGCGGCCAGCACAGTGGTTACCAACGCGTCGGCGGTGCCGAGCAGCTCCAGCAGCTCGGTGTCGGCGGTGCGCAATGACGCGCAGAACACCGGCAGTGGCCGTCCGCCTGCTTCGTCGATCGCACGGCACAGCGCCTCGACATAGCCGGTGTTTCCGGCGAGATGCTGGGCGCGGTAGTACAGCACCGCGACAATGGGCCCCTCGGCACCTTCGGACGGATGCGCGAGGACGCCCCAGTTCGGTGTGGTGACCGGCGGTGCGAAGCCGTACCCGGTCATCAACAACGTGTCGCAGAGGAACGCGTGCAGTTGCCGCAGGTTGTCGACACCGCCGTTGGCGAGGTAGACGTGGGACTGCAGCGCGACACCGGCCGGCGTCGTGGAATGGCCCATCAGCTCGGCGTCCGGGGACTGCTCACCGCTGACGACGATCGTCGGCACACCGCTGGCCTCCAGCGTGTCGATGCCGTCCTCCCAGGCCCGGTAGCCGCCGAGAATGCGGACCACGACGATGTCGGCGCCACCGACGAGTTCGTCGAGCTCGCCGTCGACCAGCCGGGACGGATTGGCCCACCGATAGCCAGCACCGGTGGCGCGGGCGGTGATGAGGTCGGTGTCGGACGTCGACAACAGCAAAACCGTCGGCGATTGGGTCGGCGGAGTCACCCGTCATTACTACCCCACCGCTGCTGCGGGTGAGGACTAGCGTGGATCGAGTGAGCGCGATGTTCGCGTCCGGAACACCTCACCCGTCGCTGCGCGGCGTCGTGTTGCGCTATGAGGGTTACGCGGAGCGAGGCTCCGGTCCGGTGACGGTTCGCGAACTGCCGTGCACGTTCGTGCCGATCATCATCGACCTCGATGCGGGATGGACCGTCGCCCACCGCGAGCACGCACGGACCGGTCCGCTGCGGCTCAACTCGTTTGTCGCGGGAATCACCGACGGGCCGGTCATGGTCGGCCACGGCGGCTCCGCGCGCTGCCTGCAGGTCGATCTGACGCCACTGGGCGCCCGCCGGCTGGTCGGGATGCCGATGAGCGAGCTGGCCAACCGAACTGTGCCCATAGACGACGTCTTCGGCCGATTCGGATCCGAACTCGTGCAGCGGGTCGGCGACGCACCCAACTGGGCTGCCCGCTTCAGTCTGGTCGATGCCGTGATCCGGGCGCGGCTTGCCGACACCGAACCAGTCGACGCCGGAGTGGCGTGGTCGCTGCGCCGCATCACCGAGAGCTACGGTGCCGCGACGATCTCAGGCCTGGCAGCGGAGTTGGGCTGGAGTCACCGGCGGCTGATCGCGCGCTACCGCGACGCCGTCGGGCTGCCGCCGAAGCTCGTCGCGAGGATCGTGCGATTCGAGCGGCTCGCGGCCCTCGTGGCCTCCGAGCCGGCGGTCGATTGGGCCGGTGTCGCACTCGACTGCGGTTTCTTCGATCAGGCCCACCTGGCCCGCGAGGTACGTGAATTGGCCGACATCACCCCCACCGAGTTGCGGGCGCAGACCGTAAATTTCGTCCAAGACGAGGCGACGGTGTCGGCCTAGCGTCGATGTCATGACTGAAACCCTGACCACCAACGGAGCCGTGCCGATTGTTCCCTTCAGCGACCCGCGCGCCGGGATCGCTTGGCTCGAGCGGACATTCGGCGCCGTCGCAACCCTCGTGGTTCCCCCCGAACCTGACGAGCCGCTCAAGCACGCGGAGCTGAAGGTCGGCAACGGCCTGGACATGATCGACGACGCGGCCCGCACCGACAGCCCGTTCGCGCTGCCGGGCCCAGTCGTGCTCTACGTCGTGGTGGACGACCCTGACGGGCTGCACGACCGGGCGGTTGCCGGCGGCGCCGATATCGTCATGGGGCTGACCGACCAGGACTACGGCTCACGCGAATTCGCCGCGCGCGACCCGCACGGCAACGTCTGGTGCTTCGGCACCTACCGACCGGGCCAGAGTTAGCGGCGGTTCCAGCGGTCGTACGTGCTCTGCGAGTACGGCAGCAGTCCGAGCGCGCCGATGAGCACGACCATCAAGGCGCCGAAAACGATGAATTCGAACATCGTTGTTCCTTCCTGACATCGCTTACTGCACACGCGTGCAGTTGTCAGGAACGTACTGCTCAAACGGCGGAAATAGCGCAACATGTGTGGGACAGATCACTAGAACCAATAGTGTGTCGGCCGTCACACTCAGGCGGTTCGGACGTCGAAATCGCCAAGCTCAGGCGAGGCCAATAGTTCGCGGTGACGGATCGGCCGCCACGGGAAGAGCTCCGGCAGGCCGTCCTTCCCGAGGTACCAGCTCTTGCATCCGGTCACCCAAACCGTCTGCGGCATATCGGCTTTCATCTGCTCGTTGTAATCCTTGGTGGCAACCTCGGTCGGCGCTGCCGCTGCGACGCGCCCGGACCGGATCTGATCGATCCACCACATCGCATATTCGGCCTGGCTCTCAGCGATGATCACCAGCGACTGGTTCCCGATCGGCGAGTGCGGTCCGATCAGCATGAACAGGTTCGGAAAGCCAGGCACCGCGACCGACCGATAAGCCTGCGGTCCGTCCGCCCACGCCTGCTCGAGCGTGAGCCCGTTCTCTCCGACGAGTTCGATCGGATGAACGTATGCGTGGGCGTCGAAACCCGTGGCGAGCACGAGCACGTCGAGTTCGTGCAGCACGCCGTCCGTAGTCACGACGCCGCGCGCCTCGACGTGATCGATGGCCGCCGTGACCAGATCGACACCCGGCTTCTGGATCGCCCGGTAGTAATGCGAGGACATCGCCAGCCGTTTGCACATCGCCTGGTAGTCGGGCGTCAGTCGTCGGCGCATCTGCGGATCGCGCACCGAAAAGCGCAGATTCCAGCGGCACAGCGCGGACACCAAGCGACGCTGCCAACCCGGTCCGACGACCGCAGGGGCTAAGCCGTTCTCGAAGAAGTACTGCCAGAACCGGTAGCTCGCTCGGTTCAGGGTCGGCCAGCGGCGCATCGCCGCGCTGGTGCGCCGCGCGTAGCGCGGGTTCGGCATCGGAAGGACCCATTGGGGCGTGCGCTGGAAGACAGTGAGGCCACGCGCCTGGCCGCCCAGTTCGGCGGTGATCTGTACACCCGTTGATCCCGTTCCGATCAATCCGATTCTCTTGTCGGACAGCGAGACCGAATGATCCCATCGCGCCGAATGGAACGTGACGCCCGCAAAGCTGTCCAGTCCGGCGATATCCGGATACCGCGGTATGCGCAGCACACCGGTCGCTGTCACGACGACGTCGAACTGCTCCTCGCCCGTGCGCGTGCCCACCGTCCACCGGCCGTCGCGGTATCGCGCGGCGGTGACTTCGGCACCGAACCTGATATGCGGTGTGATGCCACGCTCGTCGGCCACCTGCCGGAAGTAGCGGTGGATCTCCGGACCCGGCGACATGAAACGCGACCAATCGGGATTGGGCCGGAAGGAATACGAGTAGAAACGCGACGGGACGTCGCAACTCAACCCGGGATAGGTGTTGTCGCGCCAGGTTCCGCCGACGTCGTCGGCGGACTCGTAGATCACGAAGTCGTCGATGCCGGCGTCCTGCAGTTTGACCGCCATGCAGATGCCGGACATGCCCGCGCCGATGATCGCGACCCTGAGGGCACGTTGTCTGGACATGGTCAGCCCCCTCCCGATGTACGGGACGGTACGCCGGACGAGGGCCGATATCGACGAATTCGCCGGTTAATCGGCCGTGACGAAACCCTCGGCGAGCATCCAGTCGCGTGCGACGACCGCGGGGTCCCGACCCTCGACGTCAACCTGCTTGTTCATCTCGATGATCGCGTCGTTGGTGAGCGCGGCGGTCACCGGCGCCGTCACCTCAGCAATTTCCGGGTGCGCCTCGAAGAACTCGCGCTTCATCGTCACCGACGGGTTGTAGTGCGCGAAGAACTGCTTGTCGTCTTCGAGAACCACGAGATCGAGCGCCGCGATACGGCCGTCGGTGGTGAACACCTCCCCGAAGTCGCACTGGTCGCCATCCGCGGTGGCCTGGTAGATGATGCCGACCTGGAGCACCGGTGTCTGCGCCCGAGCCGGATCGAAACCGTAGGCCGCGGCCATGCCGGGATAGCCGTCCTGGCGGGCGCGAAACTCGGTGTCCACACAGGTTTTCGCGGCGGCAGGATTCGCCTTGACCAGGTCGGCGTACTGCGAAAGTGTTCGCACACCGGTGCGCTCGACCACCCTTTTGCTGGCCGCCAGCGCGTAGGTGTCATCCATCGGGCCCGGTGGCAGCCATACCATGTCGTTGCGCTCGAGGTCTTCGTCGCGGACGGCTTCGTACTGTTCGCGGCTGTCCGGTATCGGCTTCTCGTTGCCGAGGTAGTTGATCCAGGCATTGCCGGTGAACTCGTAGGCCACGTCGACCTGGTCGCGCAGTTGCGCCTCTCGCGTACTGCGGGATCCGACGATCCCGGTCAGATCCCGCACGTCGGCGCCGGCGGCGGCCAAGGTGTATTCGAGGATGTAGCCCATGATCACCTGTTCGGTGTACTCCTTGGAGCCCACGGTGATCCTGACGCCCTCCAACGCGGCGTTGGGCTTGATCGAACCGGGTCCCACCTTGAAGGGCACCGTGCCGCCCGAACCGAGCCCGCATGCCGAAACGGTCAGCACACATATCGCGGCGACGACCATGGCCAGCGCGCGCCGCATCAGCGAAGTCCCTTGGGGTTGAGGAAGTATTCCGCGAGCCCGCCGAACCAGTCGACCAGCAGCGCCAGACACACCGCGAGCACACTGCCCAAAATCAGCGTCACGTTGTCTTGCAGCTTGTAGCCCGTGTCGATGAGGATGCCGAGCCCACCGGCATTCACCAGGAACGACAGCGTCGCCGTCCCCACCGCGATCACCAGCGATGTCCGCAGACCAGGCAGTATATACGGAATCGCTAGTGGCAGTTCAACTCTGAACAGCAGCGCGCTGCGCGCCATTCCTTGACCGCGTCCTGCGTCCATCAGCGATCGGTCCACCTGATCGAGGCCGAGGATCGTGCTGGCGAGCACGGGCAGCAGGGAGTAGAGGGCGATCGGTAGGACCCCGATCCAGAAGCCGGTCTTCGCCGTCCACAGAAACAGCAGCACCAACAGGCCGATCGCCGGTGCGGCCTGACCGATGTTGGCGATGCCGACGATGAACGGCCGCAGTACCTTTGCGCCCGGGCGCGTGACCAATACGCCGAGCGGGATGCCGACCGCCAGCACAATCGCGGTCACCGCGAAGGTGATCAGCAGATGCTGCCAGATCAACGTCGAGACGTTTCCGACGTTGATGTTCTCCTGCTGCGTGGCCGTCAGGTCACGGTCGAACGCCCAGAAGATGACCACGGCGCCGACGACGAGTACCAGCGCGGGTTGGAACAACAGCCGAAGGCGTTCGGCTGCAGTCGTCTTCGGTGCGGCGTTGTCGACGGCGGTGGTCACGACTCGTCACCGTCCGGTGATTCGGCGTCGGAACGCAGCCGCGTGATGGTGTCGATCAGGGTGTCCAACGTCACGACACCCACGTACTTGCTGCCGGGTCCGGTCACGACAGCGGAAGCGTGTTGCTCGGCCAGGATCGCCTCCAACGCGTCTTCGAGCGTCGACTGGGTACTGACGACGTCGAGCGGTTCGAAGGCATCGGCCAGCGTCTGAGCGTGGCGGAGGTGTCGCTCACGGACCCAGTTCACCGGTCGGTCCCGATCGTCGAGAACGACAAGCCAATCGAAGTCGCTGTTAGCCAACGTATTTCGCACGCTCTCAAGCGAGTCGTTGCGGTGCACAGCGGGGTGGGCCCGCAGATCGACATCCTTGACTCGGACGAGGCTGAGCTGGCGCAGCGATGCTCCGGATCCGACGAACCCGGCCACGATATCGTCGGCCGGGTTGGCCAGGATCGCCTGCGGCGTGTCGTATTGGAGGACCTTGCTCTGCTGTCCCAGTACCGCGATCCGGTCGCCGAGTTTGACCGCTTCTCCGAAGTCGTGGGTGACGAAGACGATGGTCTTGCGCAGTTCGGATTGCAGTCGCAGAAGTTCGTCCTGCAGCGTACTTCTGGTAATGGGGTCGACGGCGCCGAACGGCTCGTCCATCAACAACACCGGCGGATCCGCAGCCAGTGCGCGTGCCACACCAACCCTCTGCTGCTGGCCACCGGACAGCTGTCGCGGATAGCGGTCTGCGTACTGTCCCGGCTCGAGCCCGACCATATCGAGCAGTTCATCGACTCGGTCGTCGATCTTGTTGCGGTCCCAGCGCAGCAAGCCGGGTACCAGGCCGACGTTCTGCCGAATCGTCATGTGTGGGAACAGGCCCGCCTGCTGGATCGCGTAGCCGATCGACCGCCTCAGCTCGGTCGGCTTGATGGACAACGCATCCTTGTCGCCGATCAGGATGCGCCCCGACGTCGGTTCGCTGAGCCGGTTGATCATCCGCATCATCGTGGTTTTCCCGCATCCCGAGGGTCCGACGAAAATCACGATCTCGCCCGCGGGGATGTCCAGCGAGGTGTCGTCGACCGCGGGTTGTTTGGCGCCTGGGTAGACCTTGGAGACATGGTCGAGGACGATTCGCGCCCCGCTCGACGGCTGCGCGGTCGCTGACTCGAGTTGGTCTGTCACCGAATGCCTTTCGACGTAGTGAAGCGCCCTATGAGCACCAAGATCCCATCGAGCAGCAACGCCAGGATGACGATCAGCAGGGTTCCGGTGAGCGCCATGGGAATGGCAGTCGGGCTGCCCACTCTGGCGAGCCCCGCGAAGATGATGTTGCCGAGGCCTGGCCCCTTCACGTACGCGGCGATCGCAAGGACGCCCATCGACATCTGTGTGCTGATGCGCATGGCCGACAGGATCGACGGCCACACCAGCCGTAACTCGACACGACTCAGGGTGGCAAGCCGGCCCATTCCGAGACCCCGCGCGGCGTCGGTCAACGCTGGATCGACGGCGTTCAGACCGACGATGGTGTTACGGATGATCGGCAGCAGCGAATACAGCACCAGCGCCGCGACGCTGGGCACCACGCCGAGGCCGAACAGCGGAATGAGAAGGCCCAGCAGGGCGAAGGCAGGCACGGTCAGAATCACACTGGACGTCGCTGTTGCGAGGTTGGAGGCCAGCGAATTGCGGTACGTGAGCACGCCGACGGCCACCCCGACGATCGTGGCGATGAGAAGGCTCTGCACCACCGCGCTTACGTGCTGGTAAGAGTCGAAAGCCAACTGCGAATGGTGGGCAGCGATGTACTCCCACAGTGCCCTCACAGCCCGACGGTACCCGCGCGCGAGCAAAACCAAACGAGAACCGCATTCGATTCGTGGTGATGAAAACACTTGTCGGCACGGCGCCGAAACGCCAGCGTGTGCTGGGTTCGTTCGACGGTGGGAGGTAGGCCCGATGACTTCGACTCTGCGGGTGGTGAAGCTCAGTGCGAATATCGGCGCGCGCATCGACGGTATCGACCTCAGCGCGGATGTGGATCAGGAAAGTGCCTCGAAAATCAACACCGCGCTGCTCGAACACAAGGTGGTCTTCTTTCGCGATCAGCACCGGCTCGACGACGACGGTCAACTCGCTCTGGCGGCCAAGCTGGGTACGCCGACGACCGCTCACCCGACGGTGACCTCCCGCGGCTCTCGATTGCTTCCCATCGACTCCCGCTACGACAAGGCCAACGCCTGGCACACCGATGTCACATTCGTCGATCGTGTTCCGAAAGCATCGCTGCTGCGCGCGATTTCGCTCCCCGAATACGGCGGTACCACCACGTGGGCCAACACGGAGACGGCCTACGAGCTGTTGCCGGAACCGCTTCGTGCCCTCGCTGACAATCTGTGGGCCGTGCACACCAACGACTACGACTATGCCGCCGAGGTCGACCGCAGGCTCGAGGCGGTGAGCGACGAGGTCCGCGAGTATCGCGACGAGTTCGTTTCCGACCACTACGAAACGGAGCATCCGGTGGTGCGCGTTCACCCGGAGACCGGGAAGCGCGTGCTGCTGCTCGGCCAGTTCGTCAAGCACTTTGTGGGCTTGGGGAAAACCGAGTCCGCGACATTATTCGGCCTGTTCCAGGCCCGGATCACCAAGCTGGAGAACACTATTCGCTGGAGCTGGCAACCCGGCGATCTGGCGATCTGGGACAACCGGGCCACTCAGCATTACGCGGTATCGGACTACGACGATCAGTACCGGCGGCTCAACCGGGTCACGCTGGCCGGCGACATCCCGGTCGACGTCTACGGCCAGCGCAGCCGCACCGTCGTCGGCGACGCGTCGGCGTACTCCGAGGTCGTCAGCCCGGTGCGGCTGGCCAGCTGAGTCACAGCCGGCCCATCTCCCGCGACATCAAGGCGTTCTCCAGGTAGAGGGAGCGCCGGGCTTGGTAACGCTGCGCAGGCGGTCGCGAGGAGTGGACCAGCCCACTCATCGCCTGAGACACCGACTTCATCGCGACCGACCAGCGGCTGGGCCGCACGTGTGGCATCGCTACCGCAGCCGCGGTGGCGAACAGCACCTGCTGTTCGGTGATCAGCGTCGTTCCCTCGGACGACGGCGCCGGAATCGCGACCGGCGACGGGACGACCGTCTTGCGGAAAGTCGGACGGGTAATCGTCGTCAGATCGATCATGGCTCTCTCCCACCGTGTGCGCCCGGGCTGCCCGGGCTCCTATCAGGGAAAACTACGAGCGGCGCGTCGAGAACACATGCGTAGGCGACTACCTCAGTCCGTGCTGAACACGCCAGCAACCCGGGCGTACCGTGAACTGATGGCCAGGACCCGCGATCAGGATGCCTGCCCGGGTGCGCTGCAGGTTCACCAGGCTGCGGACGGAGCGCTGGCCAGGGTGCGGCTTCCGGGCGGGATGATCACCGCGCAGCAGCTCGAATCGCTGGCGCTCGCGGCGACGCAGTGGGCGTCCCCGGCAATGGAACTGACCTCGCGCGGCAACGTCCAGATCCGCGCTGTCACCGACACCACCGCGGTCACCGAGGCGTTGGTGGCGTCGGGTCTGCTGCCCTCAGCGACCCACGAGCGGGTGCGCAACATCGTCGCCTCACCGCTGTCCGGTCGGGTCGGCGAAGATGCCGACATCCGTGCGATGGTCGCGGAACTCGACCATGCGATCCGGGGGCAGCCGGCGCTGGCGGGGCTGACCGGCAGATTCCTGTTCGGCATCGACGACGGACGCGGCGACATCAGCGGACTGGGAGTCGATGCCGGGGTCCAGATCATCGGTGATTCGGCGGCGCTGCTGCTGGCCGGCCGCGATACCGGCGTGCGGGTGCCGCCCGGCGACGCGGTCCGAACGCTCGTGACGGTGGCGGACCGGTTCGCCACCAGTCGCGGAACACACTGGCGCATCAGCGAGCTCGACGACACGGCGCAACTGCTGGCGGGATTCCCGTTGACCGCCGAACCCGGTGCGACGTGGCCCCCGGTGAGTCGGCCGCCGGTCGGCTGGATCGAGCAGAACGACGGGTGCGTCGCGCTGGGCGCCGCTGTTCCGCTGGGCGTCCTCAACGCCCGTGTCGCCGAGTACCTTGCGGCCATCAACGCGCCGATGGTGATCACGCCCTGGCGTTCGGTGCTCGTATTCGACCTCACCGAGGACGTCGCCGACGTTGCGCTGCGGGTACTGGCGCCCATGGGTCTGGTGTTCGACGAGAACTCGCCGTGGTTGTCGGTCAGTGCATGCACTGGCAGCCCGGGCTGTGAGCGCTCCGCTGCCGACGTCCGAGCCGACGCCGCCGCCGCCGTGGCCATGGCGATCGACGGGCCGGCGACCGGTCATCGGCACTTCGTCGGATGCGACCGTGCCTGCGGCAGCCCTGCGACAGGTGACGTGCTGGTCGCGACCGGAGACGGATACCGGCCGCGGGACACCCACCCGTAGGGTGATCGGGTGCTCGACTACATCCGTGACGCCGCCGAGATCTACCGGCAGTCGTTCGCGACCATTCGCGACGAGGCGGACCTGTCGCGGTTTCCCGATGACGTCGCCCGTGTCGTGGTCCGGCTGATCCACACCTGCGGGCAGGTCGATGTCGCCGATCATGTCGCCTACAGCGACGACGTCGTCGCGAAGGCCCACGCCGCACTCGTCGCCGGAGCCCCGGTGCTGTGCGACTCGTCGATGGTGGCCGCCGGCATCACCAAATCTCGGCTGCCGGCCGGAAACGACGTCGTCTCGCTTGTCGCCGACGAACGGGCGCCCGAGTTGGCCGAGCGACTCGGCAGCACGCGGTCCGCCGCGGGTGTGGATCTGTGGGCCGACCGGCTCGGTGGTGCGGTGGTCGCGATCGGCAACGCGCCGACCGCGCTGTTCCGTCTCCTGGAACTCCTCGACGACGGCGCCCCAACACCCGCCGCGGTACTGGGCGGACCGGTCGGGTTCGTCGGCTCCGCACAGTCCAAACAGGAGTTGATCCAGCGGCCCCGCGGAATGTCGTATCTGGTCGTGACAGGCCGCCGCGGAGGCAGCGCGATGGCCGCGGCCGCCGTGAATTCGATTGCGCAAGAACGCGAATGACTGAGAAGCGGGGAACTCTCTGGGGCGTAGGGCTCGGTCCCGGCGACCCTGAGCTGGTGACGGTCAAGGCGGCACGGGTCATCGGCGCGGCCGACGTCGTCGCGTACCACAGTGCCCGGCACGGGAAGAGCATTGCGCGTGGCATCGCCGAGCCTTATCTACGTGCCGGCCAGATCGAAGAGCACCTGGTGTACCCGGTGACCACCGAGACCACGGAACATCCCGGCGGCTACGCCGGGGCGATGGAGGATTTCTACCGTGAGTCCGCCGATCGGATCGCGGTACATCTCGAGGCGGGCCGCGACGTCGCCCTCCTCGCGGAGGGCGATCCGCTGTTCTACAGCTCCTATATGCACATGCACACCCGGCTGACCGAGCGGTTCGACGCGGTGATCGTCCCCGGCGTCACGTCGGTGAGCGCTGCGTCGGCGGCGACCGGCACTCCCCTCGTCCAGGGCGAGGAGGTGCTGACGATCCTGCCGGGGACCCTTCCGGTCGACGAACTCAAGCGCAGGCTGGCCGACACCGACGCGGCCGTCATCCTCAAGCTCGGCCGTTCGTATCCGGCAGTGCGCGAAGCGCTTTCGTCGGCGGGTCGCCTCGATGAGACCTTCTACGTGGAGCGCGCGAGCACACCGGCGCAACGAGTGCTGGCCGCCGCGGACGTCGACGAGACATCGGTTCCCTACTTCTCGCTGGCGATGCTGCCGGGAACCCCCCGGCCCGAGACGCAGCGCGGCAGCGTCGCGGTGGTCGGACTCGGGCCCGGCGACGTCGAGTGGATGACCCCGCAGAGCCGCCGCGAGCTCGCGCTGGCCACCGACCTCATCGGCTATGGCCCCTACCTGGACCGCGTCGGCACTCGCGACGGTCAGCGCCGCCACCCCAGCGACAACACCGATGAACCCGCGCGGGCCCGCTTAGCATGCACACTGGCCGAACAGGGCCGCGCCGTCGCGGTGGTGTCCTCGGGCGACCCTGGAGTGTTCGCGATGGCGACTGCGGTGCTCGAGGAGGCCAAGGAATGGCCCGGGGTGGCGGTGCGGGTCATCCCGGCGATGACTGCGGCGCAGGCGGTCGCGAGCCGGGTCGGGGCGCCGCTGGGCCACGACTACGCCGTCATCTCGCTGTCCGACCGGCTCAAGCCATGGGAGGTGATCGCGGCGCGACTGACCGCCGCTGCGACGGCCGACCTGGTGCTGGCCATCTACAACCCCGCATCCAAGAGCAGAACCTGGCAGGTCGGTGCGATGCGCGAGCTGCTGCTCGAACATCGTGACCCGGGTACGCCGGTGGTGATCGGCCGCGACGTCTCCGGTCCGAACGAAGAGGTGCGGGTGGTGCGGTTGGCCGATCTCGATCCCGCCGACGTCGACATGCGCACCCTGCTGATCGTCGGTTCGTCTCAGACGCAGTGGTACCTGAGCGACGAAGGGGACACCGTCTTCACGCCCCGGCGCTACCCACCTAGGATCTGACGACCATGGGCATTCCACACGGACCCGAAGATGTAACGGCGGCATGGCTGGGGTCGGTGCTCGACGCCGACGTGAGCGAGGTCGACGTCACCGCGATCGGTACCGGCCAGACCGGTGCCACGTATCGGGTTTCGGCGACGTATGCCACTCCGCAGGCGGGCCTGCCGAACTCGTTTGCGGTCAAGCTCTCCGCGCAAGACGATGCGGTCCGCGAACGGGTGGCGCTCGGCTACCGGTCGGAGGTCGAGTTCTACTCGCGGATCGCCGACCGGATGCGCATCCCGGTACCCCGGAGCTTTTACTGCGACATCTCCTCCGACGGCGCCGATGTCGTGCTGCTGCTCGGTGACATGGCGCCTGCGGTGCAGGGCGATCAGATCGCCGGCTGCACCGAACAGGAGGCCCGGCTGGCGGTGGAAGCGCTGGCCGGCCTGCACGGCCCGAGCTGGTGTGACCCGGAGTGGATGGATCTGGCCGCCATCGCCATGCCGAAACCCGGCGACGACGACGCCGCCAAGGGCCTCGGCGACATCTCGACGATGGCCGCCGACATCGTGCTCGACCGGCTCGGCGCGCGCATCAGCCCCGAGGATCAGGAAACCCTGGTCGCTTCGATGGCTTCCGTCACCACGTGGCTGAGGGCCGAGCCGAAACGGTTCGCACTCATGCACGGCGACTACCGGCTCGACAACATGTTGTTCGACCCGGACCGCACCCGCATCACCGTCGTCGACTGGCAGACCGTCGGAATCGGACTGCCGGGACGCGACCTCGCCTACTTCACCGGGACGAGCTTGGAACCGGCGTTGCGCGCCGACGTCGAGCGCGGCCTCGTCGAGACCTATCACCAAGCGTTGATCGGGTACGGGATAACGGATTACGACGCCGAAACCTGTTGGCGCGATTACCGTCTCGGCGCCGTACAGGTTCCGCTGCTCGTCGCCCTCGGTACCGCCTTCGCGGCCACCACCGACCGCGGCGACGACATGATGCTGGCCATGCTCAGCCGCGGCTGCCAGGCCATCCGCGAGCTGGAAACGCTCGAACTGATCAACTCCTACCAATCGTCCTGACCCACGCGACCGCGTCGTCGACCGTGGTCACCGTTCGAACGCCCGGCGGCAACGCCGGGCGCTCGACCATGACCACAGGGATGCTCAGCGCGGCCGCCGCGTCGAGCTTGGGTCGGGTCATCGCGCCGCCGCTGTTCTTGGTCACCAAGACGTCGATGCGGTGTTCACGCAACAATTCCAGCTCGCCCTCGTAGCGGTAGGGACCGCGCGACAACAGGATCCGATGGTGCGCCGGCAGCGCGGCCGCGTCCGGCGCGGTCACCGCGCGGATCAGGAACCAGGCATCGGCGTCTTTGAATGCGGCCGTCCCGGTGCGTCCCGTCGTCAGGAACACCCGCGAAAAGCCTTGTTCTGCAACCACTTCTGCGGCCTGAACATCAGACGTCACCATGATGGCATCAGCGGAGGGCCAGGCGGGCCGGGCCAGCAGCAGATGCGGCACGCCGAGCTCCCGGCACGCCGCGGCGGCATTGGCCGTGATGGTCGCCGCGAACGGATGGGTGGCGTCGACGACTGCGTCGACGACGTTTTCGCGTAACCAGTCTTGCAGCCCGTCGACACCGCCGAATCCGCCGATCCGCACCTGACCCGCCGGCAGCGCCGGGTCGGGCACCCGGCCGGCCAGGGAACTGATCACCTCGTCGTCAGGATGCAGCCGGGCCGCCAGCGCACGGGCCTCAGACGTACCGCCCAGCAACAGGATCCGCATCAATGCCGTTCCTGGCGGGCCCGACCGGCGGAGTAGAGGTAGCTGTCGGCGAAGCCTTCGGCGGCGAGCACCTCGCCGACGACGATGACCGCGGTCCGGGTGATCTCGGCGGAATGCATCTGCTCGGCGAGATGGGCGAGCGTGCACCGGACGATCTGTTGTTGAGGCCAACTGGCGAACGCCACGACGGCACATGGCGTTTCGGGCCGGTATCCGCCTGCCAGCAACTGCGGGACGATCGCATCGATCTGTGCGGCGGCGAGATGGAGAACCAGGGTGCCGCCGGAGGCCGACAGCGTCGCCAGATCCTCGCCCGGCGGCATCGCCGTCGACAGTGTCGCCACCCGGGTGAGCGTGACGGTCTGCGCCACTCCGGGGACGGTGAGCTCTCGTCCGAGTGCCGCAGCGGCCGCCGCGAAAGCTGGTACGCCGGGCACGATTTCGTAGTCGATGCCAAGTGCGTCGAGGCGGCGGCACTGCTCGGCGACCGCGCTGTAGATCGACGGGTCGCCGGAATGCAGCCGGGCCACATCATGACCCGCGGCGTTGGCGTCGGCGATCTCGGTGATGATCGCGTCCAACGCCAGGGGGCCGGTGTCGATCACCCTTGCGTCGGGTGGGCACAGTGCGAGCAGGTCCTCGGGCATGATCGAGCCGGCATAAAGGCAGACCGGGCAGCGATTGAGCAGCCGTTGGCCGCGCACGGTGATGAGATCGGCCGCGCCCGGGCCTGCCCCGATGAAGTACACGGTCATCGTTTGGTCACCGACCACTGCGTGATGGGCATCGCCGGCCGCCATCCGGTGAACCCGCCCAGCGGCTCGCCTCGTTGATACTCGAATCGGACAAGATGCCCGCCATATCGCGAATACCATTCGGCGACAACCGCTTCCGACTCAACCGTCACGGTGTTCACGACGAGGCGCCCGCCCACCGTCAGCCGGTCGTAGCACGCCTCGAGCAGGCCCGGCTGCGTCAGGCCCCCGCCGATGAAGATCGCGGCGGGCGGCGGCACGGAATCGAACGTGCCGGGTGCGTCGACCTGAACCTCGACGCGGGCGCCGAAGGCAATCGCGTTCTCGGTGATGCGCTTGCGTCGCCCTTCGTCGCGTTCGAATGCGACCGCATGACAGCCCGGTCCGCTGCGGCACCACTCGATCGCGATGCTTCCCGACCCGGCCCCGACGTCCCACAGCAGTTCGCCCGGCCTCGGTGCGAGCGCGGCCAGGGTCAACGCGCGCACCGGCTGTTTGGTGATCTGGCCGTCGTTGGCGTACGCCTCGTCGGGCATTATTGCGAACCGGCGCTCGTCGGGCAGGTATCGCACGGCGATCACGTTGAGATCGTCGACATCGCCCGGCGGGCGGGCGGCCCACTCACGTGCGGTGGCCGTACGGCGCCGCTCTGCAGGGCCGCCGAGCTGCTCGAGCACGGTGATCTCCGCGTCACCGCGCCCGGTGTCGGTGAGCAACCTTGCCAACGCCGCCGGGCTGGTGGAGTCCCGGGACAGCACGACGGCCTGCCCGCCGCGCCGTACCGCGGTGTGTGGCTCGCTGGTGACGAGGCTGATGATCTCGGTGTCCTGCACCGCCCACCCGACCCGCGAACATGCCAACGTCACCGACGACACGTGCGGCAGCACGACGACATTCTCGGCGCCGTGCAGCCGGATCAGCGAGGTGCCCACGCCGTGCAGCAGCGGGTCGCCGCTGGCCACCACGTGCACATCGCCGGTGGCCCCGTCGAGGATCGTGCGCAGCGCCGGCAACATCGGTGTCGGCCACGCCCGGCGCACAGCGGTGAGACTGCCGTCCAGCAGATCCAGCTGACGTCGTGACCCGTGAACGACTGTGGCCCGGGCCAATTCGGCCCGCGACGCCTGCGCCAGGCCAGACATGCCGTCGGCGCCGATTCCAACGACGATGATCATCTGGGCATCCTTCGCCACACGAACCGCGGCGTCATTCGGAAGGCGAACGCCAGTACTGCGATCGCCCCGGGAACCCACACCGTGGCGCGGCCCTTGCGCAGTGCCCGCACTACCGCGTCCGCTACCTGCTGCGGGGTGCTCGACAGCGGCGCCGGCTTCATTCCCTCGGTCATCCGTCCGATCACGAAACCTGGCCGCACCACCAGTAGCCGTACCCCGGATCCGTGCAGCGCGTCGGCCAGCCCGCTGCAGAAGCCTTCGAGTCCCGCTTTGGCGGAACCGTAGACGTAGTTGGCTCGCCGCACGCGGGCGCCCGCGATCGAGGAGAACGCCACGATGCGGCCGTAACCTGCGGCTGACATCGTGGCGGCCAGCACTGTCAAGAGGCTGGCCTGTGCGACGAAGTCGGTGTGCAGGATCGCCGCCGCATGCGCGGGGTCCCGCTCGGCGCGGGTCTGGTCGCCGAGAATCCCGAACGCGAGCACCGCGGTGTCGATCGGACCGAAGTCGGCGACGATCGAGTCGACGAGCGGGCGGTGCGTCGCCAGCGCGTCGGCATCGAACTCACGCACCGCCACCGCGGCGGCACCGGCTGCTCGCACCGCCGCGACCTGTTGATCGAGATCGCCGCAGCGGCGCGCCGCCAGCAGCACGGTCGATCCGGGCGCCAACCGTTTCGCCACCTCGAGTCCGATCTCGCTGCGTCCGCCGAAGATCACGACGAACTCGGTATCGGCCGTGTCATCCACGGTTGCGATTATGGCCTGCGCTAAGTTGGGCCCTGATGGCCCAGTCAAGTCGTCGGGCAACAACCCGACTCACGAACGACGCGATCGCGTTCCTCTCCGAACGCCACTTGGCCATGCTGGCCACGCTCCGGTCGGACAATTCGCCGCACGTGGTGGCCGTGGGCTTCACCTTCGATCCCAAGACGCACATCGCCCGGGTGATCACCTCGGGCGGCTCCCAAAAGGCGGTCAACGCCGAGAAGCAGGGTGTCGCGGTCCTGAGCCAGGTCGACGGCGCGCGATGGCTGTCCCTGGAAGGCAAGGCGACGGTCAACCCCGACCCGGACGCGGTGCGCGATGCCGAATTGCGGTACGCGCAGCGGTACCGAACACCACGGCCCAACCCCAAGCGCGTGGTGATCGAGGTCCGCGTCGAGCGAGTGCTGGGGTCCTCGGACCTGCTGGACCGCTCGCCCGACTAGCCCGCAGGCACGACGACCAGGTCGTGGGGGCGGTTGTTGACCGAGAGGGCGCCATCCGCCGTGACGATCACGATGTCCTCGATCCGTGCACCCCACTGGCCAGGGAAATAGATGCCGGGCTCGACGGAGAACGCCATGCCCTCCTCGAGGGGCAGATCGTTTCCCGCGACGATGTAGGGCTCCTCGTGCACCGACAACCCGATGCCGTGTCCGGTGCGGTGGACGAACGCGTCGGCCAGTCCTGCCGCGGCCAGCAGGTCGCGGGCGGTGGCGTCGACCTGCTCTGCGGTGACGCCGGGCCGCACCGCGTCGACCGCGGCCTGCTGGGCGCGCTGGAGAACGGCGTAGCGCCGCGCGACCTCCGGATCGGGCTCGCCGATGCTGTAGGTCCGGGTGGAGTCGGAGTTGTAGCCGGGCTCGTACGGACCGCCGATGTCCACGACGACGATGTCGCCGGCCCGCAGTTCACGGTCAGAGCATTCGTGGTGCGGATCGGCGCCATGCGGTCCGGAGCCGACGATGATGAACGCGACCTCCGAATGCCCCTCGGCGACAATCGCATCGGCGATATCGGCCGCCACGTCGGCTTCGGTGCGGCCGGGCACCAAGAACTCAGGGACGCGGGCGTGCACCCGGTCGATCGCCGCGCCTGCCTTGCGCAGTGCGTCGATCTCGGCGGGATCCTTGATCATTCGCAACCGGCGCAGCACGTCGGTGGCCAGCACGGGAACCACCCCGAGCACGTCGGCCAGCGGGAGGAGGTGCAAGGCGGGCATCGCGTCGGTCACCGCGACGGCTGCCGGCGCCCCACCGAGCGCGTCGGCCACCAATGCGTAGGGATCGTCGCCGTCCACCCAATCACGCACCACCACAGGCAATTCGGTCACCGCCGAGTCTCTCAGCGACGCCAGCTCCAGCCGCGGCACCACGACCGTGGCCTCGCCGGTCGTGGGCAGTACCAGCGCCGTCAGCCGTTCGAAGGTCTGCGCACGGGAGCCGACCAGATATCGCAGATCGTAGCCCGGCGTGATGACCAGGCCGGTCAGGCCCGCATCGGCTGCCGCGGCGGCGGCCACCCGCAGACGGTGTGCGTATACGTCGGTGTCGAATCGCGCAGTGCTGGTGGCGGGCATGACTTTCAGGCTAATCGACCCGATAGCTGGCGACCTCGATCAGGTTGCCGGCGGGATCCCGGCAGTAGTGTGACGTCATCGGCCCCTGCGCCCAGCACCCGCACATACCAGTCGACGGTCTGCTCGACGTCGCGGCAGTTGAGCACCACGTGGTCGATTCGGTCAACGGCGAAGGCCATACCCCACGCTACTGTTTGAAACCGTGTCCGCTCCCCTGGTCTTGCTCGACGGCGCCAGCATGTGGTTTCGCTCGTACTTCGGTGTGCCCTCGTCGATCACGGCGCCCGACGGGCGGCCGGTCAACGCGCTGCGCGGCTTCCTGGACGCCGTCGCGACGGTCATCACCCGTGAACGGCCGAGCCGCCTGGTGGTGTGCCGTGACGACGATTGGCGGCCGCAGTGGCGCGTCGACCTGATCCCGTCGTACAAGGCGCACCGGGTGGTCGAGGAGAACCCCGGCGACGAGCCTGACGTCGAGGAGGTGCCCGACGACCTGACACCGCAGGTCGACATGATCATGGAGATCCTGGACGCGTTCGGCATCGCGACAGCAGGCGCCCCGGAATGCGAGGCCGACGACATCCTGGGCACGCTGGCCATTCATGAGCGACGCGATCCGGTGGTCGTCGTCAGCGGTGATCGGGACCTCTTGCAGCTCGTGCGCGACGAGCCGGTGCCCGTCCGGGTGCTCTATCTGGGTCGCGGCCTGGCGAAGGCGTCCAAGTGGGGACCGGAAGAGGTGGCCGAGACCTATAAGGTGCCGGTCGAGCGGGCCGGTGCCGCCTACGCCGAACTCGCGATGATGCGCGGCGACCCGTCCGACGGTCTGCCCGGCATACCGGGTGTCGGGGACAAGACGGCGGCGACGCTACTGGCCCAGCACGGCTCGCTGGAGAACATTCTGGCCGCCGCACACGATCCAAAGTCCAAGATGTCCAAGGCATATCGGACGAAACTGCTGAACGCCATGGACTACATCGAGAAAGCCGGGCCGGTGGTGCGGGTGGCCAGCAACCTGGCCCCCGACGCCAAGCTCGATTGGTCGACGTCGTCCGACACCCTGCCGCTGGCCGCCGAACACCCGCGCAAGGTCGTCAAACTCGCCGAGCAGTACGGCGTCACGTCGTCGATCGCCCGACTGCAGAAGGCGCTCGACGAGTTGCCGAACCGCTAGTTACTTGGGGCGGCCGACCTCATAGGTGCCGCTGTCGTCCTGGAAGGTCACCGTCACCTGGCGCTTGGTTCCGTCGATGCTGACCTCGCAGTCGAAGGTGCCACCCTTCTCGACCGTCGGGTTCTGGCCGTCGTTGCACTTGACGTTGGACACGTTCTTGGCGCCGTAGCCATTGGCCTCATCGGTCAGCACCCGCTGTACACCGGTCTGCGCCGCATCGATATCGAGCTTGGTGGTGACGAAGAAACCGGGCTTCCAGAAGCCCATCACGAGCACCACGGCCACGATGACCGCCGCGAGCAGGCCGATCACACCGCCGATGACCGCCAGTGAGCGCTTCGACCCCTCCTCGGTGCCGGGCGCGCCGAACTGACCGGGCTGCCCGAACTGACCGGGCTGCTGACCGTACTGACCGGGCTGGCCGTACTGCGTCGGCTGCTGGCCGTACTGCCCGGGCTGGCCGTACTGCGTCGCGTACTGACTGGACGGGTCGTAGCCGGGCTGCTGACCGTACTGACCCTGCTGCGGGTAGGCCTGCTGGCCGTACTCGGTGGGCTGCTGGTACTCCTGCGGCGGCTGGTATGCCGGCTGCTGCGGGTACTGGCCGTAGTGCTGTTGCTGTGACGGGTCGTAGGCAGCAGCTTGCGGCTGTGACGGGTCGTACGCCGGCGGCTGCTGTTGTTGCGACGGGTCATACGCCGGCGGCTGCCACTGCGGCGCGGCCGTGGTCGGCTCGCTGGCCGCAGGCTGCTGCTGCCACTGGTTGGTCGGATCGCTTGCCGGCTGCTCCGCGGGCTGGTCCGGCTGCTGGCCGCCGGTCCAGTGCTGCGTCGGGTCAGATCCCTGCGGTCCGCTCATCTCACTCCTTGATCACCCGGTGCTTGCTTGCCACACCCTACCCCGCATCAACAGCTACGACGCCTCGCCGAACGTCGTTGATCGCGCGTTTCGCGGTCGCCCGCAGCGCTGGGTCGGGCGCTGCGTTACGCACCTGATCGAGTAGGTCCAGAACTTGGCGGCACCAGCGTACGAAATCACCTGCCGACAGCGGGGACCCGGTGCCGCCGGTGTCCGCTGCCGCCAGCGCCCTGGTGAGGTCGCCCGTGGAAGCCCAGCGATAAATGGCGGCGACGAATCCTTCGTCAGGTTCGCGGCTGTGACTGATCCGGTGGCGCTGTTCGTCGGCGCGCAGTTCGGTCCACAGCCTGCGGGTCTGATTCAGCGCGCGCCGCATCTTGCCGGTCGCGACGTCGGCACCGCCCGGTGCGGTCGGCGTGTCGCCCCGTGACTCGTAGAGCACCGCCGACAGCACCGCGGCCAGCTCCGCGGCGTCCAGACCCTCCCAGATGCCGCTGCGCAGGGATTCGGCGACCAGCAGATCGCTCTCGCTGTAGATCCGGGCCAGCACGCGGCCGTCGGCGGTGACCTTCGGGTCGGCCTCGCTCGCGCCGGCCTCGATGAAGCCCCGTTCGGTCAGCAGCGTCACGATCTTGTCGAACGTTCGCGCCAGTGAGTTCGTCGCCGCCGCGACCTTCTGCCGGATCTGTTCGTTGTCCCGCTCGACGCGCAGATACCGCTCGGCAAGCCGCGCCTTTTCCTCTCGATCGGCCAGTTGATGTGCGGGATGCCGGCGAACCTGCTCACGCAGCGACGCCAATTCGGGATCGACGTCGCGTTCGGCGGGCTCACCGCTGCGCTTGCGCTTGCCCGCCGGAGCGTCGAGTCCGGCGGCGGCCGACCGCAACGCCGAGGCGAGGTCGCGCCGCGCTCGGGGGTTGCGGTGTTCCACTCGCTTGGGCAGCGACATGGACCCCAGCGGTGCCGATGCCCCTGAGTAGTCCGCGGACGAGATCCGTCCGGCCCAGCGGTGTTCGGTCAGCACCAGCGGTCGTGGATCTTCGCTGTCCCGCGCAGGTTCCAGGACCACGGCCAGCCCGCCTCGCCTGCCCTGCGTGATGGTGATGATGTCACCGCGGCGCAGCGACTCCAGTGCGTCGTCGGCAGCCTTGCGCCGTTGCAGCCGTGACGCTCTGGACTGTGCCCGCTCGCGTTCGGAGATCTGCAGCCGCAACCGCACGTAGTTCAGAATCGGAATCTCTCGACCCTTGATCGGCTCACCGTCGGTCAGTTCGGCCGCGATCTCCTCGAGCATCTTCTCACCACGTTCGATGCCGCGCACCAAACCCACGACCGACCGGTCCGCCTGATATTGCGCAAACGAACTCTCCAGCAGCTTGTGTGCCTGTGCGGGGCCCATCTGGTGCACCAGGTTGATGGTCATGTTGTACGACGGCGCAAAGGAACTGCGCAGGGGGAAGGTACGGGTGGACGCGAGACCGGCGACCTCGGCGGGATCGACATCGGGAGTCCACAGCACCACCGCGTGGCCCTCCACGTCGATACCCCGGCGTCCGGCGCGGCCGGTCAATTGCGTGTACTCCCCCGGCGTCAACGGCATGTGCTGTTCGCCGTTGAACTTCACCAGACGTTCGAGCACCACTGTCCGCGCGGGCATGTTGATTCCCAAAGCCAGTGTCTCCGTAGCGAAAACAGCCTTTACCAGTCCTGCGACGAACAACTCCTCCACGGTGTGGCGGAACACCGGCAACATGCCGGCGTGGTGGGCCGCGAGGCCGCGCAGCAGCCCCTCGCGCCATTCGTGGTAGTCGAGAATGATCAGGTCGGCTTCGGGCAGGTCAGCGCACCGGCGGTCGATCACCTCGGCAATGCGGGCGCGTTCTTCGTTCGTCGTGAGCCGCAGCGACGAGCGCAGGCACTGCTTGACGGCGGCGTCGCACCCGGCCCGCGAGAAGATGAACGTGATCGCGGGGAGTAGGTTCTCCCGCTCCAGGGTGCCGATCACGTCGGGCCGGCTCGGGCCCCGGTAGATGCTCGGACGGTCACGATTGCGACCCCGGCCACGCGGCTGCCAATCGGCAAGCCGGTCGGCTTCAAGTCGATGTGAGATGTGACGTAACAACTCCGGATCGACCAGCAATTCGCGCCCAGGTCGACGGGATGCCTGCTTCGCGCCCGTCGCGCGATAGTCGAACAGGTCGAACACCCGCTTGCCGACCATGACGTGCTGCCACAGCGGGACGGGGCGGTGTTCGTCGACCACCACCGTGGTGTCGCCGCGCACCGTCTGGATCCAACCGCCGAACTCCTCGGCGTTGCTCACTGTCGCCGAAAGGCTCACCAGCAGAACGTCGTCCGGTAGATGCAGGATCACTTCCTCCCAGACCGCACCGCGCATCCGGTCGGCCAGGAAGTGCACCTCGTCCATCACGACGTGGGAAAGTCCATGTAGTGCAGGAGAATTCGCGTACAGCATGTTCCGAAGCACTTCGGTGGTCATCACCACGATGTCGGCGTCGCCGTTGATCGACTGGTCGCCGGTCAGCAGGCCGATCTTCTCGGCACCGTACCGGCGCGCCAGATCGTTGTGCTTCTGGTTGCTCAGCGCCTTGATGGGCGTGGTGTAGAAGCACTTCCGGCCCGCCGCCAGCGCCAGGTGGACGGCGAATTCCCCGACCACGGTCTTACCCGCACCCGTCGGCGCGCAGACCAGCACGCCGTGGCCGTTCTCCAGCGCCTCGCACGCGGTCCGCTGGAACGGGTCGAGACTGAACGGCAGCCCTTCGGTGAAGCCGGCCAGGAGGGGCCCGTCAGGTGGCGTCGTCATCGACCACGAGCCGCGAGGCCGTCGGCACGGCGGCGGGCGCGTCGATCTGCTCGACACCGCCGATGGGTGCGGCCTGTTCGTCGGGAATCTCTTCGAGGGCCTCGCGACGCGCCTTGCGTTTGTCGTGGAGGCGCGCGATCTGGATCGCGAACTCGAGCAGCACCGTGAGCGCCATTGCCAGTGCGAGCATCGAGAAGGGATCCGAGCCGGGCGTGAAGAACGCGGCGAACACGAAGAGCCCGAAGATCAGGCCGCGTCGCCACTTCTTGAGCTTCTCGTAGGGCAGGATTCCGACGAAGTTCAGCATGACGATCAGCAGCGGGAACTCGAAGCTGAAGCCGAACACCAGCAGCAGGTTGATCAGGAATCCGAAGTACTGGTCGCCGGACAGCGCCGTCACCTGGACGTCGTTGCCGACGGTCAACAGGAATCCGAGGGCGGTCGACAGCACCACGTAGGCCAGCACCGCTCCCGCGATGAACAGGATGGCGCCGATGGCGACGAACGCGACGGCGAAGCGCCGTTCCTTCTTGTACAAGCCAGGGGTGATGAACGCCCACAGGTGATACAGCCAGACGGGGCATGCCATCACGATCCCCGCCGTCAGCGAAACCTTCAGACGAAGCATGAACTGGTCGAACGGGGCGGTGGCGAGCAGTCGGCAGGCGCCGTCGGGCGCGATGGTCGCGCGGTCCGACGCGGGCAGTGCGCAGTAGGGTCCCCGCAGCCAGTCGCCCAGGCTGGGCAGCCCGAAGACACCGTGGGTGTACCAGAGGAAGCCGAGGATCGTCGTCACCACGATCGCGCAGACGGAGAGCAGTAGGCGCGTCCGCAGTTCGTGGAGATGCTCGACCAGCGACATCGTGCCGTCGGGGTTGACGCGCGAGCGACGCCGACGAGGATCGAGTTTCTTGAAGATTCCGGGGGTCTGCACGGCGATGCCTATGACGCGGCCTCAGGCCGCGTGCGGTTGATCTGCGTCGGTCAGGCCGGCCGTTGGTCCGGTGGCGCGGTCTCCGGGGCCGGCATAGCGGCGGAGTCGGCGCGTTCCGAGGCGATCGGGGTTGCAGCCGGAGCCGCCCGGCCGACGACATCCGAAGACGGCGTGTCCGGCTTGGAGTCGGACTGCATCTCCTTGATCTCGGACTTGAAGATGCGCATCGATTTGCCGAGCGAACGCGCCGCGTCCGGGAGCTTCTTGGCACCGAAGAGCAGGACGAACACGGCGATGACGATCAGCCAATGCCAGGGTTGTAGACCACCCAATTTGGTTACCTCCAGACGACAACGACAGTCTACCCGGCGTCCGCGTAGGCGCTCAGCGCCGCGGCGGCGGATTCCCGAACCCGGTCGGCCAGCGACTGGGGTTCGGAGACCCGCACCGCCGAACCGAAGCCGAGCACAAACCGGGTCATCCAGTCCTCGGAGGCGTAGGTCATCGCGGCCTCACATGCGCCGTCGGGCAGTTCGCGGATCTCCCGCAGCGGGTAGTAGTCGAACATCCAGGACGCCGATCGCTCGATCAGCAGCGTGGCCGACGGCAGCGATGGGTCGGCGTCGAACAGCGACGTGTCGGGTCCGGCCTGCACGGCGGGCGGTGGCGGCGCCGACGGTTCGTCGAGCACGCGCGCGTCGACGATGCGGTCGAAGCGGAACAGCCGGACACCCTCGGCCGAGCGGCACCACGCCTCCAGGTAGCTGTGGTCGGCGACCAGGACGACGCGGATAGGGTCGACGATGCGACTGGACAGCACATCGTGCGATGCCGAGTAGTACTCGATCGCGAGCGCGCGTCCGTCGCGCGTCGCTGCCCGCACTGCGGCGGCCGCCTCACTCTCGATGGGAGCAGGCTCGTCGACGGCCGCCACTGGCGTACCTTCGCCGTGCCCGACCACACCCGCGGCCGATTCGATCTTCGCGATGGCGCTGCGGGCGGCCTCGGGATCCACCATGCCGGGCACATCGGCGAGCGCACGCAACGCCACCAGGACGCCCGTCGCCTCGGGCGATGTCAGCCGAAGTGGATGATCGATACCGGCGCTGAATGTGACTTCGATTGTGTCGCCGGAGAATTCAAAGTCGATCAGGTCGCCCGGCCCGTAACCGGGCAGCCCGCACATCCATAATTGGTTCAGGTCGTCACGCAATTGCTTGACGCTGACGCCGAGGTCGGATGCCGCTTCGGCGTAGGTGATCCGCGGATTGGCCTGGAAATACGGGACCATGTTCAGCAGCCGCACCAGCCGCGTCGAAATGGCGGTCATGCGCGCACCTCGTTCGCCTGTTCTGCTTGGGCACGCAGCCGGTTCATCACGTCGGCCCGCAGCGCTTCGGGTTCCAGGGCGACCGCGTCGGGCCCGTAGCTCGCGACCTCTCGGGCCAATCGGTCGATCATCCCGATGTCCAGCTGGATCTCCTCACCGGTCCGGCCGCCGATGGTGCGCGGTCCGATGACCGTGGCGCGGCGTCGTAACGCGGTGGCGCGCCCGTCTGCGACCCATACCTTCGCCTCACCGGCCGCGGGCCACTCGCCCACCGCACGTTCGACGGTTTCGCGCAGATCGACCCCCTGGGGCCGCTTCACCGCACCTTGCGGGCCGATCGGCGTCACCTCGGCGCCGATGCGGGACAGCCGGAACGTGCGCGTGTCGTCACGGTCGCGATCGTGTCCCACCAGGTACCAACGTCCCCTGTTGGTGATGACGCCCCATGGCTCGACGGTTCGCGTGACGTAAGGGTCGCTGCGGGTAGGCCGGTGTGGGAACTGCACTGCCTGCCCGGAATCGATGGCGGACAACAGGATTCCCAGCACCTCTTCCGAACCGCGCATGCTCGGCAACGCTCCGGTCGAGGTGATCGCGATAGCGACGTCGTCGGCCTCGATGTCGGTACCCGCGGCCCTCAGCTTGAGCAGCGCGCCCTGCGTCGCGGTGATGAGCTCCGGAGACTCCCACAGCTGCGTGGCCACGGCGACGGCCGCGGCCTCGTCGGCGGTCAACTCGACGGCGGGCAACGCGTACGCCTCGCGGTTGATGCGATACCCCTCGGTGGGATCGAACTGCGATACCCGGCCCGTCTCCAACGGGATGCCCAGATCGCGCAGTTCGTTCTTGTCGCGTTCGAACATGCGGGAGAACGCCTCGTCGCTCGCGCTGTCGGAGTAACCGGACACCGTCTCGCGGATTCGCTCGGCGGTGATGAAGGTGCGTGTCGACAGCAAGGCGATGACGAGGTTCATCAACCGTTCGACTTTGGAAATCGCCACTCGTATGAGCTTAGGGTGAGTTGTGAGCAGTCGTTGGCAGGACACCGACGCGCCCCGCGGCGACGCCTACGACGCGAGGTGGCGTCAGCTGGCCGCCGCAGGTCAGAGTGTCCACGGCGAGGCCGATCTCGTCGAGTCGCTGCTCCGCGTGACGGGTGGACGTCGCGTGCTCGATGCGGGGTGCGGGACCGGCCGGGTGGCGATCGAGCTCGCGGCCCGCGGATTCTCGGTGACCGGCATGGACCTCGACGAGGCCATGCTCGCCGCGGCCCGCGCCAAGGCACCTGACCTGCGGTGGATCCTGGCCGATCTGAGCGAAGCCAGCGCGCATCTGGACTCGGAGTTCGACGTCGTCGTGCTGGCGGGCAACGTGATGATCTTCGTCGCCCGCGGAACCGAGGCGACGGTCATCTCCCAGCTCGCATCGCATCTGGCGCCCGGCGGTTTGTTCGTCGCGGGATTCCAGCTCACCACAGGCCGGCTGACCCTCGAGCACTACGACACGGCCTGCGCCGCCGCGGGCCTGGAGTTGGTCGATCGCTGGGCGACCTGGGATCGCGAACCGTTCGACGGCGGCGACTATGCGGTGTCGCTGCACCGCCGCCTCACATAGAGGCGATCAACCGCTTGACGCGTTCGTCGACCGACCGGAACGGGTCCTTGCACAGCACGGTGCGCTGCGCCTGATCGTTCAGCTTGAGGTGGACCCAGTCGACGGTGAAATCGCGACCCGCCTCCTGTGCGGCGTAGATGAACTCGCCGCGCAGCTTGGCCCTGGTGGTCTGGGGCGGGGTGTTCACCGCGGCCTCGATTTCCTCGTCCGTGGTGATCCGCGCGGCCAGCCCCTTGCGTTGCAGCAGGTCGAAAACACCCCTGCCCCGCTTGATGTCGTGGTAGGCCAGGTCCAGCTGGCTGATCTTCGGGTCGGACAGTTCCATGTTGTAGCGGTCCTGGTAGCGCTGGAACAGCTTGCGCTTGATGACCCAGTCGATCTCGGTGTCGACCTTGGCGAAGTCCTGGCTCTCCACGGCATCGAGCTGCCGGCCCCACAGGTCGACCACCTGCTGGATCTGAGTGTTGGGCTCGCGGCTCTCCAGATACTCGACCGCGCGGGCGTAGTACTCGCGCTGGATGTCGAGGGCGCTGGCCTGCCTGCCACCCGCCAGCCGGACGGGCCGCCGGCCGGTGAGGTCATGGCTGACCTCGCGGATCGCCCGTATGGGGTTGTCCAGCGAGAAGTCGCGGAATGCGACGCCGGCCTCGATCATCTCGAGCACCAGCGACGCCGTACCCACCTTGAGCATGGTGGTCGACTCGCACATGTTGGAGTCGCCGACGATGACGTGCAGCCTGCGGTATTTCTCGGCGTCGGCGTGCGGCTCGTCGCGGGTGTTGATGATCGGCCGGGACCGCGTCGTCGCCGAGGAGACGCCTTCCCAGATGTGCTCGGCACGCTGGGACAGACAGAACGTCGCCGCCTTCGGCGTCTGCAGCACCTTGCCCGCGCCGCAGATCAGCTGGCGGGTCACCAGGAACGGCAACAGCACGTCGGAGATGCGGGAGAACTCGCCGGCACGCACGATCAGGTAGTTCTCGTGGCAGCCGTACGAGTTGCCCGCCGAGTCGGTGTTGTTCTTGAACAGGTAGATGTCGCCGCCGATGCCCTCGTCGGCCAGTCGCTGCTCGGCGTCGATCAGCAGGTCTTCCAGCACGCGCTCACCGGCGCGGTCATGGGTGACCAGTTGGACGAGGCTGTCGCATTCGGCGGTGGCGTACTCAGGATGAGAGCCCACATCGAGATAGAGCCGGGCGCCGTTGCGCAGAAATACGTTGGAGCTGCGGCCCCACGACACCACGCGCCGGAAAAGGTACCGGGCGACCTCGTCGGGGCTGAGCCGACGGTGGCCGTGGAACGTGCAGGTGACACCGAACTCGGTCTCGATGCCCATGATTCGTCGCTGCACCTGTTCGAGACTACTGGTTGCTGGTCGGACGCGGAGTGCTGCCGCGCGGAACAAAGCTGTTGACGGTGCCGTTGGTTTGGGAGAGGCGCAGCGGGGCTCCGCCCCTGTGGATAACTCGGGCGCCGCTGGGGTCCGATCTGTCAGCATGAGGCATGGGGGGCAGAACGCGTCCGACTGTGTCCGATGCGCAAGCGTGGCAACCGAACTCGCTGCGTGAGGCCGCAGCCAGCTGGCAGGCCGCGGTGACCGATGTGCACGCCGGTGTCGACGGCGTGATCCAGGGGGTCGTCGGCGCGCAGCAGGTGTGGACGGGCTCGGCGGCCGAGGCCGCCCGTGACGAAGCCCTCACGGTGGGGCGGGCCTCCGATGCGCTGGCCCGGGCGATGGTGCTCGCCGCGATTGCGGCCCATGACGCTGCCGAGCAGATCGCGATCGCCCGCTCCGCAGTGCTGGATCTGGTGGGGATCGCCGAGTCCGGAGGCTTCGCGGTCTCCGACGACGGCACGGTATCCGTCCACGACGCGCCGTCATCGTTGCTGATCGCACTGTCGGGCGGGAACGCGGGGGTGGCCGACGACCTGCTCCTCGTCCGGGCTCAAGAGCTGACCCGGCACCTGGTCGACGCGCTCGACCGGCTCGGGGCGGCGGACGCGGATGCCGCCCGCGACATCGAGGAGGCGCTCGCCACCCCGGTTTCGGTGCCCGCCGCGACAATGCCCGCCGCGGCTGCGGCCGGCGACGTCGTGGCCGGCTGGCCCGTGATGGGTCAGGATCGGATCGCTGACCAGATCGCGGCCATGACGCCCGAACAGCGGGACAGGCTCGTCGCCGACTTCCCTCGCCAGGTCGGCAATACGGATGGTGTGCCCTGGGGCATGCGCATCGCGGCGAATCGCACCAACATCGCCCAGGCGATCCTTGACGAACCCGATCCGCACCGCGCCGCCTTCTACCGCACGCTGCTCGGTGAGGTCGACGATCCGGCAGGCGGCGGGCGTCGCGTCGACCGGCAGATCGTGGCGTTCGACCCGGCGAGAGCCTCGCTCGTGGAGCTCACCGGCGATCTGGCGTCGGCCCGCAGCGTCGCGGTGCTGATTCCAGGCATGAACACGACGATCGAGGGGTCGGCCGCAAACACGGCGACGGCCCGCCGCTTTGTCGCTGCCGGCGGTGGCGATGTGGCGGTCCTGACGTACCTGGGTGGACCGTTTCCCCGCGGCAATCTCGTTTCGGGTGTCGTAGACGCCGCCAGCCCGCGATACGCGCTGGACATGGCACCTCGGTTGGTGGCGTTCAGCGAGGACGTCGACCGCACCGTCGACACGCAGGCGGCGGGCCGTGCGCCCGTGCCGGTCACCTACATCGGCCACTCCTACGGCGGCTCGATCCTGGGCACCGCCGAAGCGTTGGGCCTCACCGCCGACCAGACGATGTATGTCGCGGCCGCGGGCGCGGGTGTCGGAGTTCAGGAGCCGAGTGAATGGCACAACCGTAATCCCGACGTGGTGCGCTACTCGATGACAGCGCCAGGTGACTTCATCCAGGTCGTGCAGGGCCTGCCGCGTGGTCCGCACGGCGCCGACCCGGATGAGATGCCGGGCGTAATCCATTTGGCGACAGGCTATTACGACGACGGCCGACTCATGGCCGGAATCGATGCGCATTCCGATGTGCTGAATGCGCCTTCTGACTCCTGGCGCAACATCCTGGCGGTGATCACCGGCGACCGTGAGCGAATCCAGATGACCGGTTAACGGTGGCAAAACCAGCCATTACCGTCGAACGACGGCCAGAATGGGCCGATGTCGTCGCGCAGCGCCCCGGTGGACGGTTTCCGGCTCGCATTTGACCGATTCGGCGTCAAGGGCGCGCCGCCGGTGGTGTTGCTGCACGGCTGGCCCGGCAACCGCCACGACTATCGACGGGTCACGCCGCTGCTGTCCGGGGCCACCGATGTCGTCGTCCCCGACCTGCGCGGATTCGGCGGATCCGACAAGCACGCCGTCGCCGTCCGCCACTTCTACAGCGCCACCGCGCAAGCGGCCAGCATCATCGGTCTCATCAAAGAACTCGGGCTTTCCCAGGTGGTGCTCGCGGGATATGACGTCGGCAGCCGGGTCGCCCAGAGCGTCGCCCGGATGGAACCCGACCTGGTGTCGGCGTTGGTGCTCTCTCCCCCACTGCCCGGTGCCGGTGACCGGGTGCTGACCGCCCGGGCGCAGAGCGAGTTCTGGTATCAAGGGTTCCACCAACTGCCGCTCGCCGCGCAGCTGATCGATGGCAATCCCGACGCCGTCAGGGAATATCTTCGGCACTTCTGGTCGCATTGGTCCGCACCGAATTTCGTTGTCCCCGAGGATGATCTGGAGCGGTTGGTATCCGACTATGCGCTGCCCGGAGCATTCACCGCGTCCATCGCGTGGTACCGCGCCGGCGCGGGAATGATCGCCCAGTCACTCTCCGAATTGCCGCCGGATCGCGCCATAAAAATACATGTGCCCACCGATGTGCTGTGGCCCCAGCATGATCCGCTGTTCCCGCGTGAGTGGTCCGACCGCCTCGACTCCTACTTCAGCGATGTGGAGCTGCATTTCGCGTTCGATGCCGGGCATTTCACGCCACTCGAATGTCCCGACCAATTCGCCGAGCTCGTCCTCATTCGGGCGCGCCCGAGCGACGCCGCCTGAGGACTACGTCGCCTCCGGTTCGCCTTCCCCGGCGTCCGCTACGGGCAACAGCGCCTCCAGCGCCGAGCCGGTGATCCGCCGGAAGGCGCGACGCGGCCGGTTCACATCCAGGACGGCGACCTCGAGGGTCGCTGCCCCTAGCGTGCGCGGCTCACCGTTGCCGCCGGCCTTCAACGCCTCGATCGCGATCTTCGCGGCGTCCGAAAGGCCGGCGTTTTCGGTGTAGGACTCGTTGAGCTTCTCGGCGATCGGTTCGGTGGTGCCGCCCATGACCACGAAATGCGGTTCGTCGGCGATCGACCCGTCGTAGGTGATCCGGTACAGCTCAGGCGCTTTCGTTTCACCGAAATGTGCCACCTCGGCCACGCAGAGCTCGACTTCGTACGGCTTGGCCTGCTCGGTGAAGATCGTGCCGAGCGTCTGGGCGTATACGTTGGCCAGCTGACGTCCGGTGACATCGCGACGGGCGTAGGCGTAGCCCCGAGTGTCGGCGTACTGAATTCCGCCGCGGCGCAGATTGTCGAACTCGTTGAACCGACCGACGGCCGCGAAGCCGACGCGGTCGTACAGCTCGCTGACCTTCTGCAGTGAGCGCGACGGGTTCTCGGCAACGAACAGGACACCGTCGGCGTACGCCAGTACGACCACGCTGCGTCCGCGGGAAATACCTTTGCGCGCGAGCTCCGAGCGCTCGCGCATCGCCTGCTCGGGCGAGATGAAATACGGAAAGCTCACGACTCTCCCCGGGCGTCCGTGGATCGATGCGTCGCATCCGGGCCGAATGTGTCTGCTCTGGAACGACTTTCGATGATCTGTCGGGCAAACTGCGCGATGCGCTCCTCCGGAACCTCTTCGGCTCCGTCCGCGCCGATGACGACCGCGGTCGGGTAGATGCCGCGCACCAGATCCGGCCCGCCCGTCGCGGAGTCGTCGTCAGCGGCGTCGTAGAGCGCTTCGACGGCGACCCGAAGTGCGGAGTCGGCGTCGGAGACCTGTGCATAGAGCTTCTTCATCGACGACTTGGCGAAGATCGAACCCGAGCCCACCGACTGGTAACCCTCGTCTTCGAAGTTCCAGCCGCCCGCCGCGTCGAACGACACGATGCGGCCCGCCGCCACCGGATTGGGGTCGTCCAGGTCGTAGCCAGCGAGCAACGGCAGCGCGACGAAGCCCTGAAGTGCCGCACCGAGATTGCCCCGGACCATGGTGGCCAACCGGTTCACCTTGCCTGCGAACGTCAGTGCGACGCCCTCGAGCTTTTCGTAGTGCTCGAGTTCGACGGCGTACAGCCGAGCGAATTCCACCGCGATGGCCGCGGTGCCTGCGATGCCCGTCGCGGTGTAGTCGTCGGTGATGTAGACCTTCTGCACGTCGCGACCGGCGATCATGTTGCCCTGCGTCGAACGGCGGTCACCCGCCATCACCACGCCGCCCGGGTACTTCAACGCCACGATCGTCGTACCGTGCGGAACCGCATCCGTCGGCACGACGCCGTGCTTGTTCACCGGAAGCAATTCAGGTGCCTGGCGCCGTAGCAGCTCAGAGAAGGACGACAGGTCCACGGGAACGGACGGCACGCCTGGGAGTGGGGAGGGAAAGGCCAGCTGTTCGCGATTCGGCCAGGTCACTGGCCACCCTTCTGGACGTACGCGCGAACGAAGTCCTCAGCGTTCTCTTCCAGCACGTCATCGATCTCGTCAAGCAGGTCATCGGTCTCTTCGGCGAGCTTCTCGCGACGCTCCTGGCCTGCGCCTGCGCTACCGGTGGGGTCGTCGTCATCGCCGCCGCCGCCACCACGCTTCGTCTGCTCCTGCGCCATCGCCGCCTCCTGCGTATGTCTGCGGCGGGCCTATAGCAGCCCGCCGTGACTCCACCCTACCGGTCAACGCACAGGATGCCGTGGATAGTGCGCCACCTCGAGGCTCAGTTGGTGAGCTGTTCCACCAGTTCGACAGCGCTGTCCACGGAATCGAGCAGGGCGCCGACGTGGGCCTTGCTGCCGCGTAGCGGCTCGAGGGTGGGAATCCGGACGAGCGAATCTCCGCCGAGGTCGAAGATCACCGAGTCCCAGCTGGCCGCGGCGATGTCCGCGCCGAACCGCCGAAGACATTCGCCACGGAAGTATGCCCGCGTGTCGGTGGGTGGGTTGTCCACGGCGTCGATCACCTGCTGTTCGGTGACCAGTCGCTTCATCGACCCGCGTGCGACGAGCCGGTTGTACAGGCCTTTGTCCAGCCGGACGTCGGAGTACTGCAGGTCGACCAGGTGCAGACGCGGTGCCGACCAGCCGAGGTTCTCCCGGTTGCGGAAGCCTTCCAGCAGCCGCAGCTTGGCAGGCCAGTCCAGGATCTCCGCGCACTCCATCGGGTCGCGCTCCAACAGGTCGAGCACGTCGGCCCACGTTTCGACGACATGCGCGGCACGCGGGTCGGGGTCGCGACTGTCCACTAGTTTGGCCACCCGGTCCAGATAGATCCGTTGCAGCGCAAGGGCAGTCAGCTCACGGCCGTCGGCGAGTGCGACCGTGGCCCGCAACGACGGGTCGCGGCTGACGACGTGGACGGCGTGCACGGGACGGGCCAAGGCCAGATCGGTGAGGTCCATGCCCTCTTCGATCAGGTCCAGCACCAGCGCGGTGGTGCCGAGCTTGAGATAGGTCGACGTCTCGGACAGGTTGGCGTCGCCGATGATGACGTGGAGCCTGCGGTATTTGTCGGCGTCGGCGTGCGGTTCATCGCGGGTGTTGATGATGCCGCGCTTGAGCGTCGTCTCGAGCCCGACCTCGACCTCGATGTAGTCGGAGCGCTGTGACAGCTGGAAGCCCGGCTCGTCACCCGACGGCCCGATTCCGACGCGGCCCGATCCCGTCACCACCTGACGCGACACCAGGAACGGCGTCAACCCGGCAATGACCGCCGAGAACGGCGTTTGACGGCTCATGAGGTAGTTCTCGTGGGACCCGTAGGAGGCGCCCTTGTTGTCGATGTTGTTCTTGTAAAGCTGCAGCTTGGCGGCTCCTGGCACGCTCGCGACGTGGCGCGCTGCGGCCTCCATCACCCGCTCGCCGGCCTTGTCCCAGATCACCGCGTCCAGCGGGTCGGTGCACTCCGGCGCGGAGTACTCCGGATGTGCGTGGTCGACGTACAGTCGGGCGCCGTTGGTAAGGATCATGTTGGCCGCGCCGACCTCGTCGGCGTCCACCACCGGCGGCGGACCTGCTGACCGGCTCAGATCGAACCCGCGGGCATCGCGAAGGGGCGATTCGACCTCGTAGTCCCAGCGCGTACGTTTGGCTCGCTGAATGCCCGCGGCCGCCGCGTACGCCAGCACCGCTTGGGTGGAGGTCAATATCGGATTCGCGGTGGGATCGGACGGCGACGAGATGCCGTACTCGACCTCTGTTCCGATAATCCGTTGCATCTGCCCAGCCTAGGGGACGGACCGAAGTAGCCTGCGACCGTGCCGTCTGACAGGGACGCCTCCGCCGCTGAGCACTACGCGACCGAGAGTCCGTTCACCGCGACGCTGATCTCGATGATGTCCATCGCCGTCGGCGTGCAGACCGGACTGTTGTTGTGGCGGGCGGCGATCCAGTTGACCGACAACCCGCAGCGGCGGGTGCTCCATGATTGACGTTCAACAACGGCGGGCGGCGGACGCCTGGTTCCTCGACCGCGGGCTGCCCGCGGTGTTGCGACCAGGACGGCTGGTGCGCCGCCTCTGGCCGCGATCGGCGCCGGCGCTGGCGGCATTCGCGGTGTTCATGGTCAATTCCGCCGTCGTCGTCGAGGTGACCGGTAAGCACACGATCGACATCGAGGGTGGGCCGACCCGCACCGAGTGGTTCGTACTGGGATTGGTCGTCCTCGTTCTGCCCATTGCGTCGCTGGTGGGCTGGCTGGTGTCCAGAATCTCCACCGTGCGGGGCCGCACCGTCGCGGCGACCGCCGCGCTGGTGTTTGGGATTGCGGGCGGCATCATCGGCGGTCCGAGCCCCCGGGTGCTGGCAGATCTGATCTTCGAAGCGGTGGTGGTCGCCACCATCTTGGCGATGACCGCGACCGGCCTTGGATCCATTCTGTCGTGGACCGCGCGCAAGACCTTGTCCCACCTGGCCGCGGTGGGCACGCTGATGATTCGCGCGCTGCCGGTGTTGCTTCTGACGTTTTTGGTGTTCTTCAATTCGCCGGTGTGGCTGATGGCGGCCAGCATCTCGCGCAGCCGGTTGTGGCTGGCCTTGATGTTCCTCTCGCTGATCGCCGCGGCCTTCGTGGTGGCCGTCACCATCGACCGTTTCCGGCCGGTGATAGAGGCTCCGGATGCTGCTGCCGATCGTGGTGCGGAACTGGCCGACACTCCCTTTTCGGCGATGCCGGATCCGTCCGGGACGCAGACCCTCAATCGCGCCGAACGGCTCAATGTGATGTTTGTGCTTGCGGTTTCGCAACTCGCCCACATCTTCGTCGTTGCCATCGTCACGGCGTTGATCTTCCTGATTCTCGGTCTGATCCTGCTGTCGCCTGAGTTGCTGTCGGCGTGGACCCGCGGTGAGGGGTCGAGCGATGGAACATTCCTCGGGATGACGATCCCGGTGCCCCAGTCGTTGATTCAGGTCACGATGTTCCTCGGCGCGCTGACATTCATGTACGTCAGCGCAAAATCCGCGGGCGACGGCGAATACCGAAAGCAGTTCCTCGATCCGCTGAGCGACGAACTCAGGCTCACCTTGGTGGCCCGCAGCCGCTACCGGGCGGCAGTTCCGGCGCGCTGACGCCTACTCAGCCGCGGTTTCCCGCACAATATGCGCGTGTCCGACATGCGGGGCGTCCACGAATGGTTTCTCCATCGCGGGCTGCCGTTGGTCTTGACGCGGCGGGTCCGGTCGCGCGCGCTGATTGACCGGTCGGCCCCGATGGTCAGCGGTATCGGCGCGCTGATCGCGCTGACGATGACGCTGACCGAGCTGACCGATGGCGACCCCGACTACGGCTACGCGATCCGGCTCGGCGTTCTCACCCTGGCCTTGATCGCCGCCCCGTTTGCGCTCTACCTGCTGCACCGCTCCGGTACCACGCGCGGCGAGGCGGGCCGCAGGACGGCTGCCCTGCTCGTGATGGCTCTGTTCGTGCTCGGACTGCCGTTCGCCGACAGCGGCTTCTCCGGGATCGCCATGGCCGAGATCGTCGGATTCGCGTTCGTTGCGGTGCTTGCGATCTGGCTGACCTACATCGGCATCGGTTCAATTGCGCTGTGGGCGTTCAGGTTCGCATGGTTACAGGTGGGCGCGCTCGGCACGTTGATGAGCCGTGCGCTGCCGCTTCTGATGCTGACGGTGGTGGTGTATTTCACCGGTGAGCTGTGGCAGCTGGCGGCCCGGATGACTCGCGAAAGGCTCTGGCAGACCATCGGATTCCTTGCCGTCGTGGCGATCCTGTTCATGGTGGCGACCATCCGCGACGAAGTGAAGGCGTTGCGTGAAGACCGGGCCGGACAAAGAGACCCGGCCAAACTGCTGGAAGGGACGCCGCTCGAGACCTCCGATGGCCACGCGCCCCCGCGCACCGCGCTGTCATTCGCCGAGCAGGTCAATGTCGTTGCGGTGATGGTGGTGGCACAGGCGATCCAGGTGGTGCTCTTCACGACGGGCCTGTTTGTGTTCTTCGTGGCGCTCGGGATCGTCGCGGTGCCCGACGACGTCGCGGTGCTGTGGTCTGCCGAGGAGTCGTGCCCGGTCGGCGAACCGCCCTGCGCGGGAACGTGGTTCGGTGTTCATGTGCCGGTGGCACAAACCATCGTGCACGTCTCGCTGTTTGTGGCGGTGCTGTCGGGCCTGTACTTCACCGTCAGCACCAGCGTCGACCCGATCTACCGGGAGCGTTTCTTCGACCCGCTGATTTCCGACGTGGCAGTGAGCCTGGCAGGCCGCGACGCCTATCTCGCGATGGACACAGGCTAGGACTGCGCCTGAAGCGAATAACTGTTCGCCAGGTCGTCCTGCGTCACGCTGGCGTCGGAGTTCGTGGTGTCGACACGGAGCGTTGATGTGGGTGTGCGCGCTTCGTAGCGCCAGCCGTCCGGCAGCGACAGGCGATTGGCAAGACCCGGCAGATCGGCTAGCGCCAAGTTGGGGTCGACGGTCTGGCTGAACGTCTGCATCACCCAGCGCCTGCCGTCGGGATCGATGAGTTCATAGATCTCGCGACCTGCATCGAACGTGAACAGTGCCTTTCGGTCGACCCGGTTCGGCTGGTAGGGCGCGGGATTCATCGACGAAAGTTTCACAGTCGCCTGTCGGAGCATCTCGAGCCCGCCGAAGCTTTTGTGTTCCAAGTCATTTCGATCACGCTTGCCGATGCTACTCATCAGCCAATAACGAGGTCCGTTGAGAAGCGCGGCGACCGCGTCGTTTTCCGCCGCGATGGCGGTGGCGTCCAACTTGTCCCACAGTTCGGCCGGACAGTCGTTGAGCGGAAATGTGTTGTACACGGTGGCCTCGGGCCCCGAATCGCCGTTCCGGACCAGTAACACCTCGCCGTAGCGCTTCCCGAATACGTCGCCTATCAGCGTGACACCGTCGTCAGACATACCGCGAAATTACCCAGGTATCGGGCGTTCGCGCAGGTCAATTGTGGTTATCGCAATAAAGGGACGATAACAACACAATAAATTGACGGTAACGACTATTTCGCCATAAACTCCGCCAATGCAACGTGCCGAGTGATCGCCCTGATCGCACCCGGGTTCGGAAAACGCTGCGCAACAAAAGGGTGAAGGGAATTCGACTATGAAGAAGCTCGTAGTCTCGTCAATTGGAGCGTTGGCACTTGGCCTCGCCCTCGCGGCACCGGCCTACGCGGATGACGCAGCCTTTTTCGACGCAGTCCAGGCGGGCGGTATAGAACCCAACGACGCGGCCCTGCAGATGGGCCAGGCGGTATGCAACGAGATCGCAGCGGGCATCCCGGAGGGCACCACTGTGGTCTCGATCTACACAAACACCAGCAACGACATCACCGCGGAGCACGCACAGGTGCTCTACGACGCGGCCGCCGCCAACCTCTGCGAATAGTCCGAGACGTGTTGATCTGGGCCAGTGCAGTTACAGGTACTGGCCCAGATTCGACTCGGTATCGATCGCGCGTGAAGCGCTCGACGACTTGCCGGTGACCAGCGTGCGGATGTAAACGATCCGCTCGCCCTTCTTGCCCGAAATCCGTGCCCAGTCATCAGGATTGGTGGTGTTGGGCAGGTCTTCGTTCTCGGCGAATTCGTCGACGATCGAGTCGAGCAGATGCTGTATGCGGAGACCAGGCTGCCCCGTCTCCAGCACCGACTTGATCGCGTTCTTCTTCGCCCGGTCGACCACGTTCTGGATCATGGCGCCGGAGTTGAAGTCCTTGAAGTACATGACTTCCTTGTCACCGTTGGCGTAGGTGACTTCGAGGAACCGGTTGTCGTCGATCTCGGCGTACATCCGGTCGACGACCTTCTCGATCATCGCCTTCAGGCATGCCGCTCGGTCGCCACCGAACTCGGCGAGATCATCGGCGTGAACGGGAAGTTCCTCGACCAGATACTTCGAGAAGATGTCCTGTGCCGCTTCGGCGTCTGGGCGCTCGATCTTGATCTTCACATCCAAACGGCCGGGCCGCAGGATCGCGGGATCGATCATGTCCTCACGGTTGGAGGCACCGATGACGATCACGTTCTCCAGACCCTCGACACCATCGATCTCCGATAGCAGCTGCGGGACAACCGTGGTCTCCACATCGGAGCTCACACCGGTGCCGCGGGTACGGAAGATCGAGTCCATCTCGTCGAAGAACACGATCACCGGCGTGCCTTCGGACGCCTTTTCCCGAGCCCGCTGGAAGATCAACCGGATATGACGTTCGGTCTCGCCGACGAACTTGTTCAGCAGCTCGGGGCCCTTGATGTTGAGGAAGTACGACTTCGCCTCGCGGGCGTCGTCGCCGCGAACCTCGGCCATCTTCTTCGCCAGCGAGTTCGCCACCGCTTTGGCGATCAGCGTCTTACCGCAGCCCGGAGGGCCGTACAGCAGCACACCCTTCGGGGGCCGCAGCGAGTACTCGCGATAGAGCTCCTTGTGCAGGAACGGCAGCTCGACGGCGTCGCGGATCTGCTCGATCTGCCGGCCCAGACCGCCGATGTCGTTGTAGCTCACATCGGGGACCTCTTCGAGGACCAGATCCTCGACTTCGGCCTTGGGGATGCGCTCGAACGCATACCCAGCTTTGGTGTCGACCAGCAGTGAGTCGCCCGGCCGCAGCCTGCGCGGACGGTCGTCGTCACCGTCTTCGGCTTCTGGTTCGTCGGGCAGGAACTCGGCGGCGACCAGCGGCTCAGCCAACCAGACGATGCGCTCCTCGTCCGCATGTCCCACCACGAGCGCGCGGTGCCCGTCGGCAAGGATCTCGCGCAGGGTGCTGATCTCACCGACGGCTTCGAAGTGGCCGGCCTCGACCACAGTCAGCGCCTCGTTGAGGCGAACCGTCTGACCCTGCTTGAGGGTCTCGATGTCGATGTTCGGCGAGCACGTCAGCCGCATCTTGCGGCCCGAGGTGAAGACGTCCACCGTCTCGTCGTCCTGGACCGACAGCAGCACACCGTATCCGCTGGGCGGCTGACCCAGTCGGTCGACTTCCTCACGTAGCGCGAGCAATTGCTGCCGCGCTTCCTTGAGGGTTTCCATCAGCTTGGCGTTTCGGGCGGCAAGGGAGTCGATCCGGGCTTCGAGTTGGTGCACATCGCGCGCGCTGCGCAAACCGCTTTGCGGTCCTACGGCACTCTCGAGCTGCTCGCGTAGCAGGGCGGCCTCGCGGCGCAGCTCTTCGAGTTCGGCTGCCTCATCGCTGGACATGCCGGACTCATGGGGTGTCCCAAATCCTTCAGAACGCTCGGACTCGCTCATATTGCGCTCCTCCCCGCACCCGATGTTGGTGCAGTAACAACTTCAAAGCTACCGGCGATTCAGCCTTTGTGTGCGCTCTAGCAATTCGACACACCAGCGTCACTTGTTAACCTCATTCCTGAGTTGGGCCCATCGAAAGGACAAACGTGACCCTGAAAGCCCTCGTTAGCGGCGCGGCAGCAGCCGCCGTCATCGCCGGTGCCGCGGTAGGTGTGACTTCCATTGCATCCTCGGATGCGATGACCTCACCTCGCGTGGCGCCGGTCGTGTGGGACATCCCGCTGCCGCAACAGCCCCAGTCTGACGTGCAGGGCCCGCTGCTTGCGACGCTTCAGGCGCTCGGGGCTCCCGGTCTCTCCGCGTCCAAGGCGCCGTACATCCAGGGCGGCATCGGCCGGATCGAAGGCCGCGTCGCCGACAACAAGTTGCGCGAGGCGCAGGCCGAAGGCAAGTTCCCACTTTCGTTCAGCCTGGCCAATATCGTTCCGAGCGGTCCCGGCTTCACCGCCGACGTGACGGCAACGGCCGCCAACGGCGGCGTCGCGAGCCAGAACATCACGTTCGTTCCCGGACCCAGCCCCACCGGCTGGCAGATGTCCAAGCAGTCGCTCATGGCGTTGATGTCGGCTGTCGGCTAGACAATCAACGCACCGCACGACCGGTGCCGTGATCCTGAGCGCCGCCGCAATTGCGGCGGCGCTCGGGCTTGGCGCATGTAGTGCGGACACCGAGCAGAAACAACCGGAGGCGGCGACCGCGACGTCGGCGACCTCGCCCCTCGTTCAGGAGCCGCCCGGCCCGCCCGGTGCGCCGCTGCCGCCGCCGGAAGCGCTGTCCGATGTGATGAACCGCATAGCAGATGCAAACATCCCGGGCGCGGAAAAGGACGGGCTGATCGAATCCGGCACGCAGGCTGACGCGACCGCGATGGACAAGTTCGGACAGGCGCTGATCCAGAACGGCTACGCACCGGCCACGTTCGAGGCTCGAGATCTGCGCTGGGTCCAGGATCCGCCCGGCACGGTGTCGGCTCTCATCAGCCTCAAGACCGGCAATCCGCAAGCCGGCGACTTCAGCTTCCCGATGGAGTTCGTCTTCGTCGACAATTCGTGGCAGCTGACCCGTAAGACCGCTGACGAGCTGCTGCAACCGGGCGAGAGTGCGGGGCCCCAGACACCCAGCGGGCCTGCGCCTCCGTCACCCCCGCGCTAGGAACCGGCGGATGTGGATCGGCTCGCTCGAATTCGACCTCCTGCTCGGGGATGTGCACTCGCTCAAGCAGAAGCGGTCGGTCATCCGTCCGCTCATCGCCGAACTGCGCCGCCGGTTCGCGGTGTCGGCTGCGGAAACCGGCTCGATGGACCTGCATCGCCGTGCAGGCGTGGGCATCGCGATGGTGTCGGCCGATCGCAGCCATGTCGTCGAGGTGCTCGACGCCGCCGAGCGGCTCGTGGCGGCACGCCCCGAGGTGGAGCTGCTCTCGGCGCGGCGGGATCTGCGTCGCAGTACCGACGACTAGGCACTCGTACGAGCCGACGAATCAGATTCCGCCGCCGAGTTGGCGCTTGCGCCGCAGCGGCATCGGCGCAATCGCACCCGGCGCCAATTTGCGTACGTTGATCAGGAATGCCGTGTGCCCCCGCATCGTGTGCTGCGGACGCACGGCCAGCCCGACGACGTGCCAGCCGCGCTGCATGCTCTCCCATGCTCGCGGTTCGGTCCAGCACTTCTGCTCGCGGAGGGCCTCGACCGTTCGCGACAACTGGGTCACCGTCGCGACGTAGATCATCAGGACCCCGCCGGCCACCAGCGCGTTCGCGACGGAGCCGAGCACCTCCCAGGGCGCCAGCATGTCGAGCACGACGCGATCCACTTCAGGCCCGGCGTAGTCGCCGATGTCCGCGGTCACCAGCTCCCAGTTATCAGGACGTCCCCCGAAGAAGGTCGTGACGTTGCGCACCGCGTGCTCGGCGTGATCCTCACGCACCTCGTACGACGTGACCTTTCCCTCGGGGCCGACGGCGCGCAGCAGCGAGCACGTCAGCGCACCGGAGCCCGCGCCGGCCTCCAGCACGCGTGCACCGGGGAAGATGTCCCCTTCGTGCACGATCTGGGCGGCGTCCTTTGGGTAGACGACCTGTGCGCCGCGGGGCATCGACATCACGTAGTCGACGAGCAGCGGGCGCAACACGAGGAACTGATCACCGTTGGTGGACTTGATCACGCTCCCCTCGGGCAGCCCGATCACGCTGTCGAGGTCGATGATGCCGCGGTGGGTGTGGAACTCCCCGCCGGGAGTCAAGACCATGGTGTAGTGCCTGCCCTTCGCGTCGGTGAGCTGCACTCGATCACCGATTGCGAAGGGTCCGGTCCTGTTCACAGCTGTTCAGCCTGCCAGTCAACGGGCCGTCGCGGGTGCGCGGGTCTACCGGGCTTTGTCGGGGTGTCGCCATACGCTGGACTCATGACCGACGGGCAGGAGTCGACAGCCTCTCGGCGCCCCGCGCTTTCGCCGTCCCGGGCCGCGGACTTCAAGCAGTGCCCCCTGCTCTACCGGTTCCGTGCCATCGACAGGTTGCCCGAGCCGTCGTCCACCGCGCAGGTGCGTGGTTCGGTGGTACACGCCGCGCTGGAACAGTTGTACGGGCTGCCTGCGGCCGAGCGGGTCCCCGATACGGCGATGACGCTCGTTGATCCGGCGTGGGAGCGCCTCGTCGCCGAGCGGCCCAACCTCGCCGACGATTTCGAACCTGGGCTGCGCGCCGAACTGCTCGAGGAGGCGCGGGCACTGCTGTCGGGGTACTACCGGCTGGAAGATCCGACTCGCTTCGACCCGCAGAGCTGTGAGCAGCGCGTCGAGGTCGAACTCGAGGACGGCACGCTGCTGCGCGGCTTCGTCGACCGCATCGATGTCGCGCCCACCGGCGAGTTGCGGGTCGTCGATTACAAGACCGGTAAGGCGCCACCAGAGGCCAGGGCGCTGGCCGAATTCAAGGCCATGTTCCAGATGAAGTTCTATGCCGTGGCGCTGCTGCGGTCCCGCGGCATTCTGCCCGCGCGGCTGCGGCTGCTTTATCTCGCCGATGGTCAGGTACTGGATTACACGCCCGATCTCGACGAGCTCTTGCGCTTCGAGAAGACGTTGATGGCTATCTGGCGGGCGATCCAATCTGCGGGTATCACAGGCGATTTCCGTCCCAACCCGTCCCGGATGTGCGACTGGTGTGCGCACCACGCACATTGCCCGGTGTTCGGTGGCACGCCACCTCCGTACCCCGGCTGGCCGACTGTCCCCGACGAAGGCGATGATGACACGGTGTTGCACACCCGGGAGTCGGCTGCGTGATTGATTGCCACTACCGTCGGCTCGACACCGACGGGGACTTCTCGGTGTTCGAATCCACCGACGGCACCCGGAGCAATTGGGATCCCGAAATCCAGCACGGCTCACCGCCTCTCGCGCTGATGACGAAGTTGATCGAGGAGTTGGCGGCCGATACCGGGCTGCGAATCGGACGTCTGACCCTGGACATTCTCGGCGCGATTCCCGTTGCTTCGGTGAAGGTGCGAGCCTGGGTGGAGCGTCCGGGCAGACGGATCTCGCTGATGATGGCGGAGATGTCGGCGGCCAGGTCCGACGGCGCCGATCGCGCGGTCGCGCGGGTCACCGCGTGGCTGCTGGCCCCGGGCGACACGACCGACGTGGCCACCGACCGCTATCCCCCGCTCCTCGAAGGTGAGGCCGCGGCAGTGCCACACAGCTGGGTCGGCGCGACGGGCTATCTCGAGACGGTGAGCTGGCGACGGCAGCCCGAGACCGGCGAGACGGGCAACGTGGTGTGGATAAGTCCCCTTGTGCCGCTGGTGGATTCGGAGCCGACGACGGCGCTGCAGCGGCTCGCGATGGTGGTCGACTCGGCGAACGGCGCGGGCGCCGCACTGGACCCGGAGGCGTTCATGTTCATGAACACCGACACGGTCGTCCACCTGCACCGGCTGCCTGCCGGCGAGAACTTCGCGCTTCGGGCCCGTGGTTCGATCGGGCCCGACGCGATCGGCGTCACCACCGCGGAACTCTTCGACCAGCAAGGGTTCATCGGCACCTGCGCGCAGACACTGTTGGTTCAGCGACTGACATGAACCCCGAACTGTTGTGGCAGTTCGATCTCACGTGGGCGCTCGCGGACCTGCACTTGACCGCCCTTGTCGAAGACGACTTCCTTTGGGAGCCGGCTGCATTGTGCTGGACGGTACGGCCCGATACCGCCGGGGTCTGGCGTGCCGACTGGGCCGGTCATCTGGTGGTGGTCGACCACCATCGACAAGGTCACCGCAGCCGGGACCTGAGCTGGTTACATACGCTTGTATCTATATAGATGTAGTGCCATACTTGCCCTATGGACGTCTTTGAAGCCGTCGCCGAGCCGAGCCGCAGGGCGCTGCTCGACGCGCTGACCGCGGGTGAGCGCACCGCGGGTGAGCTCGTGGCGACGCTGCCGGACCTGACCCAGCCGACGGTGTCACGCCATCTGCGCGTGCTGCGCGAGGTGGGCCTCGTCGAAGTCCGCCCTGACGCGCAGCGCCGCATCTATGCGTTGCGGGCCGACGGGCTGGTCGCGATCGACGAATGGATCGACCGCTACCGCCGCTACTGGGCCGATCACCTCGATGCCCTCGAACGGCACCTGCAGGCGACTCATCGGGAGGGGCCGTGAACGAACGTGAGGGACGACTGACGATCGAGGGCGATCGGGCGATGCTGACGTTCGAACGCCGCCTGTCGTTTCCGATCGAAGCCGTGTGGGCCGCGATCACCGATCCGGAGCACCGAAACCATTGGATCGGCCAGACCACCATCGACGCGCGCGAGGGGGGTGTCATCGAGATGCTGCCCGACGGCCCCCCGGCGCCACCTGAACACAAGAAGATGACCGGCCGCATCCGCGTGTGGGACCCGCCGCACGTGTTCGAACACGAATGGCGTCAACGGATCATCGAGGACAGCGTTGTGCGGTACGAACTGAGCGCCGACGGCGACGGCACGCTGTTGCGGTTCACCCATCGTGGACTCGGCATCCGCAACGCAGAGGGATTCCGCCCCGGCACACATGCCTACCTGGACCGGCTCGAGGCTCACCTGGCCGGTGATTCCCTGCCCGACTGGGCACAGCGCTACCGCGAGGTGGCCGAATCCGCGAAGGGACAATAGCTATGGCACACAACGGTTCTGACATCGCCGCGCCTACGTTGGCGATCGCTTACCACTCCGGATATGGGCACACGGCCACCCTGGCCGACGCTGTCGCCGCCGGAGCCACCGAGGCGGGCGCCGACGTCACGGTGATCCCAGTCGACCGGATGAGCGAAACGGACTGGGGACATCCTGGACTCCTCCGACGGCATCGTCTTCGGCTCGGCGACCTACATGGGCAACGTGTCGGCGGCCTTCCAGGCGTTCGCCGAACAGACCGGGCGCCGCTGCATCGACGGCATCTGGCGGGACAAGGTCGCGGCCGGGTTCACCAACTCAGGCGGCAAGAGCGGCGACAAGCTGAACACGTTGGTGTCGTTGTCGGTATTCGCCGCGCAGCATCACATGCACTGGGTCAACCTGGGTTTGGGACCTGGCTGGAACAGTTCGGCAGGCAGCGAACACGACCTCAACCGCCTGGCGTTCTTTCTCGGCGCGGGCGCGCAGACCGATGTCGATGCGAACTCCGATCAAGTCCATCCCGCCGATGTGCGCACGTGCCGCCATCTCGGTTGGCGGGTCGCGCACGTCACGCGACAGCTCAACGTCGGCCGTGCCGCTAGTCCAGCGGCTGCAAGTCCTGGAGCATCGTCGGCACCAGCTCACTGACGGTGGGATGAATGTGCATCGTGCGCGAGATCGCGGTATAGGGCTTCTTTGCCGTCATGATGTCGAGAATCGAGTGGATGACCTCATCGCCGCCGACCCCGAAGATGGTGGCGCCGAGGATCTGTTCGGTCTCGGCATCGACGACGACCTTCATGAACCCCTGTGTCTCGCCCTTCTCGACGGCGCGGCCGACGCGCGTCATGGGCCGCTTGCCCACCAACGCTTTTCGTCCTGACTTGCGCACCTCGTCGACCGTCAGGCCTGCCCGCCCCAGCGGCGGGTCGATGTAGAGGGCGTAGGTCGTGATCCGGTCGCTCACCCGGCGCGGGTCGTCGTCGAGTAGGTTGGCCGCGACGATCTCGAAGTCGTTGTACGAGGTGTGCGTGAAGGCGCCGCGTCCGTTGCAGTCCCCCATGGCCCAGATGTGTTCGACGTTGGTGCGCAGCTGATCGTCGACGACGATATAGCCACGGCGGTCCGTCTCGACGCCGGCCGCTTCGAGCCCGAGGTCGTCGGTGTTGGGCTGACGCCCGACCGCCATCAGCAGATGGGTGCCTGCGACGGGTTCGGCTCCCTCGCGCGGTGTGACCTCGAAGCCGGTGTTGCGCTTGGTGAACCGAATGTCGCTGGCGTCGACGACGACGTCGATGCCCTCGGCCTGCAGGATCTCCTTGATGGTCGCCGAGACGTCTTCGTCCTCGCGGGAGGTGAGTCGTGGCCCCTTCTCGATGACGGTGACGCGGGCACCGAACCGGCGGTACATCTGTGCGAATTCCAGGGCGATGTAACTTCCCCCGATGACCACCAGATGCTCTGGCACCGTGTCGAGTTCGAGGATTCCGACGTTGGTCATGTAGTCGATGTCGGCGAGCCCGGGCAGGTCGGGCGCCACCGCCCGGCCGCCGACGTTGAGGAAGATCCGGTCCGCTTCCAGGACGCGGTCGTCCACCCGGATGGTGTGTGGGCTCTCGAACCGGGCATGGCCGCGGATCAACGTTGCCCCGTCCATCCCCTCGATCCAGGACTCGACCCCTTCGCGGTCACCGACCACGATTTTGTCCTTGCGCGCCTTCACGGCGGCCATATCCACGCTGATATCGCCTGTGCCGATGCCGTATTCGGCTCCGCGGCGGGCGACGCGGGCGGCGTACGCGCTGGCGACCAGGGTCTTGGTCGGAATGCAGCCTGAGTTGACGCACGTGCCGCCGACGAGCTTGCGTTCGATGACGGCGACCGTGTAACCCGCTTGGGTCAGCCTGCCGGCCAGCGGCGGTCCGGCCTGGCCCGCGCCGACGATGACCGCGTCGAACTTTTCAGTCATCGGCCGCGGTTCAGACGAGGCTGACGAGGAAGGCGACCAGGAAGCCACCGCCGACGGCCACGACGTCCTCGATGAACGCGCCCGGCCGGTCCTTGCCGTTGTTGGCTTCGTAGAGCTTGGTTCTGACCGCCGCGCCGCCCAGCGTGCCCAACACCGCTCCGACGATGCCTGCGCCGATGCAACTGAACGTGTGGAAGAACGCGCTGCCGATCACCGCCCCCGCGAAAGCGCCCATGATGAGTCGGGTGGCGAACTGTGGCGCCGTCTTGCGGCTCGGGGTCTTCGGTAGCTGGTCGGTGACGAGTTCCACCAGCAGGAAGATCGTCAGGACGGTGACGGTGATCGGATGGGCCACCCACTCCGACCACTTGCCGTCGACGTCGATCCAGCCGAGCATGGCCCCCCAAGCGACCACCGCCGGGGCGGTCATCGCCCGCAATCCGGCGATCACGCCGATCAGCAGCGCGAGCAATATGACGAGGACCTGCGTCATGCCAACCTCCGTACCGGTGAAAACGACACCCGGACGCTAACACGCGTGCAGTGCGATGACCTGTTGAATCAGAAGCGGCAGAACCGAATGTCAGACGCCAGAATCGCCTTCGCACCGATCGCGGCGAGTTTGTCCATGATCGCGTTGACGTCGCGCCGTGGCACGAGTGCGCGCACCGCCACCCACGCCGGATCGGCGAGCGGGGCGATGGTGGGCGATTCCAGTCCCGGGGTGACGGCAGCGGCCTCGTCCAGTACCGTGCGCGGGCAGTCGTAGTCGAGCATCAGGTACTGCTGCCCGAACACCACACCCTGTACCCGTGCCGCCAGTTGGTCACGGGCCGCGGAGTTCCCGGCTTCGGCGCCCTCGATCAGCACGGCTTCGGAGTCACACAGCGGATCACCGAACGCCACCAGATCGTGTAGCGCGAGCGTCCGTCCGGATCCGACGACGTCGGCGATGACGTCGGCCACGCCGAGCTGGACTGAAATCTCGACAGCGCCGTCGAGGCGAATAACGGTTGCCTCGATTCCCTTGGCGACGAGGTCTTTTCGTACCAGGTTCGGAAAGGATGTCGCGATCCGCTTGCCCGCCAGGTCGGCGGCGGTCCACTCCCGGCCGATCGGGCCCGCATATCGGAACGTCGAATTGCCGAAGCCGAGCGCCAATCGCTCCCGCACGGGCGCGTCGGAATCGGCGGCCAGGTCGCGACCGGTGATCCCGAAGTCCAGCTGACCCGAACCGACGTAGATCGCGATGTCCTTGGGACGCAAGAAGAAGAACTCGACGTTGTTCGCCCGGTCGATGACGGTCAGGTCCTTCTGGTCCCGCCGCCTGCGATAGCCCGCCTCGGACAGGATCTCGGCGGCGGACTCGCTTAAGGCACCCTTGTTGGGCACCGCGACGCGCAACATGTCGCTCATAGCTTGGAGTAGACGTCGTCGAGGGATAGACCGCGGGAAATCATCAGCACCTGCGTCCAATACAGCAGCTGGCTGATCTCGTCGGCCAGCGCCTCGTCGCTCTCGTGTTCGGCGGCCAGCCACACCTCGCCGGCTTCCTCCAAAATCTTCTTGCCGAGGCCGTGCACGCCGCCATCGAGCGCGGCGACCGTGCCGCTGCCCGCGGGCCGGGTGCGAGCACGCTCGCTCAGTTCGGCGAACAGGGCGTCGAAGGTCTTCACGGGAGGCGATTGTGTCACGGGGCCGCGAGCAAAGTCACGGCAGTTACGCCGCGGTCATCGCGCTCAGGTGGCGGCCTTCGGTGGCGCCTGATGCAGGATCTCGCCGTGCATGTCCTCCAGCGACACGCCCTTGGTCTCCATCACCCATCGCCATACGAAGAGGCCCGACAACACGGCGCACAGGCCGTAGAACCCGTAGGCCAGTCCGAGATGCTCGCGCAACCCGGGGAACGTGACCGTGATGAGCCAGTTGGCGGCCCATTGGCCTGCCGCGGCGATGCCGAGCGCTGCGGCGCGGATGCGGTTGGGGAACATCTCGCCGAGCAGCACCCAGACGACGGGGCCCCACGACATGCCGAACGCCACCACGAACAGGTTGGCCGCGATCAATGCGATCACCCCGGAGGCTCCCGGCAGACTCGGGTTGCCATCGGGGCCGATGGTCGCGTTGGCGAAGATGACGGACATCGTGATGAGCGTGACCGCCATGCCCGACGATCCGATGAGCAGCAGCGGCTTGCGCCCGATCTTGTCGATCAGCGCGATGGCGATCAGCGTTGTCAACACGTTGATGACCGACGTGATCACGGTGTAGACCGCGGACTCGTCGGCGCTGAACCCGACGGCCTGCCACAGCACGTTCGAGTAGTAGAAGATCACGTTGATCCCGACGAACTGCTGGAAGATCGACAAACCGAGGCCAACCCACACGATGCCGTAGATGCCGCCCGTCGGCTTCTTCAGATCGCGCAGCGACGGCTTGTCCTCGCGCTCCAGCGTCTCCCTGATGCGATCGATCGTGATTTCCAGGTTCTTCTCGCCGAGGAGCATGGTCAGCACCCTGCGTGCTTCCGGAATCTTGTGGCTGGCAACGAGATACCGCGGTGACTCGGGAATGGTGAACGCCAACACCCCGTACACGATGGCAGGGACCGCCATTGCGAGGAACATCCAGCGCCACGCGTCGAGCCCGAACCACAGCGCCTCGTTCGGGCCGCCCGCTGCCCACTGCAGCAGCCAGTTGACGACGAACGACGCAAAGATGCCCAACACGATGGCCAGCTGTTGCAAGGACCCCAGTCGGCCGCGGATTCGCGGTGGCGAAGTCTCGGCGATATAGGCCGGCGCGATGACCGAGGCAACGCCGACGCCGATGCCGCCGACGATGCGGAACAGCACGACCGACCACACCTCATGCGCAAAGCCCGTTCCGAAGGCGCTGACCAGGAACAGCACCGCCGCGATCTTCATGACCGCGATGCGGCCGATCCAGTCGGCGATCCGTCCGGCGGTCATGGCTCCTGCCGCGGCCCCCAGCAGCGCCGAGGCCACCGCGAAGCCGAGTTCGGCGTTGCCGATGCCGAAATCCTCTTGGATCGAGTCGACCGCACCGTTGATCACTGCGCTGTCGTAGCCGAACAGCAGCCCTCCCAGCGCGGCGACCGACGCGATTCGGACCGCGGTGCCGCCCGACGAGAAGTCATTGTCGGCGATAGGTAGTGCGGATTCGTCTCCAGCGGGGGCATTGGAGCCTGCCATGTGCGTCCCTTTCGCAGCGTTGCGTGATCCGGGTCACGTGAGTACCCCCGTCTTACCACTGGCAAGCGCGCTGCGGGCGGACTTACGCTGAGCGTTCTCCGATGCCGCGGTTGAGGCGGTCATAGACCTCGCGAAGATCGCCGGCGCCGACCCCGGCCAGCGAACTCACATGCGCCCGGCGCCCTCCTGCGGGCACCTCGACGTCATTGGGTACCACCAGCACCGGGCATCCCGCGCTCTCCGCAGCGGCAGTGCCGGTGACCGAGTCTTCGACCGCCAGGCACGCTGACGGCTCCAGCCCGAGCAGCGTGGCCGCTCGCCGATAGGCGTCCGGGGCAGGCTTGCCCCTCGGCACTTCGTCGCCGCAGACCGACACCGAAAAGTAGTGTTTACCAATGCTGTTGAGAGCGCGCTCGGTCAGCTGTCGCTGGGTGTTGGTGACCAGAGCCATCGGAATGCGTTCGGCAGCAAGGGCTTCCAGTAGTTCGTGCGCGCCGTCGCACCACGGCAGCCCGCCGTCGAACAACTCTCCGGTGTAGTCGTGCAGCCAGCGGATGGATTCGGCCATCGCGTCCGGATCGAGGGCGAGACCGAGGTCGGTGTAGACCGTCTGGATCGTGTCCTCCGCCGAGCCGCCCACCAGCGATGCCCGCACCTCGGGTGTCATGATGCCGCCGTGGCGTTCGTACAGCGCCGTCAGTGAAATGTCCCAGAGTTTTTCGGAGTCGACGAGGGTCCCATCCATGTCGAACAGCACCGCACGCATGTTTCGAATTCTGTCATGGGTGACACGAACGGTGAAATTCATGAGAATTCTTGTGACCGGGGCAACAGGAAGCATCGGTCGCCGCGTCGTGGACCATCTGATCAGCTAGGGCGCCAACGATATTCGTGCCCTTACCGGGTAGCCTGAGTGCCCATCGCTTTCTACGTTTCGCAGAGAAAATGCGAGAAGCCCTCTGCGGAAAGTGGATAGCGATGTCAGCGGCCGAGAAGTGCTCGACGAGCCAGGGCTCAGTCCTCTGGGTTGTAGCCCAGGTTGGGAGCCAGCCAACGCTCGGCCTCCTTCAAGGTCCAGCCCTTACGTTTCGCGTAGTCGGCGACCTGATCCTGAGCCAACCGGCCGACCACGAAATACTGCGACTGCGGATGCGAGAAATACCAGCCGCTGACGGCGGCACCGGGCCACATCGCCATCGACTCCGTCAGCTCGATGCCCGTCCGTTCCTTGACGTCCATCAGCTCCCACAGCGTCGCCTTCTCGGTGTGCTCCGGGCAGGCGGGATAGCCGGGGGCGGGGCGAATTCCCACGTATTTCTCGGCGATGAGTGCGTCGTTGTCCAGCTCCTCGTCCGGCTGGAACCCCCAGAACTCCTTACGGACGCGCTGGTGCATGCGTTCGGCGAAGGCTTCTGCCAGTCGGTCGGCGAGCGACTCCAGCAGGATCGCGCTGTAGTCGTCGAGGGCCGCCTTGAACTCCGCGATCTTCTCCTGGCCGCCGAGCCCCGAGGTGACGGCGAAGGCACCGATGTAGTCCCGGAGACCCGATTCTTTCGGGGCGACGAAGTCCCCCAGCGATTTGTTCGGGACGCCGTCGCGATGCGCGCCCTGCTGTCGAAGGTTGCGCAACGTGGTGAGCACCTCGGTGCGGGTGTCGTCGGTGTACACCTCGATGTCGTCGCCCACGGCGTTCGCCGGAAAGAACCCGATCACCCCGTTGGCGGTCAGCCATTTCTCCTTGATCAAGGTGTCGAGCATCTGCTGGGCATCGTCGTAGAGCTTGCGGGCGGTCTCGCCCGACGCCGGGTTGTTGAGGATGTCGGGGAACCTGCCCTTCATCTCCCAGGCGTTGAAGAACGGCTGCCAGTCGATCAACTCGCGTAGCTCGGCGAGGTCGTAGTCGCAGAACTCCCGAACGCCGAGGCCCTGAGCGGGCACCGGCGGCGTGTAGCCGTCCCACTCGATCGGCGTCCGGTTGGCGCGCGCCTTTTCCAGCGTCAGCATCGGCCGCTCGTTCTTCTGGGCGTGCCGTTCGCGCAGGGAGGCGTAGTCGGCCTCGGTGGCCTCCAGCAGAGCCGGACGCTGCTTGTCGTCAAGGAGGGCCGCGGCGACCGGCACCGAGCGGGACGCGTCCTTGACCCAGACCACCGGCCCGTTGCGACGCGGCGCCACCTTCACCGCCGTATGGGCGCGGGAGGTGGTCGCGCCGCCGATCAGCAGCGGGATCTCCAGCCCCTCGCGTTCCATCTCGACGGCGAAGTTGACCATCTCGTCCAACGACGGAGTGATCAGGCCGGACAAGCCGATGATGTCGGCGTCGTGCTCCTTCGCCGCATCCAGGATCTTCTGGGCAGGCACCATCACACCGAGATCGATCACTTCGAAGTTGTTGCACTGCAGCACGACTCCGACGATGTTCTTGCCGATGTCGTGGACGTCGCCCTTCACGGTCGCCATGATGATCGTGCCGTTGGTGTCCTTGGTGCCGGTGGTCCCGGCCTCCTCTTTCTCCGCCTCGATGAACGGCAGCAGATAGGCGACGGCCTTCTTCATCACCCGCGCCGACTTCACGACCTGCGGCAGGAACATCTTGCCCGAGCCGAAAAGGTCACCCACGACGTTCATGCCGTCCATCAGCGGGCCCTCGATCACCTCGATAGGGCGGCCACCCGCGGCGGCGATCTCGGCGCGCAACTCCTCGGTGTCGTCGTCGACGTGGGCATCGATGCCCTTGACCAGAGCGTGCGTGATCCGCTCGCGCACCGGCAGACTGCGCCACTCGGCGGCGGTCTTATCGTCGCCTTCGCCCGAGTTCTTCGTGTTGAACCGCTCGGCGATCTCGAGCAGCCGCTCGGCCGCGTCCTCGCGACGGTTCAGGACCACGTCCTCGATACGGTCCCGCAGTTCGGGGTCGATCGAGTCGTAGGGCACCAGCGCGCCGGCGTTGACGATGCCCATGTCCAGGCCGGCTTTGATGGCGTGGAACAGGAACACCGCGTGAATGGCCTCGCGCACGGGGTTGTTGCCGCGAAACGAGAACGACACGTTCGAGATGCCGCCCGAGATGTGCACCCCGGGGAGGTTCTCCTTGATCCAGGCGCAGGCCTCGATGAAGTCGATCCCGTAGGTCGCGTGCTCCTCGATGCCGGTCGCCAGCGCGAAGCAGTTCGGGTCGAAGATGATGTCCTCGGGCGGGAACCCGACCTCTTCGGTCAGGATCCGGTAGGCGCGCCCGCAGATCTCCTTGCGGCGCTCCAGGTTGTCGGCCTGACCCTGCTCGTCGAAGGCCATCACGACGACGGCGGCGCCGTACTTGCGGCACAGCCGTGCCTCGCGGATGAACTTCTCCTCGCCCTCCTTCATGGAGATCGAGTTGACGATCGGCTTGCCCTGAACGTTCTTCAGGCCCGCCTCGATGACCTCCCACTTGGAGGAGTCGATCATCACCGGGACCCGGCTGATGTCCGGCTCGGCCGCGATCAGCTTGGTGAACCGGTCCATCGCGGCGACGCCGTCGATCATGCCCTCGTCCATGTTGATGTCGATGACCTGTGCACCGACCTCGACCTGCTGCAGGGCGACCGATAGCGCGGTGTCGTAGTCCTCGGCCTTGATCAAGTTGCGGAACCGGGCGGAGCCGGTGATGTTGGTGCGCTCACCGATGTTCACGAACAGGGAGTCTTCGGTGATGTTGAGGGGTTCGAGCCCCGAAAGCCGGGTAGCCGCCGGGATCTCGGGCAACTCGCGGGGCGGTTTGCCCTCGACGACCTTGGCGATCTCGGCGATGTGCGGCGGCGCCGTCCCGCAGCAACCACCGACCAGGTTGACAAGACCAGCCTCGGCGAAGTCGGCGATGTAGCCGGCCTGCCGTTCCGGAGACTCGTCGTATTCGCCGAATGCGTTGGGCAGTCCCGCGTTCGGGTAGCAGGAGACGAAGGTGTCCGCGATCCGCGACATCTCGGCGATGTAGGGCCTCATCTCCGGTGCCCCCAGGGCACAGTTGAGGCCGACCGCGATGGGCTTGGCGTGTCTGATCGCGTTCCAGAATGCTTCGGTGACCTGACCGGACAACGTCCGCCCTGACGCGTCGGTGATGGTGCCCGAGATGATCACCGGCCAACGGCGCCCGCGCTCCTCGAACAGCGTCTCGACGGCGAACACCGCCGCCTTGGAATTCAGCGAGTCGAAGATCGTCTCGATGATGAGGATATCGACACCGCCGTCCACCAGGCCGTTGGCAGCTTCGAGGTAGGCCGCGACCAGCTGGTCGTAGGAGACGTTGCGGGCTCCCGGATCGTTGACGTCCGGTGAGATCGACGCCGTGCGTGTCGTGGGCCCCAGGGCGCCCGCGACATAGCGTGGCTTTTCCGGGGTGCTGAACTCGTCGGCGGCTTTGCGGGCCAGCGCGGCGCCCGCGTAGTTCAGCTCGTAGCTCAGGTCGGCCATGTCGTAGTCGGCGAGCGAGACCGCGTTCGCGTTGAACGTGTTGGTCTCCAGGATGTCGGCGCCCGCTTCGAGGTACTCGCGGTGGATTCCCTCGATGATCTGGGGCTGCGTCAGGTTGAGCAGGTCGTTGTTGCCCTGAAGCGCAGTCGGCCATTCCGTGAACCGGTCGCCGCGGTAGCCGGCCTCGTCCGGCCGGTCCCGCTGGATCGCCGTCCCCATCGCGCCGTCGATGACCATGATCCGCTGGCGCAGAGCAGCCGTGAGTTCTTCGGTGCAGTCGGGGCGGACGTTCGGCGTGAAGGTCTTCGACTCGGAGACGCTTTCCGGGGCGGCCACAATGCACTCCTTCCGTAACGGAAGGCGTCCTTGACTTCGCCGAGCGTGGCGGAATCCGGCAATGACCCGGAACCGTTGCAACGCCTCTCGACCAGAAAAGTCTACGCCGTCACCCAATCGACGTCTGGACGCCCAACTCATCGCCGTGGTCGGCAGCTCGTGGAGCTTATGGCGATGGCCTAAGTATCAACATTAACCAGATTGCCGTCCAGCGTATTTCGCCTCGACGGGCCGCCGCCGATTCAGCCCGTGTGGCGATGCCGCTCCAAGCCACCACACAGGGCTTACGCTGGCCTGGTGACGCCGAACCTGCCCGACTTGAGCGACACAATCGTCGTCGCGGCCTTCGAGGGCTGGAACGATGCCGGGGATGCCGCGAGCGATGCGCTGGAGCACCTGGACGCGATCTGGGAAGCCGAGCCGATTGTGGAGATCGACGACGAGGCGTACTACGACTACCAGGTCAACCGGCCGGTGATCCGGCAGGTCGATGGGGTGACCCGCGAGCTGGTGTGGCCGTCGATGCGAATTTCGCACTGCCGTCCGCCCGGCTCGGACCGCGACATCGTGCTGATGCATGGCGTCGAGCCCAATATGCGCTGGCGCACGTTCTGCGCCGAGTTGCTGGCGATCGCGGACAAGCTCAACGTGCAGACAGTCGTCATCCTCGGCGCGCTGCTGGCCGACACCCCACACACGCGCCCGGTTCCGGTGTCGGGAGCGGCCTACTCCCCCGACTCGGCGAAGGCGTTCGGCCTCGAGGAGACGCGCTATGAGGGGCCGACGGGCATCGCCGGGGTGTTCCAGGACGCCTGTGTGCAGGCCGGCATTCCCGCGGTGACGTTCTGGGCCGCCGTCCCGCACTACGTGTCGCAGCCGCCGAACCCCAAGGCCACCGTCGCGCTGTTGCGCCGCGTCGAGGACGTCCTGGACATCGAGGTGCCACTCGCCGACCTGCCGACGCAGGCCGAGGAATGGGAATTGGCGGTGACCGAAATGACCTCCGAGGATGACGACATCGCCGAATACGTGCAGTCGCTGGAAGAACGCGGCGACGCGGAAGTCGACATGCACGAGGCGATCGGCAAGATCGACGGCGACGCCCTTGCCGCCGAGTTCGAGCGCTATCTGCGCCGTCGCGGGCCGGGTTTTCGGGGTTGATCTCCGGTGAGGTCAGAACCTGATTTCGGCGGTGGGTGGGTCAGGTCTTCACGGGTTGTGGCGGTTTCCAGGTTCCGTTGAGCGCATCGGGCTTCGGCCAGTACAACCGCAGCACCATCTGGAACGGGCCCTGGGGCGCCGGTAGCCAATTGGCTTCCTTCTCGATTCCCGGCGACGAGTTCTGGATGTAAATCGTGTAGCCGCCGTCGGCGTCGGGCACGAGGCTGGGCAGCATCGGCGAGTTGATCAGATAGCGCTTCATCGGGTTCTCGACCAGCAGGCTCTGTGGAAGCTCGTACATGGTCAACGACCAGAATGCGTTGACCGGCGGCAGCTGATCCTTGGCGAACCGGTAGGTGTAGTTGTTGGCTCCGGTCAACGGCGCACCCGTGGAGTCGTTGAACGCACCCACATAGATCGCCTCGTCCTTGGAGTTGCCGTAGATACCGACCACCGCGGCGGCCATCCGATACAGATAGTTCGTGCCAATCGTTTCCCGGTTGCCGGTGATGTCACCCGATGTCACTTGGCCGGTATCCAGCTTGTCCTTCTTGAAAGTGTCGAATTCGGCCCAGGCGTCGGCCATTCCGCCCTCGATCGCCGATCTCGTCTCCGGCGTCATCTTGTCGGCGTCGAAACTGCCGTCGGGTCCGATCCCGATGGTGGCGAACCGGGCGCGCAACTCCTGCTCAGACGGCGGCGTCGGCGCGAATCCAAGCAGGAAATTCAGGATCTCGAAGAACTGCGGCGAGGTCTTCTGCTGATCGCGGGTCAGGGGCGGCACGAAGTCGATCGGCGGGGCAGGCGCGGGTGATGGTTGGTTGAGGAACACCGACAGTGGCGCCACCTGGTAGCCGGCCTGGATCTTCTTGACCTGGTCGATGTCGGACGGGCCGAACAGTTGAGTGCGGTAGAGCACCATGGCGAGATCGGTGTCGGATCTGATCACCTCGTTGATGCCCTCGGGCTTCTCGCCCTGCCAGTTCGGGCCTACCAGAAGGTATTTCCCTCCGCCGTTACCCGTCGTTCGGCTCCCTACGTAGGCGATGTTGTAGGTGTAGAGATCGTGAACTGAAGAGAGTAATAGCGGTCCTGCTCGATGGGAGGAACCGTGAGCACCAGTGGTTCGGCGCGCAGGTCGGCGCCGACGGCGGAGTACGGTGTGTCGGAGTTCGGCGTTTGGATCGCCTTGTCCGCAGGCGTGTAAACCTGTGCGCTGTTGTGTATTTCGTTCCAACCGCCCTTGTACTCAGGATCCTCCTTGTTGACGAAATAGGAGTACATCACCCGGTAGTTGTCGACCATCGGGAAGCCGTAGATGTAGGCCTCCTTGGCGATCGCACGGGTCTGCTCGGGTGTAACGGTGGCCGGCGCCGGTGGCGGAGTCGACGTCGCGGCCTCCTCGTCCTTTTTCGTGCTACAGCCCACCAACAGCATCAGCGATGCGACGACGATTGCGAGGTAACGCAGCACTACTTCTCCAATGCCTCGGTACGTGCACTGAAACTCCGGCCGAGCGCCGCGACTTCAGCATCCATCTTCGGTAACAGCTCCGGAACATGCTTCAGGGTGAGCGGTTCGCCCAGCCGGGACGAGAGCAGTGGTTTCAACCAGCGCAACAGGCCGACGAAGCGGGGACAGTTGATCTGGCGCTTGCGCGCCTCGATGCCCGCCACGAAGATTTCACCGCACTTCTCGATCGATGTGGTCTTACCCAACGGGCCGGGCAGTCTGCGCAGCATCTCCCGGAACGCCTCCGAGTCGGCCTTGCCCTCGCGCACCAGAGGGGTGTCGATCCACAACATGTGTGCCGACCCGACGGCGACCCCAAGATGTGCGACCTCCAACCGCAGCGCATTGGCGAAGTGCTCGACGCCGGCCTTGGAAGTGTCATAGGGCACCATGCCCGCGGCAGCGGCGTACGCGGCCGCCGACGACACGATCAGGACGTAGCCGCGTCGCTCGATCACCGACGGCAGCGCCGCGCGCACCGTGTTGAACACCCCGACGACGTTCACATCGATCAGGGTCTTGAACGCATCCGGATCGACGGCGAGCAGGGATCCGACGGTCGAGATTCCCGCATTGGCCATTGCGACGTCGATCCCGCCGAACCGCTCCACGCCCGCGGCGACGGCGGCTTGCATGGCGGCCAGATCGCGCACGTCGGCGACAGCCGTCAGCACCCGATCGCCGCCCAACCGGGCCGCCACGCCTTCGAGAAGGTCTTTGTCCAGGTCGGTCAGTACCAGCTTGGCGCCTTTGTCGTGCAGGCGTCGGGCCACCTCCGCGCCGATGCCGTTGGCGCCACCGGTGATGAGGACGACTTTTCCGTTGACTGAACTCATGTCGGTCAAACGTACTCTGCGCTGCGCCGCGTTTGGCGGGCCTACAGCTTTATACCGAGCAGCGTGTCGACGGCATCGGCCACAACCTGCGGCGCCTGCGGGTCGTGACCGCCGTAGGTAAGCGCGTCGGTCGTCCAGCCATCAAGTGCGGCAAGGGCTTTCGGGGTGTCGAGATCGTCAGCCAGATAGCGTCGAACCCGGGCCACCACGTCGGCGGCGTCGGGCCCCGCGGGCTGGGCCACCGCGCGTCGCCAGCGCTGCAACCGGTCATTCGCCTCGTCGAGCACCGCAGGACTCCAGAAGCGATCGGTGCGGTAATGACCCGCGAACAGCCCAAGTCGGATCGCCCCGGGATCGACGCCGTCTGCGCGCAACTGGGACACCAAGACCAGGTTGCCCCGGCTCTTGCTCATCTTGTGCCCATCCCACCCGATCATGCCTGCGTGCACGTAATGACGGGCGAATCGCCGCTCCCCCGTGACGGATTCGGCGTGCGCGGCGGAGAATTCGTGGTGAGGGAAGATCAGATCGGAACCACCACCCTGGATGTCCAGGTCGGTGCCAATGCGGCTCAGCGCGATCGCGGCGCATTCAACGTGCCAGCCCGGCCGTCCGGCGCCGAACGGCGACGGCCAGCTCGGCTCGCCGGGCCGCTGCGCCCGCCATAACAGCGCGTCCAGCGCGTCGCCCTTACCCGCGCGATCCGGGTCGCCGCCGCGTTCGGCGAACAACCGCATCATGGTGTCGCGGTCGTATCCCGACTCGTAGCCGAACTGCGGTGTGGCGTCGGCGCGGAAGTAGACGTCGGGGTGCTCGGCGTCATCGGCGACGTAGGCCGTGCCCGCGGCCAACAGCTTCTCGACCACTTCGATGACCTCGGCGATCGCCTCCGTGGCGGCCACATACTCGTGTGGCGGTAGTACCCGCAGCGCCGCCATGTCCTCGCGGAACAGCTCGGTCTCGCGGTCGGCCAGCTCGCGCCAGCCGATGCCGTCGCGCTCGGCCCGCTCGAACAACGGGTCATCGATGTCGGTGATGTTCTGCACGTAGTGCACCTGATGACCCGAATCCAGCCACACCCGGTGGACGAGGTCGAACGTCAGGTAGGTGGCTGCGTGGCCCAGGTGGGTGGCGTCGTACGGGGTGATGCCGCAGACGTACATGGTGGCGACTTCGCCGGCGGTGACGGGGCGCACCTGCCGGTCGGCGCTGTCGTAGAGCCGTAGCTGCGGACCGCGGCCGTTAAGGACCGGGACGGTCGGCGCGGGCCACGAATTCATAGCGTCGACTCTAGGCATCACGGAATTGGACACCGCGTGCGGCCGATTCATTCCCGCCTCAGCGGTTGCGGTAGGCCGACAGGATGCCTTCGAGCAGCACATCGGCCAACTCGGCCCGGCACATCAGCAGGTCAGGCAGGTACGGGTCGGCCCGGTTGTAGATCAGCGGCGAGCCGTCGAGGCGGGTCGCGTGCATGCCGGCCGCCGCCACCACGCCGGCGGGTGCCGCCGAATCCCACTCCCACTGACCGCCGGCGTGCAGGTATGCGTCGACGTCACCGCGGACCACGGCCATGGCCTTGGCGCCTGCCGACCCAATCCGCACCAGCCTGATGTCGAGCCGGTCCCGTAGCCACCACAGCACCGGTGGTGGACGGTTGGCGCTGGCCGTGATGAGGATCGGCCCCTCGGCACGGGGCGGCGGAGGGACCACCGTGTCGGTCCGGTACACCTCGCCGCGGGCGGGCAGGGCGACCGCGGCGTCGGTGATGCCGCCGCCGTTCGGGCCGTCGTTGCGTTGCCACAGTGCGATGTGCACGGCCCAGTCGGTTCGGCCGGGCATCGAGAACTCGTGGGTGCCGTCGACGGGGTCGACGATCCAGACGCGTTCGGCTTGAACACGGGAAATGTCGTCGGCCGCCTCTTCGGACAGCACCGCGTCGTCGGGACGCTCGGCCCGCAGCCGGTTGAGGATCAAGGTGTTGGCGCGCCTATCGCCCTCGTCGCCCAGTTCGTAGGGATCGTAAAAGCCGATCTCCTCACGCACCCCCAGCAGCATCTCGCCGGCGTCCTTGGCTACCTCGGCAGCAAGCGCCGCATCGGTCGCACTCACCGGCTCAGTAGATCATGAAGGTTCGACTCGGCACCGCGTTGGAATCCTCAGACTCGTCGCACGCGCCGGGTGGACTAGAACGCCGGCCACGGTATCGGGCGCCGTCGGTCCGGGGTGGGCATCACCGGATCATCAATCAGTGCAACAGTTCTCGCTTTCAGGGCGGCGATCTCACGTTCGGTGATGTGCGCACAGAGTGTGTCCGCCAAGCCATTGGCCAGCTGGTCACGCAGAGCGGCGACGGCTTCCAGGCTCTCTTCATCCACCGGCTTGCCCGCCCAGCCCCACAGCACCGTTCGGAGCTTGTCCTCGACGTGCAGGCTGACGCCGTGGTCGACGCCGTACACATGCCCGTCGACTCCGGACAGGATGTGGCCGCCCTTGCGGTCGGCGTTGTTGATCAGCACGTCGAAGATGGCCATCCGGCGTAGCCGGATGTCGTCGGCGTGCACCAGCGTCACCTCGTCGCCTGCGTAGTCGTAGGCCTGCAGGATCGGCAGGAAGCCCGGCGGAATCTGCCCGGCGGGCAACAGGTCGACGAGGTCCGGTCCCGCTTCGGGTTCATCGCCGACCTCTCCGAGGCTCTCGCCTGGTTGGTCGACCCAGAGCTGCAACATGCCCGGCCCGGCGGGGCCATCTCGAATAATGGTGTACGGCACGATGTTCCACCCCAGCGCGTCCGACACGAGGTACGCGCCGAGTTCGCGACCGGCCAGCGTCCCGTCCGGAAAGTCCCAAAGGGGCGCCTCCCCCTTGATCGGCTTGTAGACGCAATGCGCTTGCCGCTCATTGAGATGCGCCTCGCACAGGAAGGTGGCGTTGCTTGCGGAGCGGATGCGTCCGATGACGGTCAGCTCACCGCGCCGCAGCACCTCGTTGGCTTCACGAGCGGAGTCCGATCCGCTACTCGACGGCGTCATCGTCGGAACCGGTGATGGCGCCACGCAGATAACCGTTGGTGCGTACGCAGATGTGGCCCTCGGGATCGAGCGGTTCGTCGCACAGCGGGCATGGCGGACGGCCCGCCGAGATGACCCGGTTGGAGCGCGTCGCGAACTGACGCGCGGATTCCGGCGTCAGGAAGACCCGCACCGCATCGGGGCCGTCTTCCGCGTCGTCGAGCACCACGGACGCGTCGAACTCGGTCTCGGACACCGCGAGCAGTTCGACGACGACGGTCTGCGCCTCGGAGTCCCAGCCGAGCCCCATGGTCCCGACCCGGAATTCGGCGTCCACCGGGGTGATCAGCGGACTCAGGTCGTCCACCTCGCCGGTCTCGGGCGGCACCGGCGTGCCGAATCGCCGGTTGATCTCGAGCAGCAACGCGGCGATACGTTCGGCGAGCACCGCAACCTGCTGCTTCTCCAGGATCACCGACACCACCCGCTTGTCGTGAACGGCCTGCAGGTAGAAGGTCCGGTTTCCCGGTTGCCCAACGGTCCCGGCCACGAAGCGGTCGGGTGTTCGGAAGACGTGAATAGCGCGGGCCATGGCATCTCCAAAATACCGGTAACGGCCGCGTCAGCCGCAATCCCGGGGGTTCACCGGTCAGTCGGTCGAGCCACCCACGACCGCGTCTTCGGGTGGCACCTCACCGTCCTTGGACGCCTCCTGGGCCCCGTCCTTCGGCGGTTTTGCCAGCAGGCCGGCGGTCAGTTGATCACCGGTGTGGTTGACGTGGATGACGAACGGACGCATCGCCGTGTAACGGATCACACTCATCGAGGCGGGGTCCGCGGTGATCCGCTGGAAGCTGTCGAGATGCGTTCCCAGCGCGTCGGCGACGACGGCCTTGATCACGTCGCCGTGCGTACAGGCGATCCACAACACGTCACCGTCGTGCTGTTCGGCCAGCCGCCGGTCGTGCTCTCGTACCGCGCCCACAGCGCGCGCCTGGACCGCGGCGAGTCCTTCGCCGTCTGGGAACACCGCCGCGCTGGGCTGCTGCTGCACAACCGCCCACAGCGGCTCCTTGACCAATTCGCCGATCTTGCGCCCCGTCCACGCGCCGTAGTCGACCTCGGAGATGCGCTCGTCGACGACGGGATCGAGGCCCAGCACGGCAGCCAGCGGCGCGACAGTGCGTTCGCACCGCAGCAGCGGTGATCGCACGATCGCGCGGACCGGCAGAGTGCCGATGCGCGCAATCAGACCTTCAGCCTGTTCCTGGCCCTTTTCATCGAGGTCGACACCCTCGCTGCGGCCGGCGAGGGTGTGGGCGGTGTTCGAGGTCGACCGCCCGTGGCGCAGCAGGATGACCGTCATACCGCCGACACCACCCCGGTGCCGAGCAGGATCAGCACGACGGTGCCGAGCAGCACGCGGTATCCGACGAACCAGTACATGCTGTGTCGGATGAGGAAGCGCAGGAACCAGGCGACGGCGGCATAGCCGACGACCAACGCAATCACCGTCGCGACCAACAGCTGTGGGCCGGTGGCGCTCATTCCCTCGCCGACCGGATGAAACGCGTCGGGTAGCGAGTACAGGCCCGACGCGAACACCGCTGGGATGGCGAGCAGGAAGCCGAAGCGTGCGGCGAGTTCACGGTCCATGCCGAGGAACAGGCCGGCGCTGATCGTTGCGCCGGATCTCGACACACCCGGAATCAGGGCAAGGCACTGCGCGAGGCCGACGATGATGCTGTCCTTCCACGTGAGCTGTTCGACTTGTCGCGCTTGACGGCCGTAGTATTCCGCCGCGGCGATGACCGCCGAGAACACGATCAACGCTATCGCGATCAACCACAGATTGCGTGCGCCCGTTCGGATTTGGTCTTTGAACAGTAGGCCGAGCACGCTGATCGGGATCGTTCCGATGATGACCCACCAGCCCAGCCAGTAGTCGGCGGTGCGGTGGGCGGTCACGAAGAGGCCGTTGAACCACGCCTTGATGATGCGGGCGATGTCACGTGCGAAGTAGATGAGCACCGCCACCTCGGTGCCGAGCTGGGTGACCGCGGTGAACGAGGCGCCGGCGTCGTCGGTGAAGAAGACCCGCGACGCGATCGCCAGGTGTCCGGACGACGACACCGGCAGGAACTCCGTCAGGCCCTGCAGGATCGCGAGAACGATCACCTGGACCCACGACATCGCCGCTACGTCCGTCACGACGACGACCGTACCGGGGGGCGGTGTCAGCGGATGGGTCGCACCGGTTGCGCTGCCGCCACCGCGTCACGGACCGCCGCCGCCAGGCTTCGCCTGTCGGAGAGGTCGATGTCGATGAGCTTGCGGGTGCCGACCGCGACGATGTCCTCGCTCTGCGGGACGGGCCCGGTCAGCCGTGGGCGGTACACCTCGATCATCAGTGACTGGCGTTCGACGTGAAATGAAAAGCTCCGGCCGTCGCCAACTTGGCCAAACCCACTAGCGTGTACACCAGTGGAAATGTCTTCGATAGCAAACTCTTGGCTTCCCAGTTCCCGGTCTGCGGCAAGGGTCATGACATTGACCATAACTCTACTCATGCCGGTGAGACAGGCGGGCGCGGGAAGCTGCCCGCAATATCTCGCTTCGGGATCTGCCTAGACTGCAGGTCGAGAGAAGATCAATTCGCACGTCCGAGAGCTACCCCTTGCCGATTCGCGTAAACAGCCAAGATCAGATTCTTCGTTTATTGGCTATCGGGCTCGCAACCGTCGGAATCTCGGCGTGCGCGTCGACCCCATCCGATGCGCCTCCGCCGACTATCACCCCTGCTCAGGCCGCGGTGTCGCCGGCGGCGGCGGGAAAACCGGACGGTTCGGTGGAGCCGCTGCCCGAGCATGCGATCGCCGCGATATTCGACGCGAGAACCGCGTCGTTGGCCGTGCTCAGCCCGAAATCCGCCGAGGAGTCTGTGGTCACAGTCCTCGGCGAGTTCGACGGCTCCCGGGCGGTACCCCTGCCGGGAGACGGCACCGCGATGACCGGAGACGACGAAGGTCTGCTGTACGTAACGACGCGCGGAGGCTATTTCCGGGTCGACCTCGTCGAGGACACCGCGACGCTGGTCGATGTCGACGGGCAGCAGGACACCGACTTCACCGCGATAGCGCGCCGCGAGGACGGCAAATTGGTACTCGGCAGCGCCGACGGCACCGTCTTCACGTTGAGCTCCGACACCGCTGTCGGCGCGCAGCTGAAGATCTTCGCCCGAGTGGATGACCTTGTCACACAAGGAAATACCGCGGTGGTGCTGGACCGTGGGCAGACATCCGTCACCGCTCTGTCTGAAGACGGCGCCGAGGGTGAGCACGCACTGCGCGCCGGCGAGGGCGCGACCACGATGGCGGCGGACGACGCGGGCAGGGTTTTGGTGGCCGACACTCGCGGCGGCCAGCTACTGGTGTACGGCCTCGACCCGCTGATCCTTCGCCAGGCTTATCCGGTGCGGGACGCGCCGTATGGTCTGGCCGGAACTCCGACGCTGGCCTGGGTGTCGCAGACTGCGTCGAACGCTGTGGTTGGCTACGATCTGTCAACCGGCATCCCCGTCGAGAAGGTGCGCTATCGAACCGTGCAGCAGCCGAACTCCCTGGTATTCGATGAATCCTCCGGCACCCTGTACGTGGTGTCGGGCTCAGGGGCGGGCGTGCAGGTGATCCCGGGTGCGGCGGTGGGCTCGTGACGACGATGCAGCGCGGCCGGATGCCCGAGGGCTGGGCGGACGTGATTGCGGCTGATCTGTCCGACGATTACGAATGGATTCCGTTGCGGCTGCCGCCCGATCTGACGCGGATCAACGCCTCGACCCGCTTGTCGATCGAGGCAGAATACCGCGGATGGGAGCTGACCCGCGTGCGGCTCTATACCGATGGGTCGCGGCGGGTGCTGCTGCGCCGCAAGAAGTCTGCGGCTCGAGAAACTGTCGTCCCGGAGCAGCCCGCGCTGTGAGCCCATGATGTACCGCGCGCTGCAGCGGGTGCTGTTTCTGATCGCGCCCGAACGCATTCACACCTGGGTCTTCGCGGTGTTGCGGGCCGTCACGGCCTTGGCGGTCACGCGCCGTCCGCTGACGCGATGGCTGGCGCCCCACGACCCGGTATTGGCGAGCACGGTGTTCGGGGTTAGGTTCCCGGCTCCGCTGGGCTTGGCCGCCGGCTTCGACAAGGACGGCCGGGGGTTGAAGACCTGGGGCGCACTGGGTTTCGGTTACGCCGAGGTCGGCACGGTGACCGCGGTCGCGCAACCGGGCAACCCGCAGCCGCGGATGTTCCGGCTGCCCGAAGACCGGGCCCTGCTCAACCGGATGGGGTTCAACAACCACGGGGCCGGTGAGTTGGCCATTCAGCTCGCACGCCAAAACCCCGAGGTGCCGATCGGCGTCAACATCGGCAAGAGCAAGACCACCCCGGCCGAGTCGGCGGTCGAAGACTACGCCGAGAGCGCCCGTCAGCTAGGGCCGTTGGCGTCGTTCATAGTGGTGAACGTCAGCTCGCCGAACACGCCGGGTCTGCGCAATCTGCAGGCGGTCGAATCACTGCGGCCCATCCTCGCGGCGGTCCGGGCGGAGACGACCACTCCCGTGCTGGTGAAGATCGCGCCCGATTTGGCCGACGAGGAGATCGACGAGATCGCTGATCTTGCAGTCGAATTGGGATTGGCCGGTATCGTCGCCACCAACACCACGGTGTCTCGAGCGGGACTGAAGTCGCCGGGAGTCGATGAGCTCGGTTCGGGCGGCATCTCCGGAGCGCCCGTCGCGCAGCGGTCGGCGGAGGTGCTGCGGCGGCTGTACCGGCGCGTGGGCGGCCAGTTGGTGCTCATCAGCGTCGGCGGCATCGAAACCGCAGAGGATGCCTGGGACCGCATCGTTTCGGGCGCATCACTGCTGCAGGGCTACACCGGCTTCATCTACGGCGGCGGGCTGTGGGCCAAGCGCATTCACGACGGCCTGGCTCACCGCCTGCACGACGGAGGTTTCGCGTCGTTGGCCGATGCTGTGGGCTCGGCCGTTCGCGAGAACTAGTTCTGTTCGTAGGTCCCGGTGATGATTGCGCGCGCGATCGCGTTCCCGAACAGGTTGAAGCCGAGATAGGCGGGGGTGGCCTCCGCGGGAAGGTCAAGCTTCTCCACACCGACGGCGTGCACGGCGATGATGTAGCGGTGCATGCCATGTCCGGCCGGTGGTGCAGCGCCGATGAAGCGCTTCAGGCCTGCATCATTGGCCAAAGTGAGTGCGTCGCCGGGAAATCCGCTGGTGCTTCCGTCGCCGACCCCGGCGGGCAGGTCGGTGACGGTGGCGGGCAGGTTGGCCACTGCCCAGTGCCAGAAGCCTGACGCCGTCGGCGCGTCGGGGTCGTACATCGTTACCGCAAAACTGCGCGTCGCCTCGGGGAATCCCGACCAAGACAGTTGCGGGGACACATCCGAACCGCCTGCGCCCATGATGCCGCTGACTTGGTCGTTACCGAACGCTTGACCGTCGCTGAACGTCTCCGACGTCACCGTGAACGTCGGAAGCTGCGGCAGGAAGTCGTAGGGGTTGTAGTCGAACGCCATTTTCGATCCTTTCGAGTGGTCAGTCGTGCGGTCAGCAGTTCAGCAGGAAATGTTCTAGAACGCGGGTACCGAACGTCAATGCGTCAACGGGTACCCGTTCGTCCACGCCGTGGAACAGGGCGGCGAAGTCGAGGTCCGGCGGCAGTTTGAGCGGAGCGAAGCCGAAGCAGCGAATGCCTAGCCGCGCAAAGTGTTTCGCGTCGGTACCGCCGGACAGCATGTACGGAACTGTGCGGGCGTCGGGGTCTGCGGAAAGGATCGCGGCGTTCATCGCCTCGAGCAGCTCGCCGTCGAAGCCGGTCTCGTAGGACGGCAGGTTGGTGATCCATTCGCGGGTGACGTCGGGGCCGATGATCTCGTCGACCTCGCGTTCGAAGGCGGCCAGCCGGCCGGGCAGTACGCGGCAGTCGACGACCGCCTCGGCCGTAGCCGGGATGACGTTGGCCTTGTAGCCCGCCTTGAGCATCGTCGGGTTGGCGGTGTCACGCAGCGTCGCGCCGACGATGCGGGCGATCGGGCCGAGTTTGGCGATGGCGCCCTCGAGATCGGGTGAGGCGACGTCGAACGTGTAGCCGGTCTCGTCGGTGACGGCGGTCAGGAACTGCTCCACCGACTCGGTGAGGACCACCGGGAACTGGTGCTTGCCGAGCTTTGCGACCGCTTCGGCGACCGCGGTGACGGCGTTGTTGTCGTGGATCATCGACCCATGGCCGGCACGCCCGCGCGCCGTCAGCCGCATCCACAGCATCGCCTTCTCGGCCGTCTCGATCAGGTACAGCGTCCGCTCACCGCCGTCACGCCGCGGGATCGTCAGCGAGAAACCGCCGACCTCGCCGATCGCCTCGGTGACGCTCTCGAACAGGTCGGGACGGTTGTCGACCAGCCACTTGCAGCCGTAGTTGCCGCCCGCCTCCTCGTCGGAGACGAAGGCGAAAACGAGGTCACGCGGGGGGACGGTGCCCGAGCGTTTGAAATGGCGGGCGACGGCGATCATCATCCCGACCATGTCTTTCATGTCGACGGCACCGCGACCCCACACGTAGCCGTCCTCGACTGCGCCCGAGAACGGATGGACGCTCCAGTCGGCGGCTTCGGCGGGCACCACGTCGAGATGCCCGTGCAGCATCAGGGCGCCGCGCTGGCGATCAGTCCCTTCCAGCCGCGCGAACACGTTGGCGCGTCCGGGGGCACCGGCTTCGATGACCTCGGTCTCGTAGCCGACTTCCTGCAGTTGTCCGGCCACCCAAGCGGCACATTCGGCCTCGCCTTTGGTGGTTTCGGGCTCACCGGTGTTCGACGTGTCGAAGCGTATGAGCGCGCTGACGAGATCAACCACCTCGGCTTCGGCTGCAGACGGAGGGCTCACAGTCACCATTCGTACCACTCGGCCTTCCCCGGGGACTCCGCCCCGCCCCAAGGTCGTGTCTCCCTTGGTTTGGGTCCGGCCAGGGTGATCCGATAACCTAAGCTGCCTTCGAACTGGTCCGAGTGGCGGAATGGCAGACGCGCTAGCTTGAGGTGCTAGTGCCCTATTAACGGGCGTGGGGGTTCAAGTCCCCCCTCGGACACAAGATGTATATCCCGTCTTCCAACCGTATCGACGACGACGACGAGATTCGGCGCTTCGTCGCCGCGACGAGATCGGCCGAGTTCGTAACGGTCGGCAGCGACGGGACTCCCGTCGCGACCCTGCTGCCGATCATGTGGGAGGGCGACGTCGTGGTGGCGCATATGGCGAAGGCCAACCCGCAGTGGAAGTCCATTGCTCCCGGCAGCCCGGCGCTGTTGATCTCTACGGGGCCTGAGGCCTACATCAGCCCGTCGTGGTACGCGGCCAAGGCCGAACACGGTCGCGTGGTGCCGACGTGGAACTACATCGCAGTGCACCTGTCCGGCACCGTGCGCGTGCACGAGGACCGTGCCTGGCTGCGCGACGTCGTCACCCGATTGACCGGTGTGCACGAGAACGTGCGTAGTGAGCCGTGGCGCGTCAGCGACGCGCCCGAGCGCTACATCGACGGCCAACTCGGCGGAATCGTGGGGCTCGAAATCACCGTTACCCGCGTCGAGGGCAAGGCGAAGCTGAGCCAGAACCGTTCGGAGGCCGACCGCCGTGGGGTGGTGGCCGGTCTGCTCGCTGAAAGTCATTACGAGGCGGGCGAAGTCGCCGCCGCGATGGAACAGGATCTCTAGTACACGTCGCGAACGTAGCGTTTCGCGGCCACGAGTTCGCGTTTGTAGTCGTGGGCCCGCTCGCGTGACATGCCGCCGTGTCTTTCGATGATCGTCGTCAACGCCGCATCGACGTCGCTGGCCATCCGGGAGGCATCGCCGCACACGTAGAAGTGCCCGCCGTCGTCGAGCCAGCGCCACACATCGGCGCCGCGATCAAGCATCTTGTGCTGTACATAGACCCGCTTGGCCTGGTCCCGGCTGAACGCGACATCGAGGCGGCTGAGAAAGCCGTCACGGGCCATGTCCTCCAAATCGTCACGGTAGTAGAAGTTTTCGTTGCGATGTTGATCGCCGAAGAACAGCCAGTTGCGGCCTGCGTGGCCGAGCGCACGACGTTCCTGCAGGAACCCGCGGAACGGCGCGATACCCGTTCCCGGACCCACCATGATCATCGGTGTTCCGCTGTCTTCCGGAGGCCGGAAGTGCGGGGATCGTTGCAAGAACACCGGAGCCGTGGTCGCGCGGTCGGCGAGGAACGTCGAGCACACTCCCCCACGCCGGCCGCCGTCGGCGCCTCGGTAACGCACCACCGAGACCGTCAGCTGCACCTCGTGCGGGCTCACCAGTGGGCTCGAGGATATGGAGTAGTTGCGCGGGGTCAACCGCACGAGCACCTCGAGCCATTGGTCAGGGTCGGCGTGCACGACGAATTTTTGTACGAGGTCGAGTCCGTTGCGGCCGACGAGCCACTTGTCGAGCTTGTCCTTGCGGGCGCGTAGCGCCTTCGCGTCGCGACAGTTCTCCGTGATGAACCGCAGCAGGTCCGGTGTCACGCGACAGAAGTCGTAACGCGATGTGAGCGCCTCGCGCATCGACAACTCGGTGCCGTCGACGACGACGTGGTGCTCGCCGTGCATACCGGTGGCGGCCAGCCAGGCGTCGACGGCAGCCGGATCGTTGGTCGGATACACGCCGAGTGAGTCACCCGCCGCGTAGGCGACGTCGAACCCGGAGATGTCAAAGCCGAACTGGTGCACCTCTTTCAGCGCCGAGGGCGAGCTCAGTAGAACGTTCCTGCACAACGGTGCGACGATCGGATGCGCGCGGGTGAACGGTTCGGCGACGGAGGCGGGCGTCGAGGACACCGAGCGTCCCAGCAGGGTGGCGACCTGATCGACCCATCGGCTCATCGGTTCGTCGTCGTAGGCTTCGCATTCGACACGTTCGAGCAAGCGTGCTGCGCCCAGCGCGACCAATCGTGTGTCGATGGCCTTGGCGTGGCCGCAGAAGTTGTCGTACGTGCGGTCACCGATGCCGAGAACCGCGTAGCGCACACCCGTCAACGTGGGGGCGTCCGGGGAGTTCAGCCGGTTCCAGAACTCGGCACCGTTGTCGGGCGGTCCGCCTTCGCCGAAAGTGCTGGTGACTATGAGAACGTCGCGCGTGGCGAGGTCGGCGAGGGCAATGTCGTTCATGTTGACCAGGTTCGGCGCGCCGATGGCGGCGGCCACCTTGCCCGCGAACTCCTCGGCGGTGCCGGTCTGCGACGCCCACAGCACCAGCGGCCCCTCGGTCAGTTCCGGAGGCGTCAAAGGCGTGGGCTTGCGCAGCGGTGCGGCGAACGGTCGCAGGCTGACGGCGCAGGCCTTGAATTCGGGCTGCAGTGAGTCGGGGTCGACGGCGTCGTTGGTGAGTGCGTTGACCGTCAGATATTCACCGTGTTCGTCGTTCCAGTGGAATGGCACGAAGCAGGTGCCCTGACGCACTCGATCGGTGACGACTGCGGGGAGCACGGCGCGACCGCGCCGCGTGCTGAGTTCGACGGGTTGATCGCCGACGATGTCAAGCGCGACGGCATCTAGTGGGTGGATCTCCACGAACGGCCCGCTGTTCAGTTTGTTGAGCGCGTCGACCCTGCCGGTCTTGGTCATGGTGTGCCACTGATGTTGCAGGCGGCCGGTATTGAGCACCATCGGGAAGTCGTCATCGGGCAGCTCGCGCGGATTCATGTGCGGTCGGGCATGAAAGACCGCGCGTCGAGACGGCGTCGCAAACGCCAGCCGCGGTGCGTGGCCGTTCTCGTCGACGAAGTGATCCTGGCTGACGCCGTCATTGAGGTAGCGGATCGGGTGACGGTCGTTGTCGTCACCGGGTGGGCACGGCCACTGCAACGATGTCTCGCGCAGCCGTGCGTAGCTCACACCACGAAGGTCGTATCCGGTCTTCGGGTTGTGGAAGCGGCGGATCTCATCGAAGATCTGCTCGCTGGACTCGTAGGCGAAGTGCTCGCCAAATCCCAGATGCGTTGCCACCTGGCAGATCAACTGCCAATCAGGCCGTGCCTCCCCGCGCGGCGGCAGCGACTGCGCCAACAGTGTGACGTTACGTTCGGAGTTCACCATCACCGCGTCGGACTCGGCCCACAACGAGGCGGGCAGCACGATGTCGGCGTAGCGGTTGGTGGCGGTGTCGCGATAGGTGTCCTGTGTGATGACGAGCTCAGCGGCTTCCAGACCGGTGATAACCGTCGCGCGATTAGCCACGGTGGCAACCGGATTGGTACAGATGATCCAGCACGCCTTGATGCGACCGTCGGCGAGCTGGCTGAACATGTCGATGGTGCCGGGTCCGACGTCGGTCCGGATGGTACCCGGTTCCAGTCCCCATTGCCGCTCGACGAAAGCTCGGTCGGCGGCCGCGAGGACAGAACGCTGACCGGGCAAACCCGGCCCCATGTAACCCATTTCGCGGCCACCCATCGCATTGGGCTGCCCCGTCAGCGACATCGGGCCGCTGCCGGGCCGGCAGATTGCGCCGGTGGCCAGGTGCAGGTTGCAGATCGCATTGGTGTTCCAGGTGCCGTGGGTGCTCTGGTTCAGCCCCATCGTCCAGCAGCTCATCCATTCACCTGCTTCGCCGATCATCTTCGCGGCGGTGCGGATGTCTTCTTCGGCGAGGCCGGTGATCTGGGCGACCACCTCGGGTGTGTAGTCGGCAAGGAAGGCGGGCATGGTGTCCCAGCCCTCGGTGTGGTCGGCGATGAAATCGGCGTCGATGTCTTCGTTTTCGACGAGCAGGTTCAGCAGCCCGTTGAGCAGTGCGAGGTCGGTGCCGGGTCTGATTTGCAGGAAGAGGTCGGCGCGTTCGGCGGTGGCGGTGCGGCGCGGGTCGACGACGATCAGCTTGGCGCCGGATTTCAGCCGATCCACCATCCGCAGGTACAGGATCGGGTGACAGTCGGCCATGTTGGAGCCGGTGACGAAGAACAGATCGGCACAGTCGAAGTCGGTGTACGACCCCGGCGGCCCGTCGGCGCCGAGCGACTGCTTGTAACCGGTTCCCGCACTTGCCATGCACAACCGCGAGTTCGACTCGATGTGCACGGTGCGCAGAAAGCCCTTGGCCAGTTTCGTGGCCAGATACTGCGCCTCGATGGACATCTGGCCCGATACATAGAGCGCGACCGCGTCGGCTCCGTGCTCGTCGACGATGGCGCGCAGCCGCCGTCCCGCCTCGGCGACCGCGTCGTCGACCGGGACGGGGACTGCCTCCTCGCCTCGAGCGGGCCGCAGCAGTGCGGAGGTCAGCCGGCCGTCGACCGCCGCCATCATTTCGGCATGTGTCGACCCTTTGGTGCAGAGCCGGCCGAAGTTGGTGGGGTGGAGCTTGTCTCCCGACACGCGGGCAATCACCGCGCGGCCGTCCTGGGTGGTGGTCTCGACCTTTATGCCGCAGCCGACTCCGCAGTACGAACACGCGGTGCGGGTGACGGCCATGAGTTCATGGTGTGTGGGCACTGTTCCGGAATGTTTCCGCGCACGTTATGGCGAGGAAAACTGATGCTCACCGCGGGGTTGTCCTCGCGGTGAGCATCAGTTTGTGCAGGTCAGCCCGCGGCGACGGGCACCGCCGGGCGGCCGATGTGCTCTCCGGTATCGACGCGCGCAGTCTTCATTCGAAGGAAGACCGCCCAGGTGACTATGGCGCAGATCACATAGAACGCCATGAACACCCAGAACGCGTTTGTCGCGGACTTGGCTTCACCGACGTACGAGGCCCGCAGGACAACGTTGATGAACACACCGCCCAGTGCTCCGACGGCGCCGGCGAACCCGATCAGCGCCCCGGACATGCTGCGCGACCATGCCGCCTTCTCCGCGGGGCTCCAGTCGTCGTGGCCCTGCGCCTTCGCCTCGAAGATGGAGGGGATCATCTTGTACGTCGATCCGTTTCCAATGCCCGACAGGATGAACAGCACGATGAATCCGACGACGTACGCGATCATCTGGCCACCTGTCGGCGCCCCCGCCATGCCGTCGTCGAGCATTCCGGTCCCCACCAGGATGCCGGCGGCGAAGATCATCGCCACGAAGGTGTACATGGTGATCCGCCCGCCACCGATCCGGTCGGCAAGCTTGCCGCCGAACGGTCGCGAAATCGACCCCAGAAGCGGGCCCAGGAAGGAGATCTGCGCCGCGTGCAGTGACGCCTGCGCGGCGGTGTCGCCGCCGGCCAGGAAGTTGATCTGCAGCACCTGACCGAAGGCGAAGGAGAATCCGATGAAAGATCCGAACGTACCGATGTAGAGGAAGCTCATCACCCAGGAGTGCTTGTAGCGCAACGCTTCTGCCAGCGCGCCGAGGTTCGAACGCTGATTGCCGAGGTTGTCCATGAAAAGCGCTGCGCCAATGGCGGCACACGCGATCAGCACCAGGTAGATGGCGCAGACGATCTCTGGTGCGGTGTTGGAAACGGCGGCGATCACCAGCAGGCCGACGAGTTGTATGACCGGCACGCCGATGTTGCCGCCGCCGGCGTTGAGACCAAGTGCCCATCCCTTCAGCCGCTGTGGGTAGAAGGCATTGATATTGGTCATCGACGAGGCAAAGTTTCCTCCACCGAAGCCGGCGAACGCCGCCACCACGATGAACGTGGTGTAGGACGTGCCGGGGTTCTTCATCGCCCACCAGGTCAAGACAGTCGGGATCAGCAGTAGCAGCGCGCTGACGATCGTCCAGTTGCGACCACCGAATTTGGCGGGCGCGATCGTGTACGGGATCCGCATGAAGGCGCCGACCAATGTGGGCACCGCCACCAGGTAGAACTTGCCCGCCGCGTCGATTCCATAGACGTTCTGCGGCATGAACAGCACCATCACGGACCAGATCGACCAGATCGAGAAGCCGACGTGTTCGGCGAAGATGGACCAGATCAGGTTGCGCTTGGCAATCTGCTTGCCACCGGCCTCCCAGGCCGCCACGTCTTCGGCGTCCCAGTGCTCGATGGTGCGGGTACGGGTCAAAGTAGTCACGAGGGCTATTTCTACGGCCCGGCCATTCCGCTTCGATTGCACCGCAGTGTCGCCAATGTCAACACCCGCTCACATCCACTGCACAGGCCCGGGTGCGCCAGGGGATTCATTGCCGACTCACTTCGGAAACGAATCTGAAACATATGCACCCTAGCTTCAGGGAGGGTGAGCGACGGCAGCACTCCCCGATTCCTGCAGGGCCCCTTCGATTTCGAGGGCAACGGGTTGGACAAACCGTTGCTGCTCGACGATTCACTGCGGTATGTGGTGCCCGCGGGTTCCATAACCCAGCCGGTGTATTTCCGCGGCGGCAATTCCAGCGACGACATGATCACCGTCGTGTTGTTCCGTGATGGAAAACCGATGCGCTACTTCCCTATTGCGGCCCGCGGTGCGACTCACGTGGCACTGCGGGTGGTCGAAGACCTCCTCGGGGACACGGTTCTCGAACTGTTCGTCGCCGCACCCGCGGGCTGCACGGGGACGGTAGTCGTCGACCTCGGACTGGTGGAGGTCTGAGATGGCCCCCAAACTGGTGGTCGTCGGCAACGGCATGGCCGGCGTGCGGGCGATCGAGGAGGTTCTGGCCCGACAGGAACGCGGAAAATGTGCTGAACCTTTTCAGATCACGGTGTTCGGCGACGAGCCGTACGGAAATTACAACAGGATATTGCTGAGCAACGTCCTAGCCGGCAGTCAGAGCCTTGAAGCCGATGCGGACGATATTTTCTTGAACGCGATGGACTGGTACGCCCAGAACCGGATCGACCTGCGGGCAGGCGTGCGGGTGGTCCGTATTGATCGCTACGCGAAACTGGTGCAGGCCGACGACGGGACGGTCACCCGCTACGACCACCTGATCCTGGCGACCGGCAGCAGATCGTTCTTCCCACCGATGGCGGGTTTGTGGGCCGACGACAAGACGCTGACCGACGGCGTCTTCGGCTTCCGTAGCCTCGACGATTGCATGGGCATGATCACCCAGGCCGAGCACCGCACAAGGGCAGTCGTCATCGGTGGCGGGCTGCTCGGCCTCGAGGCCGCACGCGGCCTGCAGAACCGCGGCCTGCACGTCGAGGTCGTGCACGCCGGGCAGGTGTTGATGAACGCTCAGCTCGACGACATGGGCGGGGCGATCTTGCGCCGCTCGGTGGAGGCGCTGGGAATTCTCGTTCACACGTCGAAGCGCACCACCGAGGTCCGCACCGACGAGAACGGCCGCCTGGCGGGAATCGTGTTCTCCGACGGCAGTTCCATCGAGTGCGACATGCTGGTGATCGCTGCCGGTATCCGTCCGAACGTCGGCCTGGCGCAGAGGTCGGGCCTGACCGTCGAGCGGGCGATCGTCGTCGATGACCACATGCGCTCGATCGACGACGACCACATCTATGTCGTCGGCGAGTGCGCCCAGCACCGTGGTCAGGTGTACGGGCTCGTCGCGCCGCTTTGGGAACAGGCGGGAGTGCTCGCCGACCATCTGACCGGCGCCGACAGGACCGCCTCATACCACGGCTCACGAACAGCGACAAAGCTCAAAGTCGCCGGAGTCGACGTCGCGGCAATGGGACTGAAGGCTCCCGAGCTTCCCGAAGACGAGTTCGTGCAGTACTCCGAACCCCGCCACGGCGTCTACAAGACCATCGTCATCCGGGACGGAAAACTGGTCGGCGCAACGCTGCTCGGCGACGTCAGCAAGGTGTCGTTCCTCACCCAGGCGTTTGACAGCGGTCTACCACTCCCCGAGGAGCGGGTGTCGCTGATGTTCGACATCGGCACCCCCGACGTGGAGATCGGTGTTGCCGAGTTGGCCGACGACGGTCAGGTGTGCAATTGCAACGGCGTGAACAAGGCGGCGTTGGTGCGATGTGTGCAGGACGGTGAGACGTCGGTGAGTGGGGTGATGGCCAGAACCAAGGCCGGGAAGGGCTGCGGCTCGTGCAAGGAACTCGTCGGTCAGATCGTCGAGTGGGCCGCAGGCGGCACGGTCGCCGATGACCCGTCCGCGTCGTGGTACGTGCCGAGCATTCCCTATGACAAGCCGACATTGATGCGCCATATCCGTGGACTCGAACTGCATTCTGTGTCATCAGTTTTCGCCGCCCTTGCCCCGGATGGCAAGGAGGACGCGAGCTCGAAGATGGCCTTGGCCTCGCTGTTGGAGACGATGTGGGCCGACGAATTCGTCGACGAGCGGGACGCGCGGTTCATCAACGACCGGGTACACGCGAACATCCAGCGCGACGGCACCTTCTCGGTGGTCCCACAGATGAAGGGCGGGGTCACCAATGTCGCGCAGTTGCGCCGAATCGCCGACGTAGCAGAGAAATACGAGATACCGATGATCAAGCTGACCGGCGGCCAGCGCATAGACCTGCTGGGTGTGCGCAAGGAAGACCTGCCCGCCGTCTGGGCGGACCTCGACATGCCGTCGGGATACGCCTACGGCAAGAGCTTCCGGACGGTCAAAACCTGTGTCGGCACTGACTTCTGCCGGTACGGGGTCGGCGATTCGACGGCACTGGGCATCGCGATCGAGGAACGGTATCAAGGCCTCGCCAGCCCGGCCAAGATGAAGCTGGCAGTCACGGGCTGCCCCCGAAACTGCGCGGAGGCGCTGTGTAAGGACCTCGGCGTGGTGGCGATCGACGGCGGCCGTTGGGAGATCTACGTCGGCGGCGCGGCGGGTGCGCACGTCCGCAAGGGGGACCTGTTGGCCACTGTCGATGACACGGCAACGGTCATCACACTCACCGGCCGGTTCCTGCAGTACTACCGGGAGAATGCGAACTGGCTCGAGCGCACGTACGCGTTCGTGCCTCGTGTTGGTATCGACACGGTCCGCGCCGTCGTCGTCGACGATGCCGAGGGCATCGCCGGCCAACTGGACGCGAACATGCAAAAGTCCGTCGACGCCTATCGCGATCCATGGAGCGACGGCCGAAACCCGGTGACGCAAGGCCAGTTCCGCACATCGCTGCCACTCATACCCCTGCCTCAGGTACCAATGCGATGACGGACGTCGATATCGGGTCGATCGATCAAATTCCCGTGGGCGAGGGGCGCACGTTCGCAATCGACGGCGAGCAGATCGCGGTGTTCCGGCTGCGAAACGGTGCGCTGCGGGCCCTGGACGCGGTATGCCCGCACAAGGGTGGTCCCCTGGCCGACGGGCTGGCCGATGATGCGGTCGTTGTTTGCCCACTGCACGGACACACCTTTGATCTGTCCACCGGCTGCGAGGCCAGCGGAAGCGACATGTCCGTACGCAGCTATCCCGTTCAGGCCATCGACGGCACGGTTCGCGTCAGCTTTCGTCGGGTTTGACCGCCAGCACCGGCTTGGGGCATTCGAGGAGCACCTGTTGCGACACGCTGCCCAGCAGCAGCTTTCCGACCGGGCTGCGATGCCGGATGCCGATGACCAGCAGTTCTGCGTCGTCTCTGCCCATGGCCTTGAGCAGTTCCTCGGCGGTGTCCACGCCGACGGGCTGGGTGAGCTCGAACTCGACGCCGCACTCGTCGAGGTGCCGCTCGACCTCGTGTACCTCGCCGGATTGGGCGAATCGGGGGTCGGAGTACGCCTCCCCCGACGTCGAATTGATGACCAGCAGCGTGCTGCCGCGAAGTTTCGCCTCGGCGATTCCGTGTTCGAGCGCGGCCCGGCCGAACGCGTCCGCGCTGTATCCGATCACGATCATGACTGAGCCGCCTTCTCGCGTTGGTCCTTGTCGTCTTCGACGATGAGCAGGGATTCCTCGCTGCGGTGCATGAGCTTTAGCACCAGCGGCATGAGCAGCAGGATCACCATCAGCACGTACACGATGATCGCAACGGGCTCGGTGAACAGGCTGGTCCAGTCGCCGCCGCCGAGCTGCAGGCTCTGCCGGAGTTGACGTTCGATGCGCGGGCCGAGGATGACGCCGATGATGAGCGGAAGCACCGGCAGCCCGAACCTGCGCATCATCAGGCCCAGGAGTCCGAATACCAACAGCAGGGCGAGATCCAACGGCTGCACGTTCACCGCGAGCGCACCGAGGCAGGCGAAGAACAGAATGCCGGCGTAGAGGTAGGGCCGCGGCGTGCGCAACAGCTTGGCCCACAGCGGCGCCAACGGCAGGTTGAGCACCAGCAGCAGCAGGTTGCCGATGAAGAGGCTGGCGATCAGCGTCCAGATCAGCAGCGGCTCCTTCTCGAACAACGTTGGGCCAGGCTGGATTCCGTAGGACACAAACGCGGTCAATATGACGGCGGCGGTCGCGTTGGTGGGCAAACCGAGGGACAGCATCGGCACGAGAGTGCCTGCGGCCGAGGCGTTATTGGCGGCTTCGGGACCGGCGACGCCCTCGATCGCGCCCTTACCGAACTCCTCTTTGTGCTTGGAGAGCCGCTTCTCGGTGATGTAGGACAGGAACGTCGGCAGCTCGGCGCCACCGGCGGGCAGTGCACCGAACGGGAAGCCGTATGCGGTGCCGCGCAGCCACGGTTTCCAGGACCGCTGCCAGTCGCTCTTACCCATCCAGGGCAGACCGACCGGGATGATGTCGGCAGGACGGCGGCGCAGATGCGCTGCGACCCAGAGCGCTTCGCCGACCGCGAAGATGGCCACGGCGATGATCACGATATCGATGCCGTCGGACAACAGCGGAATGCCGAAAGTGGCCCGCGGCTGACCGGTGAGGAAGTCGATGCCGACCACACCGATCGCCAGGCCGAGGAACAGCGAGATGGCGCCGCGCAGTTTCGACGAACCGAGCACCGCGGTGACGGCTACGAGGGCGAAGAGCATGATCGCCAGGTAGGAAGGTGCGCCGAGGGTGACGGCGAACCGCGAGATCGGCGGGGCGAAGGCGGCGAGCAGGACGGTGCCGATGGTGCCAGCCACGAACGATCCGATTGCGGCCGTCGCCAACGCCTGCGCCGCACGTCCGGCCTTGGCCATCTTGTTGCCCTCGATCGCCGTGATGACCGACGACGACTCCCCGGGAGTGTTCAGCAGGATGGAGGTCGTCGAACCGCCGTACATGCCGCCGTAGAAGATGCCCGCGAACATGATGAAGGCCGCACTGGAGGGCACGTTGTACGTGACCGGCAACAGCAGCGCCACCGTCATCGCCGGCCCGATGCCCGGCAAGACACCGACCGCGGTGCCCAGAAGTACGCCGATCACGGCGTACATAAAGTTCGTCGGGGTGGCTACCTGCCCGAAGCCCTGGATCAACCAGTCAAGATTTTCCATGTCAAAGGATTCCATTCAGAATGCCTGCGGGCAAAGGGATTCCAAGCCCGGAATAGAACGCGTAGAAGCTGCCGACCGAGAGCACCGCACCGATGATGATGTTGCGGATGTAGTGCCGGCTGCCCAGAACGGTTGCCGTACCAGCGAATAGCAGGGCGCCGGTGATGGCCCAGCCCAGCGGGTTGACCAAGAAAATGGTGGCGATGAAGATGCCGATGAGCAGACCGACGGTGCGCCAGTCGGCCGGTGCGTCAGGGTCGACGTCTTCGCCTGCGTCCGCCTCTCCCACCGAACCGCGTGGGATCGCGATGGCCAGCACGACAGCGAGCGCAATGAGAACGACGCCGATGACGACGGGGAACATCTTGGGACCGACGGGGTCGACCTTGGCGAAGCCTGCCTCGAGGGTGAGCGCGTCGTAGATCACGAAGGCGCCGACCGCAACCAGCACGGCGCAGACAAGATATTGGGCCTTGTCGACACTCTTTTCGGACGTCGACGTCCCCTCTGTCGTCGTCATAGCAGCCCCAGTTCGGTCAGGGTCGTCGAGACCCGGTTGTCTTGTTCTACGAGGAACTGTTCGAATTCTTCGCCGGTCACGAATGCGTCGGTCCAACCGTTCTTGACGAGCGCGTCCTTCCACCCCTGGGTGGCGTGGAGGTCTTCGAGCACCTTGATCATCGATCTCCTGGCGTCATCGGAAATGCCCGGCGGCGCAAGGACTCCGCGCCAGTTGGCGAAGGTCATGTCGATGCCGGACTCCTTGAGCGTCGGGGCGTCGATGCCCTCGACCCGCTCATCGCTGGAGACGGCGAGCACACGCAGTTGGCCGGCTTCGATCTGGTCGATGAGTTCGCCGGGGCTCGAGGTCCCGACGGTGATCTTCTTGCCGAGCAGTGCGGTGAGCAGGTCGCCGCCGCCGTCATACGTGATGAAGTTGACCGACTTCGGGTCGACGCCGACGGTCGATGCGACCTCCATCGGGAACAAGTGGTCGGGGCCGCCGGGAGATGATCCGCCGCCGATCGTCACCCTGGCGGGATCCGCCTTCCATGCCGCGACAAAGTCCTGCACGGTCTTGAAGGGCGAATCGGCGGGTACGAAGATCGCTCCGGGGTCCTCGATCAGCTTGGCCAGCGCCGTCGCGTCGGAAGCCTTGATTTTGGAACCATTGGTGTAGGTGGCGCCGACGACACCCAAGCCCATGGTCATCATGAGGTCGTCGTTGCCCTTTTCGTTCATGAGGCGGGCCATCGCGACGGTCCCGCCGGCGCCGATGACGTTGAAGACCTCGACGCGACCGGTGATGTCGTCGTCCTCCATGATTTTCACCGCGGTGCGGGCGGTCAGGTCGTAGCCGCCGCCGGGGCTGTTGGGCACCATCATGCGTAGCCGGTGCAGGCCGAGTTCGCCGCCGTCACGAGTGACGCCGCAGGATGTCACCAGAAGGGCGACGATCACAGCGATGACGAGCATCGGCCGGGTGTGCTTGGTATTCACGTCGCTCCCCAGTCTGTTGTGATGCTCAGCAATACTGGACCCGAGCAGTGATGTAGGTCACGCATGAGTACGCAAAGGACGTTTTGGTCGTTGTGAAACTTCTCCGGTCTCCGGCGCGAGGCTTCCGCAGCCTTGCGGGCCAGTTCCTGGTGTTCCAGTTGCTGGTCGTCGCGATTGTGCTGATCGCGGTGGCTGCCGTGTCGGTGGCGCAGTCAACGCGGGAGTTCCGCGAGGTGCGAGGAGCGCGGATGATCGCCGTCGCCGAGAACATGGCGTCGACGCCCGTGGTGCGGGACCGGTATGCCGATCCCGGGGCCTCGAAGGTGCTGGCGCCCGAAGTCGACCGCGCGGTGGCGCTGTCGGGTGCGGGACTTGCGGAGATCATCGATCCCGGCGGCACGGTGCGGGTGTCATCGGATCCGTCGCGGCTCGGCAGACAGGTCGATATGGGTCCCTCGCGCGCCGACGAGGGGCGCGCCTGGTTCGGTGATCTGACGATCGATGGGGTGCACAGCCTCGTGGGTGAGGTGCCGATCCTCGCCGACAGCGGCGATGTCGTGGCGGTGGCGTCGGTCAGCGAGCGGTATCCGTCGCTGTGGGAATTGATGGGCGCGTCTGGGGAACGTCTGCTGTTTTATCTGGGACTGGGTGCGGCGCTGGGTCTGCTGGCGTCGTGGCTGCTGTCGAGGCGGATCAAACGGCACACCCGCGGGCTGGAGATCGCCGAGATCGCCGGCTTGGCGGATCATCGGGAAGCGTTGTTGCACAGCATTCGCGAGGGCGTAGTCGCGGTGAACAACGAGGGCGACATCACGCTGCTCAACGACAGTGCACAGGATCTGTTAGGGGTGAGCGACGATGCGGTGGGCCGTCCGGTGGGCAGCGTGGGGTTGGATCCCGCGGTGGTCGATTTCTTACTGTCGGGTGAGGACGGCCGCTCCGCCGGCGACACCGTGATCGTCACGCGGACAAGGGTGCTGGCGTTGAACCGGAGGGCGGCGACGAGCCAGGGCCAGCGGATCGGCACGGTGACGACGATGCGTGACAGCACCGAGCTAGCGGCTCTGCAAGGGCAGCTGTCGTCGCACAAGAGCGTGACGGACACACTGCGCGCGCAGACGCACGAGTTCGCGAACCAGCTGCACACCATCTCTGGTTTGGTCCAGCTGGGTGAATACGATTCGGTGCGTGACCTGGTCGGCACTCTGACGCGACGGCGGGCAGAAATCAGTGATGCAGTGACGCAACGTATTTCCGATCCCGCCGTGGCGGCTTTGTTGATCGCGAAGACGACGCTGGCGGCCGAGAGCGGTGTGTCGCTCGAGATCGCCCCGGAGTCACATCTGGCGGCGTTGCCGCCCGCGCTGGCGACCGACGTGATCACCCTGCTCGGCAATCTCGTCGACAATGCGGTCGATGTGTCAGTGGGGTCGCAACCGGCGCGGGTCACGATTGGCATCGAAGACGATGAGGGGCTGATGATCTCTGTCGCCGACTCAGGCCCGGGCGTGCCTGAGTATCTTCGCGAATCGATCTTCGCCCGTGGTGTGACATCCAAGCCTGACGCGCCGGGCGGGCGAGGCATCGGCCTGGCGTTGGTGCGGATCGTGACGTCTCAGTACGGCGGGACGGTGGAGGTGACCGACGGCCCCTCGGGGGGCGCACTTTTCGTGGTGCGGCTGCCGACGGGCGTCGTCGCCGAAAAGGCCGCGCATGCGTGACGTGCTGATCGTCGACGACGATTTCATGGTGGCCGAGATTCATCGGCGATTCGTCGAACAGGTGGACGGATTTCGAGCCAGCGGAGTGGCACGGACCGGCACGGAAGCCTTGGCCGCGGTGCAGGATTTGCAGCCGCAGTTGGTGCTGCTGGACGTGTATCTGCCGGATATGACCGGCCTGGAGGTGCTGCAGCAGCTGCGGTCGGATGGCAACTTGGTTGGCGTCATCATGATCACCGCGGCACGGGAGTTGGACACTGTCAAAGGCGCTTTGGACGGTGGGGCCGCGGATTTCTTGATCAAGCCGTTCGAGTTCCCGCAGTTCAAGGCCAAGTTGGAAGCGTTCGCGGCACGGGCGGACACCCTGGAGTCGGCGGGTGGGATCGACCAGTCGCTGGTCGATTCCTTGTTCGGTCGGCCCGGTGGAGCGACACAGGCCCTGCCGAAGGGCCTCGGCGTCGAGACGGGCCGACTGGTGCTGGACGCGGTCCGCAGCGCCGGCGAGGTCTCTGCGGCCGAGTGCGCGGATCTGGTTGGGATTTCTCGAGTTAGCGCGCGGCGCTATCTCGAGCACTACCTGAGCGCCGACGTACTGGAATTGCGATTGCAGTACGGCGCAGGCAGACCTGAGCGCCGCTATCATCTACGCGGCGTGTAGGTCAGCGAGCTCGATGCCAATTCTGACTTCGAGTTCACTCACGGTGACCAATCGAGCACCCGGCAGCGGTGGTGCCGTCGACTCGTAGTGCGCGCCGGTGGGCGTGACGAATTCGGCGGTGTGGACACCGTTTTCCTCACAGGTGCTCACCTCCCAGCCCGGTGACTCCTTGACGTAGTTGCAGTGAGCGCACATGCCCAGACCGTTGAGCGCATGCGTAGGTCCCCCGCGACTTTTCGGCACAGCGTGATCGCGATGGCGAATCGGGGCATCGCAATACGGCGTTCGACAGGTTTGATCTCGCAACCCGATGAACTTCGCCAATCCCTTTGGAAAGCAACGCGACCGCGACTCCATCGCGACCAGGGATCCAGACTTGGGATGACGGTAGAGCCGTCGCAAGGTGGCCTTCGACCGATCATCGCCGACTGCATCCTCGACCAGCTTGCGAGCGATCGCAGCAGGTATCGGCCCGTAGCCATCGACGATTGCGGGGCTGTCAGCCTCGCTTAACAGTGCCTGATCCGACATGACCAGGTTGACGGCGATCGGCTCGGGAGTCTCGGCCGGTCGACCGGTGACCCGCTCCACAAATGTGTCGGCCATGACCTGACCGCGGGACCGATCGTCGAACGTAGTATCGGCGGATCGTCGTAGTGCCGCATAGACACTTACGCCCTGTGCCACCGGGAGCAGCGCGGTCACATAGGTCATGGCGTCAGGGGCCGGACGGCAAGTCACGTTCCGCTCAGATTCGGCTTTCGCTGCCCGTTCGACCACCGATTGGACATCCAGTTGGCAGGCGATTCCTTTGGCGTCCGCGGCTATCCGGGAGTCACCCTTCCCGTCGAGACTGTTGATATCGGCGCACATCTCGGCATCCAGCACACGGCGGTCCGCCACGCTGAGGCACGCCGACTCTCGCACGATCAGAGTGGCGCGCCATTCGGAAAGTGCTCCACACTCCAGGGCAGCCAACGTGTAGGGCATCTCGTGCACTAGAGCTTTGGCGAAGCCCAGGTGCCGGTTCCCGCGCGAGGGCGAATCGCGCCGCGCGAGGGCAACCTCACTGGATATGCCTCTGCCTCGTTGCTTCGTCGGCACCCCTGCGGCAGCCTCCACTGCTCGCCGACGCTCATCCAGCGCAGCCGTAGCGCGGGCCTGGCCGGCTGCGGCTGCAGACTTCAGCCGCTCCAAATCGGCGATGACCGCGATCAACTCAGCCTCATCCGCGAGCGGGTCGACCAAGGTCAACGCGGATATATCGAACATGTGTTCGACACTACTCGGCCCCTCTGACCGCGTTGACTCATCAGAAATGCGCGCGAAACGGTGATTCGTTGCCTCATC
>NZ_JAMQTI010000022.1:0-119449 GCF_032883055.1 Mycobacterium sp. 29Ha
ACGACCGCTACAGCGAGTCGTCACACTTTCTCAACCAACCTGCCTGGGCAGTACAACTAGGCCGTGCTCACCGCTTCGATCCTCGTGGGTACCGCTTCAATTCGAGCGGGGACATGCTTGTGCCAGGGCGTGCCGGCGTATGCATCACGCCAGTCAGACGACGTCAATGCATTCGGCGCCACACCAGGAACGTGTTCCCTACCCTCCCCGTCCACGAAGTCGAGTCCGAACCCGTTGGGCAGTGACGCGTGGCCCGGCAGCATCGCCTCGCTGATCTCGATGCTCGCTTCCGCGCTGCCAGCCGCGGTGGTGATGCGGGCCCGCGCACCCTGGACCAGGCCGAGTGCCTCGGCGTCCTCGAGGCTGACCCTCAGCGCGCCGTCGGCATCGCGTTTGCGCCAGGTCGGGTCGCGGAAAATGTCGTTCGCCGTGTAGGCGCGACGTTCGCCAGCGGAGAGCACGATGGGGAAGTCGGGTGTCGTGAAGTGCGGTTGCGCGTCGGCCAGACCGCGAATCTCGTCGAGCATCTCGGGCATCCCCAGTGCGATCTTCTTGTCGGCGTGCGTGATCAACGCGAAGTCGTCGTCGTACTCGTGCACCGTGAACGTGACGCCGGAGCGGTTCGACAAGATCGCGTCGAACAGCGCGTTGCCGTCGGCGTGCCCGGCCCGTTGCACCGCTTCGGGATACGTCATGGCCGCCTTCTGGGCCAGCCCCCACAGCGCGGCGGCTCCCGAAAGCCCCTCGGGAAGAGTCGGTCCCAGCGTTTCGTACAGCACGTAGGGGAGTACCTTGCCGAGCATCGGACTGGCGCCGACAGCCTGCAGGAAGGCAACGGTGAATGCTTCGCGACCTTCGGCTGCGGCGCGCCGCAGCGGTTCGAGCTCCTCGTCGTCGACCACGCCGAGCGCCCGCACCAGACGGGCCCAGATCTCCGGCTCGGGGAGGGTTCCCTCGAGCGGCTCCATCAGCCGGTGCCGCAAATGGAAGGTGTTGTGCGGAAATTCGAGGTTGAAGAAGGTCGACTCGGACTTCTCGTACTGCGATGCCGCCGGCAGCACGTAGTGGGCCAGGCGCGCGGTTTCCGTCATCGCGACGTCGATCACCACCATCAGTTCCAGCGCACTGAACGCCTCGCGGCACGCGTTGGAATCCGCGAGCGAGTGGGCGGGATTGCTGCTCTCGACGATCATGGCTCGGAACCGGTCCGGGTGATCGCCCAGCATCTCTTGGGGTACGACATTGCTGGGGATCAGGCCGCCGACGACGGGGGCGCCGGTGACCGGTGTGCGGCCGACGTCGCGAGTGTGACGGAATAGCGGGCCGAAAGACGAATGTAGATGCTGGGCACCGCGTTTCGCGAAATTTCCGGTCAGGATCCAGAGCAGCTTGTTGAGATAGGAGCACAGTGTGCTGTTGGGGGCCTGTTGGATGCCGAGGTCCTCGAAGACGGACACGCTCGTCGCGGCGCCGATCCGTCGCGCCGCCGCGCGAATCGATTCCTCGTCGACGCCGCACCGTAGCGCATAGTCGGCGACGTCGACAGTGCGCAGGATCTCCAGCACGGGGTCGACACCGTTGACATGCTCGGTGAGAAACTCCTTGTCGCACAGGTCTTCCTGCACGACCACAGCGACCAGGGCCGCCAACGCCCACGCGTCGGTGCCTGGTCGCACGCGCAGGTGGATATCGGCCATCTTCGCGGTGTCGGTGATCACCGGGTCGATGACGATCATGGCGCGCTCGGGGTCTTTGGCGATGTCGTTGAGCACCGTTCTGGCCCGCGGGAAACTCTGCGACATCCACGGGTTCTTGCCGATGAACACCGATACTTCGGCGTGCTCGAACTCGCCTCGCGTGTGGCCGCCGTAGAGGTGGGCGTCCACCCACGCTTCGCCTGTCTTCTCCTGGGCGAGCGCATTGGAACGGTAGTGCGAGCCGAGCACCTTGAGGAATGCGCCGCTGTACGCGCCGCCGAGATGGTTACCCTGCCCGCCGCCGCCGTAGTAGAAGATCTTGTCGCCGCCGTAGGTGTCGGCGATGCGTTTGAAGCCCGCTGCGATCTCGGTGACCGCTGTGTCCCAGTCGATCTCCTCGTAGCTACCGTCGGGACGTCGGCGCATGGGGGAGGTCAGTCGGCTGCGATTGTTCTGGTAGTGGTCCAGCCGTAGCGCCTTGTTGCAGGTGTATCCCTGCGAGGCCGGATGTTCTTTGTCGCCGCGGATCTTCGCCAGCTTGCGGCCGTCGAGTTGGACGACGATCCCGCAATTGCATTCGCAGAGGATGCATGCGGTCGGGTGCCAATCTTCTGGGGCCGCTACGGCGGCGACGTCCTGGTTAGTCATCTCCGGGTTTCCTTTCCGAGGTCTCGGCCAGTACGAGGGCGCGTAGCTGGCCATGAACGAGGTCGAGAGCCGCGACATCCCGAGATGCGCGCGCGACGACGATCGCGCCTTCCACGGATGTGGTTGTCAGCATGGCGAGTTCGGCGGCGCGCTTCTTGGGGACGCCGTCCGATATCAGGCGGGTGGTGATGAGGTCCGTCCATCGACTGAAGGCCGCGGCCGCGCGTTCGATCACCGCGGTGGCGGCGTCGGGCTTCGCGGGGTCACCCGCCTCCACGCTCACCGCGACGACCGGGCACCCCGCGCGAAAGTCGCTTTTCAGCAACTGCTTTCGATAGTCGGCGAACAGCCTGTCGAGTGCGTCGACGCCGGATTCGGCTTTGGCGATCTTCGCCGCGATGTACTCGCCCGCGTAGTCGATCGCTTCGCACAGCAGCTGAGTGCGGCCGCCGGGAAAGTAGTGGTAGGCCGATCCGCGCGGGGCTCCGCTGTGCTGCAGCACGTCGGCGATGGCGGTCGGGTGGGCACCGCGCTCGCGGATCAGGAGAGCGGCCGATATGACCATCCGCTCGCGAGGACTGACCATGCGCGTGGACCTCCGTCCGGCGGGCTATGTATGACACCTTACATAATTCCCGGGCCAGAACAAGGCCGAGATGCCGGGGGTCAGCCGGCGAGCGTCAGCCAGACTGCAAGAAAGCCCGACAGGCAGGCCAGGCACACCAGGTGGTCAACACACACCGCTCGCGCCAACCGCGACTGTTCGGCGGGATCATCGGTGTGCGCCCCGAGGCGAACGGCGCTGCGAACCGTGCGCGCCATCGCCAAGGCAATCGGGAAGCCGGCCAGCACGACACTTGTCACGATCAGCCACCAAGGGTCATCGCCGGTGAGGAACCGAACGGCGAGCGCGCCCAGCAGGATCGCCATCACCACTGCGATCAGATGACTCATCGGCCGCGATGTCGTCGTGGCCCGGCGGTAATACCCGCAGATCGACGCGAGCACCGGCTCCGGTAGGACGTCAGCGTCGCGGTGTCGAAGGACCTGGCTGTCGAACATCAGGTCCATCCACAGCACGGCGATCAGAAAGCCGGCGCACGCGGCGGCGATCAAACAGACGCAGCCTCATTGAGCTCGTTGAGCGTGGCGGTCGCCTCGAGGTACTCCTGCACCCACCGCTCGATCACGGCCGCGGACTTCTCCACCTTGGTGAACTGGCCGACGACCTGGCCGATCGGATTGAACGCGACGTCGACACTCTCGTTGGGGTACTTGTGCGTGGCTGCGACCGCCATCCCGGAAACCATGTACTGCAACGGCATTCCGAGCGGCTTCGGGTTGTCCGGGTTCTCCCACGCCTCGGTCCAGTCGTTGCGCAGCATCCGCGCGGGCTTACCGGTGAAGGACCGGCTGCGCACGGTGTCGCGGCTCTCGGCCTTGACGTACGCGGCATGTTGCACCGGGGTGTGCTCGGACTCCTCGACCACCACCCACTGCGAACCGGTCCACGCGCCCTGCGCGCCGAGCGCCAGCGCCGCGGCGATCTGTTGACCGCTGCCGATGCCACCCGCTGCGAGCACGGGAACGGGTGCGACCTCCTTGACGACCTGCGGCCACAGCACGATCGAGCCAATCTCACCGCAGTGTCCGCCCGCTTCGCCGCCCTGAGCGATGATGATGTCGACACCGGCATCGGCATGCTTGCGCGCCTGCGACGGCGAGCCGCACAGCGCGGCGACCTTACGTCCTTCGTCGTGGATGTGCTTGATCATGTCGGCGGGCGGGGTGCCGAGCGCGTTGGCGATCAGGGTGCACTTCGGGTGCTGCAGCGCGACCTCGACCTGCGGGGTGGCGGTGGCCTCGGTCCAGCCGAGCAGCTGCAGTGCGTCGTCGTCGCTGTGCTCGACGGGAACGCCGTGATCGGACAGCACCTTCTTCGCGAAGTCGATGTGCTCCTGCGGCACCAGGTCGCTGAGCGTCTTCTTGAGCACCTCGGGGTCGAGGTCGGTCGAGTCCATGCCCTCGTACTTGTTGGGGATGACGATGTCGACGCCGTAGGGGTGGTCGCCGATGTTCTCGTCGATCCACTTCAGCTCGATCTCGAGCTGCTCAGGGGAGAAGCCGACCGCGCCGAGCACACCGAATCCGCCGGCCTTGCTGACGGCTACCACCACGTCCCGGCAATGGGTGAAGGCGAAAATCGGATACTCGATGTTGAGTTCGTCGCAGATGGGGGTGCGCATGACTGCTCCTCGATGGGCCCGGATCAAGAATTGGAACGTGTTCTAGTTTAGTACGCCATCGGGCGGTTGTGACCAGTCGGGGGGTATTGCCGGCCGATGAGGCCTATTCGCCGGTCAGGTCCTCGACGAAGGAGACCTCGTTGCCGTCCGGATCGGCGACGTCGACGACCTTGACCAGATCGGCGATCACCACGAGCTCACCGGTCGCGATGCCCTCGGCCTCCAGTGCCGAGATCTGCGCCCCTAGGTCGTCGACCCCGAGACGCACCGCAGTCTTGCCCGCGCGGTCGTGATCCTCGACGACTTGAAGCCACGCGGTTGCGGCGATCTGCCACTCGCCGACGCCTTCGATCGGTTCCAGGTCGGGTTCGCGGCCGATGACACGGATGTACCAGGCGCGGGCGGCGGCGTAGTCCCTGGTCGCGATGACCGCGGCGATGTCATTGAATTTGTCCGGCACGGCTGCGCCTGTCAGTCGTAGCCGACGAGCCTGCGCAGCGACGGGCGCCGTCGCCCGCCGGTGCCGACGACGCGAAGGACCGGCCAGTCGTGTTCGGCGGCCAGCGTGGCGAGTTTCGGGCGCGGGTTCACCGGCCGGGGGTTGCCGACCATCGCCATCAACGCCGCGTCCTCGTCGCCGTCGGCGTAGAAGTAACTGCGTTGCAGGTCAACCTGATTGACGTCGCAGAAGCCCACTGCCGCGCTGGCCTTGTTCCGCCCCCACACGACGGGTCGCTCGATTTGACCGGTCAAGCGGCCGTCACCGTCGAGCGCGAAGTGGTTGCACAGCACGTGGTCGATCTCGAGGTAGCGGGCGACCGGGTTGGCATGGATGGTCACGGCCGAGGTGGTGAGCACCACGGTGTGACCGCGTTCCTGATGCGCCGCGACGATCTCGCGCATGACCGGAAAGACTCGGGTGGCGAGACTGTCGACGAAGATCCGCTCGCAGACGTCATCGAGGTCGGCCAGCCTCTCGCCGCGGAGATAGCCCGCCGCCCTGGTCAGCAGGTGTTCGAACCGCATCCGGCGAAGCCGGTAACGCATCGCCGCTTCGAAGACCCCGAGGATCTCACCGATGCCGGCCTGCCGTCGTTTGAAGCGGTCACTGGCGTGCGCCGCTGCGGTGAACCCATCCACCAGGGTGCCGTCGAGATCGAAAAAGGCACCGACGTGCGACCCCGGTTCACTTGCGGCGATCTCGGCAGTGGGGTCCTCGGCCACGGGCTGCGCGGTCATCGCGCCCCAGCCTACGTCGCTGCGACGACACCCTTCCCGGTCACGAGCGGCATATCCAACGTGGTGCGGATGCCCGCGGGCGCGGCGACGACGTCGGGGATCGCGTTCACGATGCGGCCCGCAGCGGCCAGGATCGCCGCGTACGGGGCGCCGCCGTTGCGGCTCATCGGCACGATGTCGCAGAAGTACGACGGCTCGCCGGTGATCTCGACTCGATACGAGCCACCCGGATGCGCGGGCTGGGCCCAGTCCGGACGCAGATCGGGGTCCAGGCGCGTCACATGCTCGACGACGATCACCGGCTTGCCGCCGACCATGCCCTCGATCAGGAAGCGGACCGCCGCGACGGTGCCTTTCTTGATCGTGCCGACCGCGACGTGCAGGTCCTCGGGAGCCGGCTCCTGTTCGACGGAATCGCGGATCTCGTCGACCTCGATACCGAGGCCCGCGGCGAGCTGACGGATGGCGGTGCCCCACGCGATGGACAGCACGCCGGGCTGATACAGGATCGGCAGATCGCCGATCGCGTTCCCGAAGCCCATCACGTCGAACATCACCGTCTCACCGTCGTAGGTGGCGTAGTCGGCGATCTCCATCGTGCGGATCTGTTCGATGCTCTGACACGTGCCGGCCAACGCGAAAGGCAGCAGGTCGGTGCAGAAGCCCGGATCGACTCCGGTGAAGAAGACGGTCGAATCTCCTTCACGCGCAGCGTCTTCCACTTTCTGGATGGCCTTGTCGGGAAGCAGCCCCCACGGGTACTGAAGCGCGCCGACGCTCGATCCGACGACGTTGATGCCCGCGGACAAGAACGTGCGCACATCGGCCAGTGCCTCACGGGGGCGCGTGTCACCCATGGCGGTGTACACGACGCAGTCGGGCTTGGTGGCGATGATGGCCTCGAGGTCGTTGGTCGCGGTGACGCCCGTCGGGACATCCAGCCCGGCGAGTTCGCCGGCGTCCTTGCCCACCTTGGCGTCCGTCGACACCCATACGCCGGTCAGCTCGAAGCGCGCGTCGGTGATCAATTGCCTGAGCGCCAGGCTGCCGCAGTTGCCGGTGCCGAGGAGCGCGACGCGAATTGCCATGGCGAGCAGTATGCAAGCTGCCCTCCGAAATTGGAACAGGTTCTAGTTCCCCGAGGTGGTGCGGTAACCTGACGCCCCATGGGACGCGTGGACGGAAAAGTGGCACTGATCAGTGGCGGAGCTCGCGGGATGGGAGCCGCTCACGCCAGGGCGCTGGTCGCCGAGGGCGGCAAAGTGGTCATCGGGGACATCCTCGACGAGGAGGGCAAGGCACTGGCCGATGAACTCGGCGAATCCGCGCGCTATGTCCACCTCGACGTCACCGATGCCGAGCAGTGGGAAGCGGCGGTCAATGTCGCCGTCGAGGCGTTCGGCAAGTTGACCGCGCTCGTCAACAACGCCGCCATCGTGGCGCTGGGCCAGATCGGCAAGTTCGACATGGCCAAATGGCAGCAGGTCATCGACGTCAACCTCACGGGCACCTTCCTGGGCATGCAGGCCGTCGTCGAAGAGATGAAGAAGGCGGGCGAGGGCTCGATCATCAACGTCTCGTCCATCGAGGGTCTGCGCGGTGCGCCAATGGTGCACCCCTACGTCGCATCGAAGTGGGCGGTCCGCGGGCTGGCCAAGTCGGCGGCGATCGAACTGGGCCCCAAGAACATCCGGGTCAACTCGATCCATCCAGGCTTCATTCGTACCCCGATGACGAAGCATTTCCCCGACGACATGGTCACCGCGCCACTGCGGCGGCCCGGCCAGTCCGAAGAGGTCGCGCCGTTCGTCGTATTCCTGGTCAGCGACGAGTCGTCGTTCGCGACGGGCGCCGAGTTCATCATGGACGGTGGACTGGTGACCGACGTTCCGCACAAGCCGCTGCCGCTGGGTTAATCCCGCTCGGCCGGGGCGCACCGGTGCCAGACTTCAGCCATGCATGAAGTCGACCAGAACACCGAGAACATGCTGCGCAGCGTGCTGGCCTACGCCGAGAACCGGTTGCGCATGAGCCCGGTCCCGCTCGACAAGGGCACGCTGGGGATCGACGAGCTGTACGAGCGACTTGACGGAGTGATCCGCGAGACGCCGCGACCGCCAGATGAGGTGCTTGGCGTCTACACCTCGGTGATCGCCCCGAGCGTCATCTCCGCGGACAGTCCGCGCTTCCTCGGCTTCATTCCGGCCGCGCCGACGAAAGCGAGTCTGGCGTTCGACATGTTGGTGTCGTGCGCGTCGATTCAAGGCATCTCGTGGCTGGAGGCCTCGGGCGCGATCGCGGCCGAGAACTCGGTGCTGCGCGTGATCGCACACGAAGCCGGGATGCCGACGACATCGGGTGGATGCTTCGTCTCAGGAGGCTCGGCGGGGAACCTGTCGGCGCTCGCGGTGGCGCGCGAGACCACGAAGAAGCGCGGTGCGACCGGCCGGCTGCGGGTGGTGGTCGGATCCGATGCGCACTCGTCGATCGTCAACACCCTGCGGCTGCTCGAGATGGACGCATGGGTGGTCGAGACGCCGGATCACCGGCTCACCGCCGACACTGTCCGTGCGGCGGTGCCCGCCGACGCGCAGGACATCGCCGCTGTGGTGTGCACGTCCGGGACGACCAACGCGGGCATCATCGACGACCTGGCCGGCGTCGGAGCGCTTGCGCGAGAACGTGGTTGGTGGTTCCACGTCGATGGTGCCTACGGCGGTTCCGGCATCTTCGCCCGGTCGCTGCGGCCGAAGTACATCGGGCTGGAACAGGCCGACTCGTTCATCCTGGATCCCCATAAATGGCTGTTCACGCCGTTTGACTGCTGTGCGCTGTTGTATCGCGATCCCGAGCTGGCAAGGGCGACCCACACTCAGGACGCGTCGTATCTCGACGTCATCCACACCTCGACCGGTGAGTGGAATCCGTCGGACTACGCGTATCACCTCACGCGGCGGGCGCGTGGATTGCCGCTGTGGTTCTCCCTCGCGGTGTACGGCCTGGAGGCCTATCGGCAGGCGATCGAGGTCGCCGCGGCGCTCGCACGTCAGACCGCGGAGCTGATCCACGCCGCACCCCAACTGGAATTGATCCGCGAGCCGGATCTCGGCGTGGTGCTGTTCCGCCGGCTCGGCTGGAACGCCGTTGACTACGACGAGTGGGCGCAGCGACTGCACGAGGACGAGGTGGCGTTCATTCCGCCCACCAAATGGGAGGGGGAGACAGTCGGCCGCTTCGCCTTCCTCCACCCGGCGACGACGCTAGACATCGTCCGTCAAGTGCTGGCCCGCACCGAATAGGCGCCCGATCAGTCGACGGCGGCGAAGTTGACCGTCGCCGTGGCACCGATCTGGTCGTCGTTGGCGCGGTAGATGTCCACCTGGACGACGACGGACCGCTTGCCGGTGCGCAGGATGCGCGCGACCGCGCGGGCCGGCCCGACCTTGATCGGCCGCAGATAGCGAATGAAGAGATCGGTCGTGGCGATCGCGTGCCCGAACGGCGTGGCCCTGGCGGCGAGTTGGCCCGCGGTCACGTCGGCCATCGTGGCGATCAACCCGCCCTGTAGTCCGCCCGCGGTGTTGACGGTGCGCTCGTCGACGGGCATCTCCATGATCACGCTGTCGTCGGTCGACGGGACCTCGGCGAGGCCGAGCTGATCGAAGAGCTCCCGCAGCGACCTCGGCGCAGTCATGCGGAACGACATTACCGCCCTGCGTGTCCCACGTCCGCGATGCGTAATGTCGTACGGCGTGAGTGCACGCGCGGGCATCGTGGTGACCGGAACCGAAGTCCTCACCGGAAGGGTGACCGACCGCAACGGGCCGTGGATCGCCGACCGACTCCTCGAGCTCGGTGTCGAACTCGCGCACATCACCATCTGCGGGGACCGGCCGGACGACATCGAGGCGCAACTGCGGTTCCTCGCCGACGAGGGTGTGGACCTCATCGTCACGAGCGGGGGTCTTGGCCCGACCGCCGACGATATGACGGTAGCGACGGTGGCCCGGTTCTGCGGCCGAGAGTTGGTGTTGGACAACGAGCTTGAGGTCGAGATCGCCGGCATCGTGCAGCGCCTGATGGCGCGCTTCCCCAACGTCGATCTGGAGGCGGTCCGCGCAGCCAACCGCAAGCAGGCACTGGTACCCGAGGGCGCCCATGTCATCCATCCGGTCGGCACCGCCCCGGGCGTCGTCGTACCGGGGAAACCGACGGTCGTCGTGCTGCCCGGTCCGCCGCGCGAGCTGCAGCCGATGTGGCCGTCGGCTCTGCAAACGCCTGCGGTGCAGGCGGCGATCGCCGGCCGGACGACGTACCACCAGGAGATGGTGCGGATGTTCGGTCTGCCGGAATCGGGACTCGCCGACACGCTGCGCGAGGCCGAAGCGCACGTCGGCGGCTTCGAACGGCTCGAGATCACCACCTGCCTGCGGCGCGGCGAAATCGAGATGGTGACCCGCTACGAACCGGACGCGGCCACCGTGTACGCCGACCTGATGAGGCTGCTGCGCGAGCGCCATGGCGGCGAGATCTTCTCCGAGGACGGCGCCACCGTCGACGACCAGGTTGCGGCGCTGCTGGCCGGACGGACGATCGCCACCGCCGAATCCTGCACGGCGGGCCTGGTGGCCGCACGGCTGACGGATCTGCCCGGGTCGTCGGCGTACGTCGCGGGAGGAGTGGTGTCGTACTCGAACGAGGCCAAGTCCGAACTTCTCGGCGTGGACCCGGCACTCATCGAAGCGCACGGCGCGGTGTCGGAAGATGTCGCCGAGGCGATGGCGGAGGGGGCGTTACGCCGGTTTGCCGCCGACACCGCGATCGCGATCACGGGGATCGCCGGGCCGGGTGGCGGCTCCGAGGACAAGCCGGTGGGCACGGTCTGTTTCTGCGTGAAGCTCGCCGACGGCACCACCGACGTGCGCAGGATGCGGCTACCCGGCAACCGGTCCGATGTCCGTGAGAGGTCGACGACCGTCGCGATGCATCTGTTGCGCCGCGCGCTGGCGTGAGATGCCGGGCCGGCGCGATGACGTACGCTGCTCGGCAGGAGGACTTACCAATGACTGCAGCTGACCTGCGCAAAGAGATTACCGAGCGCGCTGTCCAGGCCGGGTGGCATTGCCGCGGCGCCGACCGCGCCGACTACTACACCCGCAGTCCGGTACGCGTCCACGTGATCTGGCAGGGCAACGACGCCATCAGCGGCGGCGCGCTGTACCACGACGACTTTCTCATGACCTACTCCAGAGACCTGGACACCGTCGCAGGCTGGCTCAAGCGCTGATCGGCTGAACGCGACCCCGGCGCCGCGCGCGGGGCGGCACGCTAGGAGTCGTATTCGTCCCACACCTTGAGCATCGTGTGCAGGATCTCCTCGGCTCGGCCGAGTCCGGCGAGGTGGCTTTCTCCGGGCATCGGATAAAGCTCGGCATCGGTCAGCCGCGACACCACGTGCTGCCCGTGCGCGTACGGCACGATGTGGTCGGCGTCGCCGTGCCACCAGCGGACGGGCACCTTGATGTCGCTCAGCCGGAAACCCCAGTCCCTGGCGAAGACGACGACGTCGGAGAACGGCGCCGCCATCTGCTTGCGGCTGCCGTTGAGGATGTCATCGAGGAACATCGCCTTGATCTCCGGGCGGGCCAGCAGCCTGCGGTCGGCTTCCGGCGAGACCCGGCCGTACAGGTCGGCGGCGGGGGACGCGACGGGGCGAATCAGCCGGATGATGGCGCTGGCGAGCAGTCCGATAGGGGTGCCGGCCACCTGCAGCAGCGGGGCGACCCGCGTACCGAGATTGCCCATCAGACCCCCGGTGATGGCGTCTGAACCCATGGTCGGGGCGACCCCGCCGATGACGCCGGCGGCGACGATGCGATCGGGCAATGCCGCCGCGCAGCCGAGCGTGTACGGCCCGCCACCCGACAGCCCGACGACGACGAACTTGTCGATGCCCAGCGTGTCGGCGATGGTGCGCAGATCGTCGGCGAAGGCGACGACGGTGTCGTAGCTGTGCTGAGTGGACGAGCCGATGCCCGGCCGGTCCACTCCGATCAACCGAATGTGCTGCTGTTCGGCGTAGACGCGGGCTTCCATCGGGATCTGGCGGCGGGCGCCGGGCGTTCCGTGCAGCCAGAAAATGGCGCGCCCCTGGGGGTCTCCGAATTCGGCGAATCCGATCTGGCGGTCATCGCCGACGGCGATGTTGCCTTCGAGCTTGGGACGGGCGATTGCGACAACCATGGCCAAAGTGTCGCATGCCGCGTCTGCGCTCTTGCCGCTACACCCTGCGGAACTGGTAGGACGCTGACGTGATCAACCGGTCGCCGTTCCCCTCGTCGCGCATGAGCACGCGCACCGCGATCATGCCGTCGGCACCGTTCATCGGCTCGGTCTCGACACGGAACGGGCCGACCTTGCCGCGCGCGAGGAACATCACGTGCGTCGAGAGGCCCTGGACGCGGTCGGTTCCCGCAAGGATGGCCGCGGCGTCGGCGGCCGCCGCCTCGAGAATGACGAATTGGGGTCCGATGTGCAGCGCCGCGTCGGGCGACGCGACTTCCGCTGCGAGCTCGGGCAGGCCCCAGTTCCCGTCGGGCCGTCGGTAGCCGCCGAACACCTTCCACAGCGGAGGCAGATCGGGGGAGTCAACGACCTCCAGGGGATTGGCCTCCATCCGTTCGAGCCCCTCGGGCGGCGTCCCGATCGTCACGCCCTGACCTTCGATCAGCGCGAGCACACGATCGGGACGATCCGCGTCGACGATCTTCGCGCGGCTGTACCCCATTTGGCGACCGACCTTGAGTTCCTCGGAGATGATCTCGATTCGGCGAACGTCGCGGGCGGCGTCGATGATCTGGCATGAGTGGATGACGGGGTTGGGCACCGCCTCCAGGTCCGACATATGACCGCTCTCTGGCGCCGAGATGCCGTACACCGCGAGCAGCACTCCGCCGGCCGGGTTACGCATGTCGTGGCGCAGTGTGACGGTGTTGTCCTCGGTGACGAGATCCATCGACGCGTGACTGCGCCCGATGTAGCGGTAGCTCAACAATCCGCCCCAGCGCCTCCGCAGTTCGGCCGCGTACTCCTCTGGCGATTCGGTCAGTTCGCGGATATCGCGCAGCATTCGGTGCTCCGTTTCGTCGGGGTTCCCCTGAGTCTCCAACGAAGCAGGCGGCTAGCGCCAGATCACAGAATGGGATGGCGCGGCGTCAGGCTCATCACGTAGTCGGCGGGGAAGGATGCCTCGATCACCCTGAGCTGGTCGTTGGCCTTGGATTCCAGCTCGAGAACGACGCAGCTTTCGCCGAGTTTCTTGGACTCCAGAACTATGTAGTGCTGACCGCCACCGTTGACGTCGGTGATTGGGTCCCCTGAGCGCAGTGCCCCGACCGGTACCAGGCCGGGGGCTTTAGTTTCTGGTGCAGGGTCTATCTCCACCCTTGAAACGGTAGGTGACTCCGCCGAGTCAGAGGCGCGATTCGACCAATGGTCGGCCGCCTCGGTTCATCCGACGGCTAGCACGTAGCCGACGCTGCCGAGAAACACCGTGATCGTGCACAGCGCCAGCGTCGCAACCGCGAACGGCCAGCTGCGCTTCCGGCGGAACAGTTGCACCACCGTCACGACGACGCCCACCACGCCGATGACCGCGGCCACACCGAGAGCCAGCATGACCGCGGTGACGGCTCCCTCCACGCTGCAGCTCGCCGGTGGACACGAGTCGATGAAGGCGAGCGAAAAGAGTCCGAAAAGCGACGCGACGGCGCCCAGTAACACCGTCAGGATCAGCGCCGTGACGGAGACAGCGATGTCACCGCCGGACGCCGTGGGCTTCGGCGGCCCGATGGGCGGATAACCGTACTGCGCCATGCCGAGTGATGCTAACGGTCACGTTGTGCGTTTCCTCCCGAACTGCTGTGGTGATCGGCAATCATGGATGCCTGCCCACCGATGCGCCTTGGGGGTGACATGGACAGCACGATGCAAGACTTTCCGCTGACCGTGACCGGGATCCTGCGGCACGGCACCACCTGGTATTCCGGCCGCAAGGTGATTACCAAGACCGCCGACGGCTATCGCGAGATCTGCTTCGGCGAACTCGGCACCCGCGTCGCTCAACTCGCACACGGCCTGCGACAGCTCGGCGTGACGACTGGGCAGCGCGTCGCCACGTTCATGGCGAACAACCAGGAGCACCTGGAGGCGTACTTCGCCGTTCCGTGCATGGGTGCGGTACTGCACACACTGAACATCCGGCTCGCCGGTGAACACATCGCCTTCATTGCCAACCAGGCCGAGGATTCCGTTGTGCTGGTTGATGTGTCGCTCGTCGACGTGCTCGCCGCGGTGCTGCCGAACCTGACGACGGTGCAGACCGTGGTCGTGGTAGGAGACGGTGATCTGGCGCCGCTTACGGCGTCGGGCAAGAACGTCATCTGTTACGACGAACTGCTCGACGGACAGCCGATCGAGTATGACTGGCCCGATCTCGACGAGAAGTCTGCCGCCGCAATGTGTTACACCAGCGGTACCACGGGAAACCCCAAAGGCGTTGTGTACAGCCACAGATCGACCTATCTCCACTCGATGAGTGTCTGCGCAGCCAACGCGATCGGCCTGGTCGACGGTGATCGGGTGTTACCAATCGCGTCGATGTTCCATGCCAATGCGTGGGGGCAGCCCTATGCGGCGGTGATGGCCGGCGCCGACCTTCTGTTGCCCGACAAGTACCTACAGGCCGAACCTCTCGTCGACATGATCGAACTGCAACGCCCGACCGTCGCAGCGGCTGTCCCCACGATCTGGAACGACGTGCTGCAGTATCTTCACGCCAATCCCGGAAGAGATATCTCCTCGCTGCGGATGGTTGCTTGCGGAGGTTCCGCTGTCCCACTGGCAATGATGAAGGAATTCGAGCAGCACTTCGGTGTGCTCATTCGGCAGGCCTGGGGTATGACCGAGACGTCTCCGCTGGCCGCTCTGGCGGCACCGCCGCCCGAAGTCACCGGCGAGGATGCCTGGACGTTGCGGGCAGCGGCAGGCCGAGTAGTGAGCGGAGTGGAGATCAGGATTGTCGACGACGAGGGTGGGGTCCTCCCGAACGACGGTAAAGCGGTGGGGGAGCTTGAGGTTCGCGGGCCCTGGATCACGGGGTCGTATTACCAGAATGCCGATTCGGAGAAGTTTCACGAGGGCTGGCTGCGCACCGGCGACGTGGGCCGTATCGATCCGCAGGGGTTCATCACGCTCACCGACCGTGCCAAGGACGTGATCAAGTCGGGTGGCGAGTGGATCTCGTCGGTGGAACTCGAGCTGTGCATCATGGAACATCCCGCGGTGCTGGAGGCCGCCGTGGTGGCGGTGCCCGACGAGCGTTGGCAGGAGCGACCGCTGGCAGCCGTTGTGATCAAGAACGACGCGTCATCCAGTGCGCAGGAGCTGCGAGAGCACCTGTGCGACAAGGTGGCCCGCTTCTGGCTGCCCGAGCGGTGGACCTTCATCGACGAGGTGCCGAAGACCAGCGTCGGCAAGTTCGACAAGAAGTACATCCGTTCGCTCTACGCCGACGGCATGTACGACGTCGTCGAGTGCCGGGACTGACTCAACTGGTCGCGGTCAATGCCCACCGGATTCCGCCGACGACGACACGGCCCGACAGCCGGATGAGCGTGGCCTCGACCGGCGGAAAGTAGGGCAGCCGCAGCGGCAGCCGTGCCCATGGCGGCAACATCGCCACCGACGTCGCCGCGAGCAGACCGTACGGGGCTCGCGCGACGACGGGCAGCGGGGGAGTCAACAACAAGTAGCGAGCGGCCTCTCGGGCCGACTGTGTGCTCGTCAACTCCGGGCGGAAGGCTTCGATGCGTTCGGCCAGTTCCCGCTCGGTCCGCGGCGGGTCGATGACACCGAGTGCCGTGGCGACGCGTGCGGTGTCGGCCACATATCCGTCACGGCCACTCTGATCGAGCGGGTGTGCCCCGTAAAGCTGGTGCGCGAGCAGGAAGCTGTCGACCTCCGCGATGTGTACCCACTCGAGCAGGTGCGGGTCTCCGGCGGCGTAGGGCCTGCCGTCGGGAGCCACACCGCTCACCCGCCGGTGAATGCCGCGCACCTTGTCCACCGCCCGCTGCGCGTCGGCGGCAGGACCGAAGGTGGTCACGGCCAGAAAGGTGCTGGTGCGCTGAAGCCGTCCCCACGGGTCACCCCGGTAGTCGGAGTGCTCGGCGACGCCTGCCATCGCAAGCGGATGCAGGGACTGCAACAGCAGCGCGCGCAGCCCGCCGACGAACATCGACGCGTCGGCGTGCACACGGCGAATTGGGCGATCCTCGTCGAACCACCGCGGGCCGGGTGTGTCGTGAATGCGGGAGCGGTTGGCCGGACCGTTCGGGCCCGCAACCAAACCGAACAGGCTGCGTCCCAGCTGCTTCCGCACGGCTCCAACGTCCGGCAACACCGTCATGACTCAACCGTACGGGAGGGCGACGGTGCGGCCCTGCCAACCGATCGACCGGCCGGAATTGCCCATTGCGCCGCTGATCGGTGCTTTACTCGGGACTATGCGACACACGACGCGGATTTTGACGCTGACGGCAGCGATGGCTTTGGCGGCACCTCCTGCGGCAGCGTTCGCCGACGGTACCGACGACGCCGGGGTCGCCGCCGGAGCGGGCGGCACCGTGCTGCCGTTCTCGCAGATCCTGCGTCGGTGCGACTTCAGCGAGACCGACTACAACGGGCCGACGGGGATGGGGAGGCCGCTCGGCACGTTGCGATCGGACGGTTCCACGCTGACCGCCGATGTGCAGATCGCGACCGCCGTGCCCAACATGCGTTACGACGTCAGGCTGATTCAAGTGCCCCGGTCCTCTGCGGTGCCGTGTTGGGGTGCGGATCCGGGCGTCGCGCAGACTTCGTTGAATACCGACAGGGGCGGGGCGGGGTCGGTGACTATTCAGGACGGAATCGAGCCGGGAGCGACAGGCGCTTGGGTGTTCATCAGTCGCCCGGACAGGTTCTCGCAGAATCCGGCAGAGTTCTACACGACGGACTTGATCGCTCCGATCTAGAACGCGAAAGCCTTGGAGGCGAAGATCTTTCGCAAGAACTCAAGCCGGCACCACTACCGTCAAGTGATTGCCTTCGCGTTCGATGCGCATGCCGGCGCGCCGCCCGATCGTCGCTACTGCGGCCGCGGTGTCAGGCTCGGATCGGGTGGAGGCCAGCACGCGGGCCAGCCGTCCCTTGTGCGCCTTATTGAAGTGGCTGACCACCGTGCGCTTGCCGTCGGAATTCTCCGAGACGACATCGACGCGCACGGCATCGGGCAACCTGCCGAGCGACGCGTACGAGCCTGACCGCAGGTCGACGACCAGCTCGTGCGCTGCGACCCTGACGAGCGCCGGCTCGAGCAGAGGTCGCCAGCGCGTCGACAGAGCGGGCTGTCCGGGCAGCTTCGATGTCGCGGAGAGCCGGTATGCGGGTATGTGATCGTCGGCGCGCAGTAGCCCGAAAAGTGCCGATCCGACCGCGAGCCTGGCCCGGGCACGGCTCGCCGCGACGCGCGTCAGCGATGCGATGTCGAGCGCGTCGTACAGCACGCCGGTATAGCGGTCGATTGCGGCGAGCGTTGGCGCATCGCATAGTGCGGCATTGCGCTCGATCTCGACGTGTTGAGCAGCCGAGAGCCCGAGTGCGCGACTGCACGCCGACGTGTCGGCGGCGAGCTCGACCAGCTCGTAGACGAGTTCGGCGCGCAGCGGCGTCAGCTCGGGGTATGACAGCGCGTCCAGGCTCAGTGATGGCCCGTCGCCGCCAGGATGCTTGGTCTCCGACGGCGGCAGCAGCACGATCACGCCGCAGACGTTATCGCGCCCTTCGGGTCAGGCCGGTGGCGCCGGGGCACCGGGGGGTGGGGGCAGCGGTGCGCCGGGCGGCGGCGGGGGCAGCGGTGCGCCGGGCGGCGGCGGTGCCATCGGCGGTGCGGGCGGGGGAGGCGGCGCCAACATCGGATCAACCGGGCCGGCCATCGGTGGTGCGGGCGGCGGCGGCGGTGGCGGTGCCATCGGTGGTGCCGGAGGCATCGGCGCCTGCTGGTTCATCAGCACGATCGGGGCGCCGGGGGGCGGTGGCACCTGATCGGGCGGCATCGGCAGGAACATGTGGTTGGTGAACTGCGACTGATAGGCGCCGCCGCCACCGACCTTGACTCCGCCGCCTTCTCCGGACGACACCGGCGTGCCGTCGGGCAGCGTCGCGGCGGTGTGACCGCCGTTCCAGCCCACGTTGAGCGCGCCGGGCTGCGTGCCGTACTGGAAGCCACGCGCAAGCAGTGCCTGCTCGATGTTCCCGGTGTGGAACCGGTCCCCGTAGACGGGGCGTCCGGTCGCCGCGTTGGTGACCCAGGAGACGAGTCCCGAGCAATCGGTACCGGCCGGGGAATCCCCACCGGTGACGTAGGGCGTGCCGGACACGGAATTGACTAGCGTCAAAAGCGTTGCAACAGCAAACATGACGCCGGACGTTAACAGAGCAATTTGTAACCCACCAAAATCTGTGACCACGTTCACCGAATATGGTGTGACCGCGACCACAATGCCGAAATTCGGTGGGCCACTTCACTCAACATCCAGCAGAAAACGGCGTATTCACCGATTTGTTTGCTGCTCGTGACCGTCGTGAAAGCGATTTATGTTGGAGAGAGCAACTATTCGCGGCAGTGATGCTGTTCGAACTCGACAGAACTTACGAAAAGCATTGCAAGGCAACCAGTTATATCAGTGAGTCCAACGTTGAGCAGGGTCGCTCACCCGTACGCGAGTAGCAGTGGGACGCTCTGCTCGGCGCTCGTCAGTGAGCCATGGTGGCCGATCAACGAAGACTCCAGGGGCTCGACTGTTCGTCTCAGCAAACCTACAGAACCGCGGGCAGCGGCTACGACATCGCCGATGCGTGTTCGCGTCGTGTCGCTGACGCGCTCGCCGAACCAGCCGGCGGCAATAGCCTCGTCGCGCGAGACCACCCATGCCCGACCTGCGAGCGTGGCCTGCCATGTCGCCAACACGTCGTCGGCCGCGCCGGGAACTACATATATGTGCCGCGCCCGAGCTTCGCCCCCGATATCGGTCACGCCAACAGTGAGCGAGTCGTCGCTGTCGATGTCGACGTCGTCGGTGCCGACGGTGACCATCCCGTGGTCGGCCACGACTGCGAGCAGTCCGCCGGACGGCAGGCCCTCGACGATGGATTCCACCAGCCGGTCAATCTGGCGCAGCTGCATGATCCACGCGGTCGATCCGGGACCGTAGAGGTGGCCCATCATGTCGAGTTCGCTGTGGTAGGCGTAGCAGAACCCGCCGGCGGCAACGGACTCGCGCACCCGCGCGGACAGATCGCCCATCGCGTGCACGCCGATGTACTGGCCGCCGCGCAGCGCTGCGCGCGTCATCCCGGACCCGGTGAATTCGGCTCCGGAGATGACGCTGACCGACGCCCCCGCCGAGACGGCCCGTTCGAACGTCGTCGGCATCGGTTGCACCTCCTCGGGCGGCGCAGCGTCTCGCACGTCGGCGCCCCACGGGTGGATGCGCCAGCGCAAAGAGTTCACAACGCCGACGTCGGGCAGCCGGAAGGAGTATCCGACCATGCCGTGCTCGCCGGAGCGACATCCGGTGCCCAGCGCGGCGAGTCCGGCGACGGTGGTGGCCGGGAAGCCGACCTGCAGCGTTCGGCCGCGTAGACCGGCCATGACGGGCGCGTCGGCGGCGTGTTCGTCGAGTAACTCCGCGCCGAGTCCGTCGACCAATAGCACGCAGGCGCCGGTGATATCAGCGGCTAACGGTATCCGCCTGTCGAATCCTGCGACCCCCATCGCGGAGAGAACGGACGGTATGACGTCGGCGAGGTGTGGCGTGTCCGGACTGGGCTGTGGCAGGTCCACATGCCGAGCCTGCCACACCGCCGGACGGCCTTTACCCATCCTTGACCGTGTATTGAATCCGCGCCCTGACGATGGGCGACGTGACTACGCTTTCACTCGTGGAGCTGGGGGTTTTAGGGCCTCTGCAGGTCCGGCAGTATGGCCTGCCGGTCGCTGTCCCAGGCGCAAAACCACGCGCTGTCCTCACCATGCTCGGTCTGCACGGCGGTTCCGTCGTCACGGCCGACGCCCTCGCCGAGCTGCTCTGGGGTCCTCGTCCGCCGCGTACCGCCGTTAAGGCGCTGCAGACCCACATCTCTTCTCTGCGCCGCGCCCTCGGCGACGGCTATGTGCTGACGGAGGGGACCGGGTGGACCCTGAGCACGACCGAGATCGACGCCACCCGGTACAAGCTGGCCGCCAGGCAGGGGCGCGACGCGTTCGCGGGCGGAGACGCAGGCCAGGCCGTGGCCCGGTTCGACGAGGCGTTGGCACTGTGGCGCGGCGCGCCGGAGCTGCCCGATGGGCCGCGCGGCGGGTCGGAGAAGACGCGCTGGATCGAGAGCCACGCCGCATTGGTGGAGGACAGGGTCGACGCGCTGCTCGCGACGGGGCGGGCCGCCGAAATCGTCGGCGAGCTGGAGGCCGCGATCGCCGATGCCCCGTTGCGCGAGCGGCGTTGGAGTCAGCTGATGCTCGCCCTTTACCGTGCGGGCAGGCAGGGTGAAGCGCTTGCGGCCTACCAGCGCGCTCGGTCGATGCTCGCCGACGAGCTCGGTGTCGACCCGGGGCCAGACCTTCGTCGGCTCGAAGCAGCGATCGTTGCGCAGGATGTCGCGCTGGAAATTGCTGTGCCGGAGCAACTTTCGATAGTCACACGTGCGGTGACGTTCCTGCTCACCGATATCGAGGGGTCCACGGCGGCGTGGGAGGCCGACGCCGAAGCCATGGCGACGGCGCTCGCACGCCATGACGAGATCGTCGAACAGGTCGTCACGTCACGGGGAGGCCGCCTGGTCAAGACGCGGGGCGAGGGCGACGCGACGTTCTCGGTTTTCGATCGGCCGTCGGGCGCGGCCGCTGCCGCCATCGAGCTGCAGGAGGCGATCCGCCACGAACCCTGGGTGCTGGCTGAACCCATGCGCATCCGGGTGGCGCTGCACACCGGTGAGGTGGAGTTGCGCGATGGCGACTACTTCGGTCGGGCGGTCAATCGCGCTGCCCGTTTGCGATCGCTGGCCGCAGGCGGGCAGACCCTGTGTTCGGGCGCGACCGCCGAACTCGTGATCGACACGTTGTCCGACGATGTAGTGCTCGCCGATCTCGGGATGCGGCAGTTGCGCAACCTCGCTCGCCCAGAGCATGTCTTCGAGCTGCGGCTGGAGACGGCCGTGGATTCCGTCGAACCGGCAGTGGAAACGCCCATCGAACGGCCGGCCCTGCCCGCGGTGCTGGCCGGGCCGGGGCCGTTTGTCGGGCGAGTTCCTGAGCTCGAGGGACTTCTGGCGGAGTGGGAGTCGACGCTGGCGGCGGGTGCGCGTGCCGTTCTGATCTCGGGCGAACCCGGAGTGGGCAAGACGCGGTTGGCAGGCGAGTGGTCGCGACTGGCCTACGAGCAGGGTGCCGTCGTGCTCTACGGCCGCTGCGACGAGGACCTAGGCGCGGCGTATCAGCCGTTCGCGGAGGCGTTGCGGTCGTTGGTGCCGTGCCTGGGCGCCGACCGGTTGCGCGCCATGCGCGGGATCGAGGCGTTACTTCTGCTCGTGCCCCGACTCACCGACACCGTGCCCGATCTGACGACGCCCACACGCTCGGACCCGGATACTGAACGCTACGCATTGTTCGACGCTGTCGTCGCACTGCTGGCGATGGCGGCCGCGAGTGCGCCGGTCGTCCTGATCCTCGATGACCTGCATTGGGCGGCCAAACCCACACTGCTGCTGCTGCGACACCTGCTGCGGTTCGGGGAGCACGCCCGAGTGCAGATCGTCGGGACGTACCGCAGCACCGACCTCGACCGCTCCCATCCGCTGGCGGCCATGCTCGCCGACCTGCACCGCGACGGCTCCGCCAGTCGTCTCGCACTGGGTGGCCTCGACGAGGATGACGTCACTGCCTACGTCGCCGAAGCCGGGTACGACGACGTCGAGTTGGCGCGAGCGTTGGCCTCGGTTACCGGGGGCAACCCGTTCTTTCTGATCGAGGCGTTACGGCACGTCGCTGAGAGCGGCGGCCGATGGGACCCGAGCACGCTGCCCCAGGGAGTTCGAGAAGCGGTGAGCCGCAGGCTTTCCCGACTTCCTGCGGAGACGAACAAGGCGTTGGCTGCCGCCGCAGTCGTCGGTAGTCGATTTCCCCTCGCGCTGGTCGAGCAGGTGGTGGGCGAAGACCTCATCGACGCGTTCGACGAAGCGTGCAAGGCAGGAATCGTCATCGAGGAACCGGGCGGTCGATATCGGTTCAACCACGCCCTCGTTCGGCAATCGCTACTGGCAGAGCTGGCGTCGGTGCGGCGGATGCGGCTGCACCAGAAAATTGCCACCACGCTGGAGGCCGAGTCGGGGGCCGACGACGAACTGCTGGCCGAGCTGGCGTACCACTATTTCGAATGCGCGTGGGCGGGCAACGCGGCCAAGGCGGTCGAGTACTGCAGGCGCGCAGCGGATCAGGCGATCGAGCGCCTCGCATACGAAGGCGCGGCCGAACTCTACGACCGGGCACTGCATGCGCTCGAGGAACTCGACGACGAGTTGCCCGACCGCGACGCCCTGGAAGCCGAGCTGCTCGTCGCTCGTTGTGAGGCGCTGCTGGCGGCGGGCGACGTGGGTTCGGCGGCGGGTGCGGTAGCGCAATTGCGTCGCGCAGCAGGGGATTCGGTGCGGCTGTCAGCCTGGGGCACGTGTTTCGACGGCCAGCTTTCGATGCTGACGAATCCCGAACGTTTGGACGAGATCGAATCCGAGGTAGGCGCCGCCGCACAACGGTTGGCCGAGCTGGATGATGCTGCGGGGGAGGCGAACGCCCACACGGTCCGGGCTGCGTGCCTGGCCCGCCTGGGCCGCATCGCTGATAGCGAAACGGAGTTGGATCAGGCGCTGACCGCGGCACGACGTGCGCGCGACCACCGTCGGGTGAATGCCGTGTTGGCGGGTGCGCCGCTGGCGGCGTTGTGGGGACCGAATCCGGTGCCGCGCGCGGGTGGTCGGTGTCTGGATGTCGTTCGGCTGCTGCGCATCACGACGGGGTCGCCGGTGGTGGAGGCCACGTCGACACGGTGCCAGGGAGTGCTGGATGCGATGCGTGGACGCGCGGCCGCGGGCCGGCAGCTGATCGATTCGGCCAGACGCACCCTCACCGAACTCGGCATGCGGCACGCGTTACTGGAGGTCGACCAGTTCGCAGGCATCGTCGAGTTGGTCGCTGACGACCCGGCTGCTGCCGAACCGCATCTGCGGAGGGCGTATGACGGATTTCGCAGGATGGGTCTGGACGCCGATACCGCAGAGACCGCGGCTTTCTTGGCGCGAACTTGCCTGGTGCTTGATCGGGACGCCGAGGCCGACGAACTGTGCAGGGAGAGTGAGCGACTCGCCGGCCATGCGTTGAGGCCGTCGATCACCTGGCGGACGGTTCGTGCTCAGTTGCACGCCCGTGCTGGTGCTCATGACGAGGCTCGGCGGGTGGCAGGGGAGGCCGTCAGCATCGCCGAGCGTACTGACGCTTTGGTGGATCACGGTGACGCCTGTCTGACGCTGGCGATGGTGTTGGCCATGGCCGATGACACTGTCGGGTCGCGCGCGGCAGCTGAACAGGCGGTCGCACTGTTTGAACGCAAAGGTGCTGCGGCACTGGTTGAAAGGGCGCGACGGGTTCTCGGCCGCCGCGTCCCCGCCACAACACCTGCATCGCAACCGTCCACCGTCCAGCCGGACAACACGTGTGTGCGAGTGCTTCGTCGCGTAGACGCTGCGCTCCAACGCACGGCCTGGGACGAATTCGAGCATGAGTATGCTCCCGTTGGTTCGATCGAGAGTCGTCGGAAGATAGTGGGCTTTGGTCCGGCCGATTATCGACCCAGTGAATTTGCGAGCCAAGCACGAGATTTCGGTCGCGTAATGGGAGCAGCGCGCCTCCGGCGTGATGTCGTCGCTGTGCGGGGTGAGCGGATGGCCCTCACCAGGTTGGTGGTTGGCACTACCGACACAAGTCCGGGAGCCCCTCAGGACGAGATGCTTCAGTTGGTCGGTATCGACCGCACCGATCGAATCGCGCTGCAGATCTGGTTCGATGCCGACGACATCGATGCCGCGATCACCGAGATGGAGGCTGTGCACGCCCGTTTAGAACTCGAAGGTGCGCCTTTGCGTGGGCTGGAAAACGAGTGTGTGCGGGTGCTTAACCGCGTTGATGCCGGCGTGCAGAACGCAGACTGGAGCGAAGTAGAGCAGCGGTATGCCCCCCGCGGTTCTATCGAGAGTCGCCGGAAGATAGTCGGCTTCGATCGAGTCGACTATCGACCTAGCGAATTTACAAGCAAGACCAGAGAATTTGCGCGTGGGATACGCTTCGGACGTTTCCGCCGTTTGATCCTCGCGGTACGGGGCGAGAGCTTAGCTCTTTCCCGGGTGGCGGTCGGCACCGGCGACGCGAGCCCAGGCGCGCCGCAGGATGAGTGGCTACAGGTGGTCGGCATCGACGCGGACCGTCGAATCGCGCTGCAGGTGTGGTTCGACCTCGAGGACATGGACGCCGCGATAGCGGAACTCGACGCACAGCACAAGCGCCTCGGGGGAGAGCCTGAGCGCTCGCATCTGGAGAACGTCGCTAGTCGAGCCGAAGAGCGGATCGACGCACTGTTCGGCGATCGTCGCTGGGACGAGATCGGTGAACTGCTGGTCGATGACTTCCGGACCGATGACCGGCGCCGAGGGCTACGCCGTGCGAGCACCGATCGAGCCACGGAAATCAAGAATCTGCGCGCGATGTCCGAGATCGGTGTAACGCAAATATCGACAGTGCCGACCGCCGTGCGTGGAAACCATCTTTGTCTGAGTCGCATGCGGTTTCAGGGTCTTGACGCCTTCGATGCTGAGGTCCTCGTCGTTACTGAGGTAAACGCTGATTCGTTGTTGGTAGCAAGAACTGCGTTCGATCTAGACGATATGGACGCTGCCGTCGCCGAACTCGACGCCCGTTACCTCGCATCAGAAGCCGAGCCGCATGCGCACGTCTGGTCAGTGATCGTCGATACGTACGCCGAGTTCAACCGAGCGGACTACCCGAGCGTCGTGAATATCGATCACCGCAAGTCAGTGCGATACGCGCCAGGAGAATTAACTACTGCCCGGATGAAGGACCTCATGCCCAACCTCCGCTCGTACGTGGAGGTCGTGCATCGACTGACCGATGCCGGTGTAGTCGTCACCGGAATATCTTCTGGGACTGCGGCAGAGGGCTTCGAAGCGGAGTGGCGAATGGTGCTGCTTCTCACGGTCGACGGTGGCCACTTGGCTTGGAACGAACTGTTCGACGAAGCAGATCTGGAAACCGCACTCCGTCGCTTTGACGAATTGACTCGGCCGAAGCCGCAGTTGGGGAACTCGGCAAGCCGGGTGAACAAGCACTTCGACGAATGCTTTGCGGCCCGCGACTGGCCTGCCATGGCAGCACTGCTGGCCGAGGACATGTGCAATGACGATCGTCGCCAGGTCATTGGCGCGGGGATCCGGTATGGCCGAGATGCCGAAGTCGCGAATATGCAGGCGATCGTCGACCTGGGGGTCATGGACGCGACGTCAGAAGTCGTCGCAGTTCGCGGAATGCGCCTCGCTCTCCTTCGGACCCGCTTCTCGGGGCGAGATCGGAGGCCTGAGGCGTTCCACACCGACATACTCGACATCGTCGAGATCGACGGCGACGGCTGGATCGCGCGACGCGTTGCGTTTGATGCAGATGATCTCAATGCCGCTTTAGCCGAGCTCGACGCGCGCTACCTCGCGGGCGAAGCCGCACCGTACGCGCACTCCTGGTCGGTCGTCGTCGGCGTTTTCGACGCGCTCGCTCGTCACGACGTGCCCGTCGCGACGGCAGACTGGGTGAGCATCGATCACCGGCGAGGAACGCCGCTCGCCCAAACCGACCTCAAGGAGATTGTCACTACCCTTAACGAGCTCACGCCGGACCTAAGCAACTTCGTTGAGACAGTGCATGTTCTGCGCGATCACGGAGCCCTTGTCACCCAGGTCTCTCGTGGGACGTCCGCCGAGGGTTTTGCTGCCGAGTGGCGGATAGTCAATCTCCTGACGGTCGACGGCGACATGGTCAACCGCTGTGAGCTGTTCGACGAGGCAGACCTCGATAGAGCGCTAGCCCGGTTCGACGAACTCGATTCTTCTTCTACAACCCAGCTGGCAAATGCGGCCAGTCGAGCAGATGGTCGATTCTTTGCACATTTCACCGCCCGTGATTGGGCGGCGTTAGGCGAGACCCTGGCCGATGCCTGTTTGGTCGATGACCGTCGTAGCGTGGTGAACGTAGGGTCTTGGAATGGCCGCGACGACGTTGTCGCAAACCTGCGAGCCCTTGCTGAGGCGGGGCCGTCTATTGCCCTGAGTGTCATCGCAATCCGTGGGCAGCGCCTCGCACTCTCGCGAATTCGTTCCTCAAGACCCGATACACGCCAATGGGACGTCGGCAGCGAAATGTTCCACATCGTCGAGATCGACGCCGACGAGCGGATCATCGCACATATCGAGCTCGGACCTGCCGACCTGGACGCCGCCTTCGCAGAGCTCGACGCGCGCTACATTTCGGGTGAAGCGGCGGTGAATGCACACGTTTGGTCGGTTGTCGCGGGGGCTTACGCAGCGTTCAACAGACACGAGCTGCCTCCGTGGACTGACGATACGGTAGACATCGATCACCGCAGCACGACAGCCCTCGCGCCCGGTGACCTAGCGCCATACCTTCACGCAACGTGGTTCCAGACGCCCGATGTCAGGGTCGACATAGTGGCCGTTCATCGGCTGACGAGTTTCGGCGCAGTTGTCACCCATGTCGCGAAAGGAACCACGGAACAGGGATTCGAGGGTGAGTGGCGGAAAATCACCTTGTCGATTGTCGAAGGTGACCGCATTAGCCGCAGCGAGATGTTCGACGAGGCAGATCTCGATGCAGCACTCGCCCGATTCGACGAACTGGCTAACCCGGCAACGCGACTGGAGAACACCGCGAGTCGAGTGGAGGCGCGCGCGCAGTTCCTTGTCGCAGCAGGACACTGGGATGCGGTGGCGGAGGTCTTGGCTGACGACGTTTCGATCGATGATCGTCGTCGCGTCGTGAATGCCGGCCTGCGACGGGGTCGAGATGCGGTGGTCGAGGATCTACGGGTCGGTGCCGAGATCGGCTTGACACACATTACGCCTAGGGCCATCGCCATTCGGGGCGAGCGATTGACGCTGGGACACATCCGCTATTCAGCTGACGAAGAACGACCCGAGGTCGGCGTGATCGATCTGGTTCAAGTCATCGAAATCGATGCGGACGAAAGGATCACGGCCCTCGTTCTTTTCGACGCCGACAACCTTGGTGCCGCTGTCGAGGAACTCGAGTCCCGTTATGTGTCGGGCGAAGGCGCTGCTCTTGCGCGCACTTGGTCGGTGATTGCCGAGAATTGTGCCGCGCTCAATCGACAAGAGCTGCCCGAGCGGGCGCCGGGCTCTGTGTACGTCGACCGGCGGCGAGTCGCAAACATGTGGGCGGCCGACGTGAGTGACTATTTCCGTGCGGCATGGGAACTCACACCTGACATGACGACTTTCGTCGAAACCGTGCATCGACTGAGCGACGTCGGCGCGGTCGTCAGTCAAGTGGCGCAGGGGACTTCGCACGACGGCTTTTACGCCGAGTGGCGGGTGGTGAACGTGTACACCGTCGAGGACGGTTTAATGAGCCGCTGCGAAGTCTTCGACGAGACGGATCTCGACGCCGCACTGGCGAGGTTCGACGAGCTTCTTCGACAGCCGCAGCCGGTGGAGAACACAGCCAGCCGCACGTACCAACGCTTCCTGAGTCACTTCGCAGATCGCAACTGGGATGCGATGGCCGAAATGGTCGCACCCGACAACCGCCATGACGATCGCCGGCGGGTGGTCAACGCCGGTATCCAACTCGGTCGCGACGCCGTGATCGCGAGTATGCGCGCTGTAGCCGATGTCGGGGTCACGGTCATCGAAGCGGACTTCATCGCGACTCGCGGGGAGCGCCTCGCTCTTGCACGGCAACGAGTGTCAGGCGGCAGAAGGCCCGAGGCGTTCGGCATCGAGGTGCTGATCATCGCCGAAGTCGGCGCTGACAACAAAGTCGGCGGTGGCGTCGCATTCGATATCGACGACCTCGATGCCGCATTTGAAGAGCTCGACAAGCGGTACATGGCGGGCGAAGCCGCCGCATATGCGCAGACCTATTCCGTGATCGCGGATGCGTTCGTGGCAGTCAACCGACACGAACTTCCCACGACGACATCCGACTTCGCGAGCATCGATCACCGGCGACCAATCGCGTTCGCGCCCGGTGAAATGATGGTGTACCTCCAGGCCACCTTGAATGACGCGCCCGAGATCCGTATCGACATCGAGACGGTCCACCGACTGAGCAGCCACGGGGTGGTGGTCTCTCAAGTATTGCGTAACACCTCGGGACAGGGATTCGACGCCGAGTGGCGGGTGATCACCATCTCGACAGTCGAGGATGGCCGAATCAATCGTTGCGAGCTGTTCGACGATACCGAGCTTGATGCGGCACTCGCGAGGTTCGACGAGCTGTGCAGTCCCGCACCACAGCTCCGGAATACCGCGAGCCGAGTGGCTGAACGATTCCGGGCAACTTTCGCAGCTCGCGACTGGGATGCGATGGCCGAAATGCTTGCGCAGGACTTCTACAACGAAGATCGCCGGTCCGTCGTGAATGCTGGGATCCGCCACGGCCGGGACTCCCTGTTGCAGGACATGCGATCCGCCGCCGACGCTGGGATACCGACACTTTGCTCGACTGATCTTGCGACCCGTGGAGAGCGCCTCCTCCTAGTTCGGGCAGAATCGTCCTACGAAGCGCAACCTGGTGCGTTCTACGTCGAGAACATTGCGATAGCAGAGATCGATGCAGACGGAAGCGTCACCGCTCAGGTCGTCTTCGACGTTGATGACCTCGATGCGGCATTTCAAGAACTCGACAAACGCTACATCGCCGGCGAAGCGGCCGCGCATGCACACACGTGGTCGGTCATCAAAGATGGCTATGCCGCGCTCAACCGCCACGAAATTCCCCCGACGACGCCAGAATGGGTGAACATCGACCATCGGCGAGGAGGTAGCGCATTCCCACCAGGCGAGTTGGCGACATATGTTCGCTCTTCCTGGGTGGATTCACCGCAGAACAGAATCCATGTCGAGGCGGTTCATCGGCTGAATGATCTTGGGGCCGTCGTCACCAGTACGACGCGAGGGGTGTCGGTCACCGGCTTTTACGCGGAGTGGCGAGAGGTCGGCCTGGTGATGGTCGACGGCGAGAAGCTCAATCGCACGGAGTTATTCGACGAGACCGACCTCGACGCCGCGCTGGCGAAGTTCGACGAACTCAGTAGTTCAAGATTCTTGGAGAACGCTGCCGGCCGTGTACTCAAGCTCGCTCGCACATGTTTCGCGGCTCGTGACTGGGACGGCATGCGCGCCACCCTTGCGGAAGACTTCACGCTTGACGATCGCCGACGCACGGTAAACGGTGGGATGCGTCATGGTGGAGATTCCATGATTCGTGATGCCCGCACAGCAACCGATGTCGGCATCACAGGTGTCGCTGACGAGATCATGGCTGTGCGAGGAGAGCGACTGATACTGACGCGCACGCGTTATTCGGAGAGCGATGACCAAGCCGAGGCCTTCTTTGACGAGGTACTCGAAGTCATCGAGGTCAACGACGCCGGCAAGATCTCCATGAATATCGTGTTCGACCCAAACGACGTCGACGCGGCATTCGCTGAACTCGACGCGCGGTACCTCGCCGGCGAAGCGGCGCCGTATGCGCAGACGTGGTCAGCGGTCGCAGAGACCCATGCCGCATACAACCGGAATGGCCTCGTGCCCGATGACAATTGGGTGAGTACCGACCACCGGCGGGGATACCCGGCAGACCAGCTCAACACGACAATTCGCGGTGCTCGAGAGCTCACGCCAGACCTCAGTATCTACATCGAATCTGTGCATCGGCTCAGCGATCGTGCCGCGGTGGTCACCAATAGATCCGTTGGTTCATCGCATCAGGGATTCGTCGCCGAGTGGCGAATGATCCAGCTAATGACCGTTGACGGCGACCATGTCACACGTTTGGAGATCTTTGACGAGACCGACCTAGACGCTGCGCTCGCGAGATTCGACGAACTCACTACGCGGGTTCCCCGCATTGAGAACGCGACTACGCGTATCTGGGATCGGCTTGCCGACGCATTCAATCGCCGCGACGTGGACGCCTTCGTCGACCTCACGGCGTCGGATGGCCACTTTGCTGATCGACGCATGGGACTGCGGGACTCCCAAGGCGGGGCAATGCGTCGGCGCGTGGTCGAAACGCTATTCGAGTATCCAGAGCTTTGGCGGCTGGATGTTGAGCACATTGCGGTTCGGGGATCGCGGCTTTGTCTGAGCCGTCAAACTTTTCGCGATTTCGGTGACGTTGACCGACCGACTTGTGTCGAAGTCCTGACGCTGACTGAGAGCGCGACCGATGACCTCGTCCACGACTTCGTACTCTTCGATCCGGATGATATCGAGCCCGCGTTGGCAGAACTCGACGCACGCTACCTGGCCGGCGAAGGCGCGGCCCACGCACAGATGTGGGCACTCGTTGTCGACAGCTACGCCAGGTTCAACCGGCATGAGCCGCCTTTGACGACTCCTGATTGGGTGAACATCGACCACCGTCGGGTGACAGCGTTTGAGCCCGGCGACCTGACAAACTACGTCCAAGCGGCGTTTACCGTCACGCCCGACACTCAGGCCCATATCGCGGCAGTGCACAGGCTGAGCAATCTCGGAGCGGTTATCACGGCCTCGACGTATGGAACGTCGCCGCAGGGATTCCGCGCCGAGTGGCGGGATATTCATCTACTCACATTCGAGGGCGACCTAGGCAACCGCTTCGAGCTGTTCGACGACGAAGACCTCGACGCCGCGCTCGCGCGGTTCGACGAAATCAACAAACCGCCACCTCGACCCGACAACGCTGCGATGCGGGCTTGGCGGCGTTTTTCGGAGGTGTACAACCGGCGAGATCTGGAGGGGTTTCTCGCCGTCCACGACGAGGACGCTTATTACGATGATCGCCGGAAGGGACTTCGCGACGAAGGTCCCGTGGACCCGGATGTCGGGTGTGCGCTCTTGTTTGAGGCGGCCCCGAGTTGGCGACTGTCTATCGAGCTCATCGCCACTAGGGGAGAAGCCCTGGCGCTGATGCGCGGCAGATTCCGCGATATCGATGAGCCAGATGGGCCGAGCGTAGTGGAGGTCCTCGCGGTGGTCGAGGTGTCCGACCGCGAAATGATTGCTTATGAGGCCTTTTTCGATCCGGACGAGATCGACTCCGCGTTGGCGGAACTCGACGCCAGGTTCCTGGCAGGGGTCGATGCGGCTCACTCACACATTTGGAAGCTGGTCAATCAGACCTATGCGAGGTTCAATCGGCATGAACTGTCACAGACGACTACCGACTGGGTGAACGTCGATCACCGGCGCGCCATGGTTCCTGCGCCCGGTGAGATGAACGAGTACGTCAGCGCAATGTGGGCGGTCGCGCCGGACGTCCGCACCCGAATCGAGAGCGTGCATCGATTGACCCACCTTGGCGCTGTGTTCACCCACACCGAGTCGGGAACGTCGCGCGAGGGCTTCGATGCCGAATGGCGCGAGATCACCCTTCTGATGTTCGACGGCGAATTGATCAGCCGCTGTGAACTCTTCGACGACCACGATCTCGATACGGCCCTGTCTTGGTTTGACAAACTCAGCGTGCCTGCAACACACCTCGATAATGCGGCGATTCGCGGGGACGGCAGGGCCGCAGACGCATTCAATCGTGGGGATCTTGAGGGCTACCTCGGCGTGTTGGCGACCAACGCGCAGTACGACGACCGGCGGCGGGGGCTGCGCAATGCCGGCCCAATTGACCGGGAGTTCGTACGTGGGCTGCTTTTCACCGGGCCCTCGAGTTGGCGCGTAGAGATCGAGCCTGTCGCCAACCGGGGGCGCCATCTTGCACTGGTTCGCCACATCTGTCGCGACAGCGGTGAGGCCGGCAAGCCCGTCGTTGCTGAGGTATTGGCGGTTGTCGAGGCGCAGGACGATGAACGGATCAGCCGCAGTGTGCTTTTCGATCTCGATGAGATCGCCGCCGCCTTCCAGGAACTGGACAGTCAGTATCTCGCTGGGGAAGCGGCCCAATGCCGCGACACCTGGTCTGCGGTGGCGCAGATGTACTCCGGACTCAACCGGCACGAACTTCCCGCGTGGATAACGGACGTCGTCCACCTGGACTACCGCACAGTCGTCACAATCGATCCCAACGATCTGGCTGAAACCCTCCGCACCGCGTGGGATCTCGTGCCGGACCTCACCATGTACGTCGAGAGCATTCATCGACTCACCGACGTCGGAGCCGTCGTCACCAACAGGTCGTACGGCCGCTCGAAAGAGGGATTCGATGCGGAGTGGCGAATGATCCAAGTCCTCACAGTTGGGCGTGGTCGAATCGACCACTTCGAACTATTCGACGAGGGTGATATCCACGCCGCACTCGTCAGACTCGACGAACTCAGTTCGTCAGCAACGCGACTCGAGAATGCAGCGAGCCGTGCGCGAGCACAAGTCTGCGATACATACAACCGCCGTGATGTGGACGGATTTCTTTCGCTCGCCAGCGGCCGATACGTGGACCGCAGAAAAGGACTGCAATATGAAGGAGCGGCCGACGGGGATTACGCAGCCGCGGTATTGTCCGGAACGCCCACGAGTTGGCACCTGGAACATGAGGCGGTTGCCATCAGGGGAGACCGCTTGGCGCTGAGCCACGAAACGTTCCGCGACACAGCCGATGCCGAACTGCCAGTCACCGTTGAATTGATCGCGCTCACGGATCTCACCGACAAATTCGTGCCGTGTGTAGTGTTTTTCGACCCTGACGACATTCACTCTGCCTTTGCTGAGCTCACCGCTCGCTGGGTCGCATCGGGAGAGGTCGAGCATCCCGCGGTCATCCAATCTGCGCAGCGAATTTTTGACATGGCCAATCGCCATGACTGGGCCGCCATTGCGAATCGTCTGGGCGACGCGACGTATGTAAGCCACCGACAGCTCGGACTCGACGACGCCGACATATCCGGTTACCTGTCATCGATTCAGCTATGGGCGTCACTCGTACCCGATCTGTGGGTCGAAGCCGCCGAGGTCTTCGCGCACTCGGCGATGGGTGTTTTGGCGAGGCTGGTGCTGAAAGGCACGTCGACCGAGGGCACTGTCGTTGAGGTTCCGGCGATTTATCTCATACTTCTTGACGGTGATCGCGTCACCCATCTCGAGACCTACGACCCTCAACAGCGCGATAGGGCGCTCGCCAGATTCGAGGAACTGAATGTGACCGCGCCGCTTTCGGATAACGCAGTCACACGGGTTCTCACAGGCGTGGTTGATTCCATTAACCGCCGCGACGTGGACAGTTATCTGTCCATTTTCACCGACGACGCCCGGTACGAGGATCGGCGAAAAGGCTTGCGTGACGCGGGGCTCGTCAAGCCAGACTTTGCCCGTGCGGTAATTGATGGGGCCGGCACGGGTTGGCAGGTGGAAGTCGAGTGCATTGCAAATCGGGGACCGCATCTTGTGCTCTGTCACCTGACATATCGCGATCACGACGAGGCCGACCACCCAGTCGTCGTGGAAGCCCTATTCATCGCGGAAATCACCGTCAGCCAATTGATCTCTACTCTCCTGCTTTTCGACCCCGACGACATCGATGCCGCTCTCGCCGAGCTGACCGCCCGCTGGATCGCATCAGGAGAGTGCGGCCACCCCGGAGTAATGGAAGCAATCCAGACTTTCGCCGAGTCCGCTAATCGACATGAGTGGGACAAACTGGCCACACGTCACGCCGGCGCAACGTATACCAATCACCTGCAGCTAAGAGGTGGCGCCGACACGGTCGCCGACGATATGTCTTCGCTCCGCATGCTCACGTCACTCGTTCCCGACTTGCGGTTCGAGTTGACCGACGTCCTTCGACTTTCGGCGACTGGCATCGTCATCCATACGGTCGCGAAGGGCACCTCGACCAATGACGTCCCGTTTGATCTTCCATTTGTTGTACTGCTCCTGATCGACGGTCATCGCATCGTCCACGCCGAGACGTACGACCTCGACCAACGCGAGCAGGCACTCACTCGTTTCGACGAACTCACTGTTGATGGGCCTCAGCCGAACAATGCACTAGCGCGAGTTCTCGCACGAGTGGTGGATGCCTTCGACCGGCGTGACCCTGACAGGTACCTCGCCCTTTTTTCTGAGGACTGTACTTACGAAGATCGGCGGAAAGGCCTGCGTGACGCGGGGTCGATCAGGCCAGACTACGCGCAAGCAGTGACATTCGGTGCGGCCGCGGGGTGGCAAGCGGAGTTTGAGACCATCGCTGTCAGGGGAGAGCATCTGATGCTGGGCCGCGCGACATTTCGCGATCAGAGCGAGGCCGGTAATCCGATCGCTGTCGAGGCATTGAATATCGGCAGCATCAACAAAGACGAATTGATCTTCTGGTTCGCCGTTCTCGACCCCGACGACATTGATGCCGCGTTCGCGGAACTCACCGCTCGCTGGATCGCGTCGGGAGAGGTTGCATACCCTGACGTCATCGAGGCTGCACTCCGATCGAACGAGATGTACAACCGGCACGACTGGGACGCAATCGCGGCCAATGAATTCGGTGCGACTTACGTCAACCACCGGCAACTGGTCAGCGCGGAACCCGAAACGATCGAAGACCATTGGCGGTCGATTCGCGCCTTGGCTTCTCTCATCCCAGACTTGAGGACAGAGCCTGTCGAGATACTTGCCCATTCCGCCAAAGGCGTGGTAACAGATCTCGTCGTCAAGGGCAGGACGCCCGAAGGCGCCGTCATCGAGTTCCCAGCGATCACCCTCATCCTTTTCGACGGAACGCGCGTCATCCACATGGAGGCCTTCGACGTCAACCAACGCGGACAGGCGCTCGCGCGATTCGACGAACTCCACGGTCAGTACACCTAGTTGTCTGATGGTGGTTGGGGTTCGAATGGGGTGTAGCACCACCATTGGGCGCGTTCGCCGGTGGGTCCGCGGTAGGGCGCGGCGTCGGGTGGGGGTCGGGTGGGTGGGCGGGCGAGTGATCCCGGGCTCAGGGTTCGGCCATCGCTGTCGGTGACGGTGATGTTGGGGGCGGGTCCGGTGATGGTGATGACGCCGCGGTGGTGGGCGCGGTGGTGGTAGGGGCACAGCAGGACGAGGTTGTCCAGGTCGGTGGGGCCGCCGTCTTCCCAGTGCTGGATGTGGTGGGCGTGCAGTCCGCGGGTGGCCCCGCAGCCGGGCACCGCACACGTGGGGTGGCGGTGTTCTAGGGCGCGGCGTAGCCGGCGGCCGATGGTGCGCGTGCTGCGCCCGGCACCGAGGGGTTGTCCGTCGCGGTGGAACCACACCTCACAGGTGGCGTCGCAGGTGAGGTATCGGCGGTCGGCGTCGGTGAGCAACGGCCCCAGGTGCAGGGCAGCCACCTGTTCTTTGATGTCGAGGTGCACCACGACGGTGGTGTGCTGGCCGTGGGGGCGGCGGGTAGCGTCGGCGTCCCAGCCGGCTTCGACCAGGCTCATGAACGCCTCACCCTTGGTGGGAAACGGCGACGCTACCGCGGCGGGCAGGGTGTCGGTGTCGTGGTCGCGTTTCCACGCGGCGACCGCAGCATCCAGATGGGACTGCACGGCGGCGTCGAAGGTTGCGGCGTCCAGGTGTGACAGGGTGATCTTCCAGGTGGTGGTCTGCTCGTCGCTGTGGGTGGTGGTGATCGTGGGCCGCGGCGGCGGCTCGGGTGCGGGTTCGGCCTCGGGTGGGGTGTCGCGCCAGGGGTCGGGTTCAGATGGCAGGGGTGGTTCGGCCTTGAGGGCGGTGTTGAGTTGGCTGACGGTGGCGACCTCGGCCAACGTCACGTAGTGCCCATCAGAACCTGCGCCGGCTTTCTCGGCGATGATGGCGACCTGGTCCAGTGACAACCGGCCTTCGCGCAGGCCCGCCATGCACAGCGGAAACTGTCGGGCCCGGTGCGCAATCGCGGCGATCTTCCCGGCGTTTCTGGTCGAGGAGCCGGTCTTCCACGCCACCAAAGCCGAGAGCGAGCGACACCCGGTCATGCCGACCAGGTTGTCGTGGTCCATCTCGGCCACGATGTCCACGATGCGCGCGTCGATGGCGTTGCGCTGACCCATCAGCTCACCCAGCTCGCCGAACAACACCTCCAGCCGGTCCTTCGGGCGCACGACCGCCCCGTCGGAGGCGGCGATCGAGGACATGACCCCATCAAAACAGAGGGGTCCGACAAGTACTGGGCCGCAACAAATTAACGACAACGTCGCTGATGGTTGGAGCTTGCGGAGCAAGCATGGTCCGACGAACCCGAGGGTATCGCGCACCAGGAACCGCAACGTGAAAACCGACCATTGACATGCAGCCGGAAGGCTGCCTATGGTGGACATGCAGCCAGACAGCTGCATAAACAGATATGACACAGACGGACGAGGTATTCAAGGCGCTGGCCGACCCCAGTCGGCGCCTGCTGCTCGACAGCCTCAATTCACGCAACGGGCAGAGCTTGCGCGACCTTTGCGCGGAAATGTCCATGGCACGGCAGTCGGTCAGTAAGCACTTGGCGGTGCTCGAAGCAGCCAACCTGATCACCACGGTGTGGCAGGGCAGGGAAAAGCTGCACTACCTCAACGCCGAACCGATCAACGCGATCGCCGACCGCTGGATCAACCAGTACGACCGTGCGCGGGTGCAGACACTCGCCGATCTGAAAATCGCATTGGAGACCGAACCGATGAGCAATAGCGCCGCATTCGTCTACACCACCTACATCCGAACCACTCCTGAACGACTGTGGCAGGCGATCATCGATCCGGCGTTCTCGCATCGCTACATGGGGCACGCGATCGCGTCGGACTGGGAGAAGGGCTCGACGTATGTGTGGGAGGACCGAAAGCTCAAGATCGAGCATCCGGAGCAGGTGATCCTCGAATCGGATCCGTACCGCCGGCTCGCGTTCACCTTTCACACGTTCGTGCCGGAGCTCACGGAGTTGGGGCTGGACGAAGAGGTCATCGCCAAAGCCGCAGCGGAGCGCAGGTCAAAGGTGTCGTTCGACATCGAACCGGTCGAGGACGGTCAGGTGAAGCTGACCGTCGTACACGACGACTTTCCGCCTGAAAGCACTGTGCGCGAGCTCATTTCCGGGGGGTGGCCGTGGAAGCTGTCGAATCTCAAGACGGCGCTGGAGGAGGGGAGTGACGAGAAGTGAAGACGCCACCGATCGTGTCGGCAGGGGAGTGGGACGCCGCCCTGCAGGAGATGCTCACCAAAGAAAAAGAGGTTCAACGCGCCCGCGATGCGTTGGCCGCCCAGCGGCGTCGCATGCCCTGGACACCTGTTGACAAGGAGTACGTCTTCGACGGGCCCGACGGCAAGCTGAGCCTTCTCGAGCTGTTCGACGGCAGACGCCAGCTGATCGTCTATCGCGCGTTCATCGAACCCGGCACAGGCGGCGACGATGTCCCCGGGCACCCCGGCTGGCCCGAACACGGCTGTGTGGGTTGCTCATTGATGGCAGACCACGTGCCGAATCTCGCTCATCTCAACGCCCGCGACACAACGTTCGTGTACGTATCGCGGGCCACGCAACCCGACCTGGAGCGGATGAAAGCGAAGATGGGGTGGCGGCACCCGTGGTTCTCGCTCACTGATGACTTCGACAAGGACTTCGGTGTCGACCTCTGGCATGGCACCAACGCCTTCATCCGCGACGAGAACGACCGTGTCTTCCGCACCTACATGATCTCCGGCCGCGGAGACGAAGTGTTCGTCGGCACCTGGAACCTGCTCGACATGACCGCGCTTGGGCGGCAGGAGAATTGGGAAGACTCGCCCGAGGGTTATCCGCAGGGCCCGCCCTACAAGTGGTGGCGCTGGAACGACACCTACGCCGAGGAGGGCCACGGCCCCGGCGGATGCTGCTCCTAGGACTTCACGCTCGCCAGCGCTTGGTCGATGATCTCCGACCACCGCGCGGCGTTGACGGCCTCGATCGCCGTCTCGCCCGCGAAAGCGCTCGAGATGACGAGGTCGGGTGCCACGGTGCCGAGTAGCTTCACACTGTCCCGCATGGCTGCCGCGTCACCCCGGCCGGGCACCACGAACGTCGACCAGGTGCCGTCACCGGCGGGAAAGATCGTGTCGCCGGTGAACAGATATCGGTCGCCGCCCACGCCCGTCACCAGGTAGCATGTGCTTCCGGGTGAATGACCTGGTGTGGGAAGCACTTCCACACCGTTGAGGTCGACGTGTCGCACAGCTTCCAGCGGTACGTCGACGCGACCGTGTTGCGCAATCTCTCTCAGTTCGGCTGCGGGAGCGTGCAGCTGGCGACCGAAACGTTCGGCGATGCGGGCCAGGTTCGGGCCCGCCTCGTCGAGGTGCGACAGATATTGGCCGTGGACGCCGCCTAGTTCGTCGATAGCATCGAAATCCGCGTCGCTGGCCGGACTGTAGAAGAGCACATTGCCGGCCGGCCGTTGCCACAGGTACGCGTGGGTGGTCAAACCGGGAAACGGTGAATCCATGCGGGTCTGATAGAGATCGTCGTTGATCTTCGTCAAAGTAGCCATGACTCCACCCTGCTTCCTCAACCATTGTTGAGGTCAAGCAAGTGCCGGACGGGAGGTTAGACTTCACCCCTGGCGGCAACAGAGTACGTAGCCGACGGCTCTCCGTGGCTGCAACGAGACTCTCGCTACGAAGGGTGCCATCTTGGGGCGAATCGTCGTCGCCGCTAGTTCGCTGTCTGGCCATGTTCTTCCGATGATGCGCATTGGTGCCCACCTGCGCGAAAGCGGTCACGACGTCACCGTCGTGTCGTCTCCTGAATTTCGGGACGACGTCGAGCGTGCCGGCCTGCGCCTGGTGCCCCTCGATGCGGCCGCGCGCGTCCGCCCGCCGGCACCACCAACGCGCCTCCCGATGCCGAACCTCTTGCGCCGCTATCTGCATGGGCTCGCGGAACTCGAATCGACGTTCGTCGCACCTTTGGCTGCCCAGTACGACGCGCTTGAGCGGGTGCTGGCCGAGGATCCCGTCGATGTCGTGCTGGCTGATCTGACCTTCACCGGCGTGCTGGCGCTCTTGCTCGGAGATCAGCCCAGGCCAGCGGTTTTCACGGTCGGTGTCGGTCCAATCACCTTGTCGAGCGTGGATACTCCGCCGTTCGGCATGGCCTGGGCTCCCCGGCCGGGCATGGACTACGACGGCGTCCACCGCGTGGTCCAGGGCGTGATGTTGCGCGGCGTGCAGAAGTCCTTGAACCGCGCACTCGGCGCGCTTGGAGCACGACCGTCCCCAGTTGGCCTCGTGGACTGGCCGCGGCTGGCCGATGGACTGGTCCAGCTCACGGTGCCGGCGTTCGAGTACCCGCGTCAGGATCTACCGGAGACCGTCGACTTCGTCGGCCCAGTACTACTCGACGGGGTGGCGAAATTCGACCCGCCCGACTGGTGGCCCGAGATCCACTCTGCGCGCAGAGTTGTGCATGTCACGCAGGGAACGTTCGACAATCATGACCAGGACCGACTGATCGGCGCGACAATCGCCGCACTGGAGGGTACGGACACCGTCGTTGTGGCGACCACCGGACGGCCATTCGAGGGCACCGGACTCCCGCCTAACGTCTTCGTCGCCGAGTGGCTTCCGTACGGAGCCCTCCTCCCGCACGTCGACGTCATGGTCACCAACGGCGGTTACGGCGGTGTACAGCACGCTCTGCGGTACGGCATTCCGTTGATCGTCGCCGGCGAGACATCCGATAAGGCCGAGGTGGCCGCCCGCGTCGCGTACACCGGAGTCGGTCTGAACCTGGGCTCCGCTGCGCCCTCTCCCGCGCGGATCCGAGCAGCAGTCGACGACGTTCTCGCCAACTCCGACTATCGCTGTGCAGCTCAACGCATCGGCGCCGACATCGTCGAATCGCAGCCGCTGGAAAGCATCGGACGATTGGTCAACAGTGTGATCCGGACACGTGGCGTCCACAACTGAGCGGATTCAAAGGTCCACCGCCCTAACGATGTTGGCGATTCGCTCCGCCACATTCTGCACAACGAGGAGTGCCTCCGCATCGCTCGCGGGCAGATAGCGGTCGTCGGCCTTGTCGTAGGCCGCCCCCGCGATCGCAGCGTGGTCGGTGGGCAGTTCGGTGAGCTCGACGCGCCACCCATTCCGCCGCAGAGTCGCGGCGAAATCGCGGCTGACGCCGACCGGTATGACGTCATCGTCGACGCCGTGTAACAGCGTGAACGGTGAACCCGCGCCGAACTCAGTCAGGTCGGTGGGCAGTGTCTGTCCGGAGACCGAATCTGCGACCATGAACGCTCCCGCGAGGCAAATCGTTTGTGCCAAGGAGAGATCGAACTTCGTCGCGTGGATCGTCGCTCCCGCTGCCGCTGCTCCACCGAGCGACCAGCCGACCAGGACGATCGGTGACGTCCACTGCGCGCGGACGAACTTCAGCGAACCCAGCAGGTCGGCACGACCGCGGTCTGAGGCTCGGGAATTCCAGTCCGGCACCACGACGCCGGCACCCTGGTCGGCAACCCGTTCGGCAAGCGGGCCCATCGTTGTCCGCGCATCGACCTGCGCACCGTGCCACATCAGGACAGTGCGTTGTGCGGGATCACCGTATACATCTGCAAACCGACCTGGTGCGTATTCGACCGTCTCCATGCACCGAGAGTTCCCGACCTCTACGAACTTATGCGTAGCGCTCGACGAACCGCCGCAGAATCATATGCGGATAGCGGACATTCCATTGCCGCGCTTCCGTTTTGAGCTGCTCAGCCGACTCGGGGGCGAAGTAGCCGTGATTCTTGTAGGCCTCGACGCGGGTTTCGATGCCTGCGAGGTCGAGTTCGGGGTGGAATTGCGTGGCATAGACGTTCTCGCCGACCCGGAACGCCTGGACCGGGCATTGCGGTGAGGTGGCAAGACGCACCGCGTCGTCCGGCAACGTCGCCGCGGCTTCCTTGTGCCCGCCGTACGCGTCGAATTCGTCAGGCAACTCGGCGAACAGCGGGTCGGCTCGACCGGCCTCGGTGACCGTGATCGACATGCCGCCCACCGGTTCCGGGTACGTGCGGTCGATGCCCGCGCCGATGACGGCACCCAGCGTGCCCACGCCGTAGCAGCAGCCGAGAAACGGGAAATCCTCATCCACGATGCGCCCAAGCAATGCGGACAACTCGGACTCGACGCGTCGCTGTGTCGTGGTTTTCGAATCCTGCGGGTCGCTGACGTTGTAGGGGCCGCCGCCGAGGATGATGCCTGACCAGTCGGCGAGATCGATCAGCCCCAGTGGCTCGTGCGTCAGGCTGATGCGGTGCATGCCCGTCTCGTCACGATCGGCAAAGCGCATGAACGCCCGGTACTCGTCGGCGGCGGCTTCGTCCTCGCCGCGGATCGACAGGAGCAGGAACGGTGCGTTCACGGTAGAGAATTTACCGAGCACAACGCCCCGCGAGTCATGATGACTCGCGGGGCGTTGTGTGTTGCGGTCAGACGAGGTCGAACCGGTCGTTGTTCATGATTTTCACCCACGCGGCGACGAAGTCCTCGACGAACTTCTGCTTGTTGTCGTCCTGGGCGTAGTGCTCGGCCAGCGCCCGCAGCTGCGAGTTAGAGCCGAACACCAGGTCATTGGCCGTCGCGGTCCACTTCGGCTGACCCGATGCGCGGTCCACACCCTCGTAGACGTTCTCCGCCGTACCCGACTTCCACTGCGTGCTCATGTCGAGCAGGTTGACGAAGAAGTCGTTGGTGAGCACGCCCGGCCTGTCGGTGAACACGCCGTGCTTGCTGCCGCCGTGGTTGACGTTGAGCGCCCGCAAACCGCCGACCAGCGCCGTCAGTTCTGGTGCTGTCACGCCAAGAAGGATGGCCTTCTCCATCAGCAGCTGTTCCAGCGGATTCTTCTCGCCCGGACGCACGAAGTTGCGGAACCCGTCCCACCGCGGCTCGAGCACCGCGAACGACTCCACATCCGTGTCCTCCTGCGTCGCGTCCGTGCGACCCGGCGCGAAGTGGACATCGATCTCGAAGCCGGCGTCCTTGGCCGCCTTCTCGACCGCCGCCGAGCCGCCCAGCACAATCAGGTCGGCCAGCGATACGTTCTTGCCACCGGCGCCGTTGAACTCCTGCTGGATCTTCTCCAGCACCGGCAGCACCTTGGCCAACTCGGACGGCTCGTTGGCCTCCCAGTTCTTCTGCGGCTCAAGGCGAATCCGTGCACCGTTGGCACCACCGCGCTTGTCGGTGCTGCGGAAGCTGGCCGCAGACGACCACGCCGTCTTGACCAACTGCTGCACGGTCAGTCCCGAGTCGAGCAGCTTGGCCTTGAGCGACTTGATGTCCGACTCGTCGATCAGCTCGCCCTCGACGGCAGGAACCGGGTCCTGCCACAGCTGCGGCTCGGCGACCCAAGGGCCGATGTAACGGCTGATCGGACCCATGTCGCGATGCAGCAGCTTGTACCAGGCCTTGGCGAACGCCTCGTTGAGCTCCTCGGGGTGGTCGAGCCAGCGACGGGTGATCGCGCCGAACTCCGGGTCCTCCCGCATGGAGACGTCGGTGACCAACATCGTCGGTTTGCGGTTCGGCCCACCGAATGGATCGGGGATGATCGCCTCGGCGTCCTTGGCCTCGAATTGCCATGCGCCCGCAGGACTCTTGGTCAGCTCCCACTCGTGGCCGTACAGGATCTCCAGGTAGCGGTTGCTCCACTGGGTGGGCTTGTCCGTCCACACCACCTCGAGTCCGCTGGTGACCGTGTCGCCGGCCTTGCCCGAGCCGAACGGGCATTTCCAGCCCAGGCCCTGCTGCTCGATCGGAGCGCCCTCGGGTTCGGGGCCCATACCTTCGTCCGGGCCTGCGCCGTGGGTCTTGCCCAGCGTGTGGCCACCGACGATCAGCGCGGCCGTCTCCTCGACGTTCATGGCCATCCGGCCGAAGGTTTCCTTGATGTCGACCGCAGCGGCGATCGGATCCGGCTTGCCTTCGGGGCCTTCGGGATTGACGTAGATGAGGCCCATCGTGGTGGCGCCGAACGGTTCGGCCAGCTCGCGCTCACCGGAGTAGCGCTTGTCGGTGCCCAGCCACTCGTCCTCTTCACCGAAGAGAATCTCGACGGGCTCCCACACGTCGGGCCGGCCGAAACCGAAGCCGAAGGTCTCGAAGCCGGCCGACTCCAGTGCCACGTTGCCGGCGAAAACCAGCAGGTCGGCCCAGGAGATCTTGTTGCCGTACTTCTGCTTGACCGGCCACAGCAGACGACGTGCCTTGTCGAGGTTGGCATTGTCCGGCCAGCTGTTCAGCGGCGCGAACCGCTGCATGCCCTCGCCGCCGCCGCCGCGTCCGTCGTAGATCCGGTAGGTGCCGGCGGCGTGCCAGCTCATCCGGATGAACAGACCGGCGTAGCTGCCGTAGTCGGCGGGCCACCAGTCCTGAGAGGTGGTGATCACCGACATGACGTCGGCCTTGAGGGCCTCGGGATCGAGCTTGGCGAACTCCTCGGCGTAGTTGAAATCCTCGTCGTATGGGTTGGAGAAGGAGCCGCGCGCGTGCAGCTTCGACACGTCGACCTGTTCGGGCCACCAGTCCTGGTTGGTCCGGGGCGCGTGCGCTTTCGGCTTCGGCGTATCGATTACCGGGTTTTCACTCTCGCTTCCGCTGCTCGCCGTGGGCTTCTCAGGTGACGGCGGCTTGGCGTCAGGTGAATCAGACACAACATTCCTTCCGATGGGTGAAATGGGCTGTGATCACGTATGTGATCGCGACGTTTGCGTTGCGGAACAATCTGGGCACAGGCCCCAGTAGATGACTTCGGCCTCGTCCAGGACGAAGCCGTCAAGGGATCCGTCCGGATCGGACGGTGTCAGACAGGGGGTGTCGCCGACGGCGCAGTCGACGTCGGCGATGACCCCGCACGAGCGACACACGACGTGGTGGTGGTTGTCGCCGACGCGTGACTCGTAGCGCGAGACCGAGCCCGATGGCTGGATACGACGAATCAGATTCGCGGCGGTCAGCGCAGCGAGCACGTCGTACACCGCTTGACGGGATACGTCGGGAAGGCCGAGCCGCACGGCGGAGAAGATCGTCTCGGTATCGGCGTGCGGGTGCGCACAGACCGCCTCGAGGACGGCGAGGCGGGGACGGGTGACGCGGAGGTCTGCGAGGCGCAGTTGCTCCGAGAAATCCGTCGTGGGAGGCACGAAGACCATCATCCCCCTTTTCTGGAACCAGTCAAGACTTGATCATCGGCGTGTCCGGACGACTTTGATCATCCAATCGATCAAGTGCCCTTCGGACGCGTCAGAGCGCCTGGTCGACAACAATTTTGGTCATTGCACAGCCGATTCACAGCGTGTCTGAGTGTGTCGGGGCGGTGTCACCACTGGTAGCCTGCCAAACTGCCGGAAGCGTGGTCGCGGGGAGGCGTACCGCCCGGCAGACGATCGCAACTGTTCGAGTCCCTCACGAAGAGAGTGTTGTGCGTACCGGCGAGATCAAGGCCCTGTCCGGATTGCGCATCGTCGCCGCCGTGTGGGTCGTGCTCTTTCACTTCCGGCCGCTGCTCGAGCAGGCCGCCCCTGGATTCAGATCGGCGCTCGCGCCGGTGCTCGACTGCGGCGCCCAGGGCGTCGATCTGTTCTTCATCCTCAGCGGGTTCGTGCTGACGTGGAACTATCTCGACCGGATGGGCGACTCCTTCTCGTGGCGGTCCACGCTGCACTTCCTGTGGTTGAGGCTCTCGCGCGTGTGGCCCGTCTACCTGGTGACGATGCATCTGGCGGCACTCTGGATCATCTTCACGCTCAACGTCGGCCATGTTCCGTCAGAGGCCGCCGGATCGCTCACGGCGATGAACTACGTCCGGCAGTTCCTGCTCGTGCAGCTGTGGTTCGCGCCCTATTTCGATGGCACCAGCTGGGACGGGCCCGCCTGGTCGATCAGCGCCGAATGGCTGGCATACCTCTTGTTCGGCGCGCTGGTCGTGGTGATCTTCCGCATCGCCCGCGCGACGCGGGCGAGGGGCCTGTTCTTCCTCGCCGTCGCCGCGTCGCTGCCTCCGGTGGTGCTGCTGATGGCTAGCGGCCTGTTCTACACACCATGGAGTTGGTTGCCGCGGATCATCATGCAGTTCACCGCGGGGGCGCTGGTGTGCGCGGCCGTGCGCAAGCTCAAACCCAGCGATCGGGCCCGCACGGGCGCCGGTATCGCGTCACTTCTGCTCGCGGCGGCCATCGTCGGCATCCTGTACTGGCTGGACGCCAACCCCGTCCCGACGATCCATGACTCGGCCGGCTTGGTCGACGTGCTGTTCGTCCCACTGGTGTCGACGCTGGCGATCGGTGCGGGCACGTTACCGGCCATGCTGTCCCTTCGTCCGGTGGTCTACCTCGGACACATCTCGTTCAGCCTCTACATGGTTCACGAGTTGGTGCACACGACATGGAATTGGATGGTGTTGCAGTTCGAACTGCAGCTCGGCTCCGACCTCGCGGGCAAGGCGGTGCTGCTGGCACTGTTCGCGGTGGCGATCGCGGGCGCGGTGCTGCTGTACCACCTCGTCGAGGAGCCCGCGCGCAAGTGGATGCGCAGCATGATGAAGCCACCCCGCGACACTCGCCAGGACTCTGGCCACGGCAGGCTGCAGACCATCGATGGTCAGCGTGAGGACCGTCGATCTGTGGTTTCTGCCCGTGCGGGATGAGTTCGCGCGTCTTCAACGTCGATTTGGTCAAATGAGTCCTAGGCTGGTCCGGTGAGGCGGTTCGTCACGGTCATGACTGCGCTCGCGTTGCTCATCAGCATGGGTGGCGAGGGCCCAATAAGGATGGGCCACAACGGCTCCGATGATGTTGTGACGTTGAACTCGTCCGTGAATCGCATCGCGGTCGTCGGCGATTCCTATACGACGGGTACCGACCTCGGCGGCCTCGGCCCGACCGGGTGGACCGCCCGTGCCTGGGACGAGCTTGCGTCGTATCGGATGCCGATCTCGGCGGACATCGGCGCCGAGGGGGGTGCGGGGTACGGGACGCGAGGTAACCGGGGCAGTCTGTTCGAGGATCTGACGGCGCGGACGGTCAAGCCCGATGACGAGCTCATCGTGTTCTTCGGCTCCCGTAACGATCTGGACGTTGATCCCGCGCAGCTGTCGATCCTGGCGTACGGCACCTTTCAGTTGGCTCGCCGCATCGCACCATCGGCGACGTTCTTGGTTATCGGGCCGCCGTGGCCGACCGTCGATCCGCCCGCCAACCTCGTGCGGATTCGCGATGCACTTTCCTATCAGGCCGGGGTCGCCGGCGCGACGTTCGTCGACCCCATCGCTGAACGCTGGTTCGTTGGCAAACCCGGATTGATCGGATCCGACGGCGTGCATCCGACCAACGCCGGGCACCAGTACATGGCGGACAAGATCGCGCCGCTCATCGCGGCACAATTGCCTGTCCGCTTATGAAACTCGGCGAACGCGTCTTCGAACTGTTGACGCGTGTGCTGTCACTGCGGGTGATCGTCATCGTCGCCGCGCTTTCGGTCGTCGCCTTGGTGATCACGCTCGGCGCGTGGGTCTGGTTCGGCGTGACGAACGACCAGTACAGCCAGCTGGATCGCCGACTGGATTCGGTGAGCAGTCTGGGCGACATCAGCACGCTGCTGCAAACCGCACAACAGGAGGGAGCCGATCAGCCCGAGGCGCCGGACGGCAACGTCGTGCGCACCGCGCGCGTCGAAGGCGTCACCGTGTCGATGCCTCGTGAAGTGGTGCTGCCGGATTTCGACGTCGGCTACGCCAACACGACCATCGGCGGCGTCGAGTACCGCGTCCGCACCTTCACCGCCGGCGACGCGAAAATTGCGGTGGGAGCTCCGATTGCCGAAACGCAGCGCCGCATCAACGAACTGCACCGGCGGGTGCTGCTGATCTGCGGCGGCGTGATCATCGGTACCGTCCTGGTCGGCTCGGTGATGTGGTCGATCATGATCAATCCCTTCCGGCTGCTAGCTCAGCAGGCCCGCGCGATCAACGCACAGTCCAATCCCGATGAAGTCAAAGTGCGCGGTGTGCAGGAGGCGGTGGAGATCGCCGAGGCTGTCGAGGGAATGCTTGCCCGCATCGGCGACGAGCAGCAGCGCACCAGGGCGGCACTCGAATCAGCCCGCGACTTCGCTGCCGTGGCCTCCCACGAATTGCGCACTCCGCTAACGGCTATGCGCACCAACCTCGAGGTGCTGTCCACCCTCGAGATGCGTGACGATCAGCGCCAGGAAGTGATCGCCGACGTCATGCGCACCCAGACCCGTATCGAAGCGACGCTCACTGCGCTGGAGCGCCTCGCGCAGGGCGAGTTGACCACCGTCGACGACTTCGTGCCCGTCGACATCACCGAGCTTCTGGATCGTGCAGCGCATGACGCGATGCGCAACTACCCCGATCTGGCCGTCTCGCTCGGGTCGTCGACCACGGTGCTGATGGTGGGCCTGCCCGCCGGCTTGCGGCTGGTCATCGACAACGCCATCACAAACGCTGTCAAGCACGGCGGCGCAACTGAAATCTGTCTCAGCGCAGTCAGTTCCGGCGAGGGCGTGGAGATCGTCGTCGACGACAACGGCGCCGGTGTGCCGGAGGAGGAGCGCGCGGCCATCTTCGAGCGGTTCTCCCGTGGGTCGACGGCCGCGCGGTCCGGTTCAGGACTCGGCCTTGCGCTGGTGGCCCAGCAGGCGGACCTGCACGGCGGCACGGCGGCCATGGAGGCCAGTCCCATGGGTGGTGCGCGGCTGGTGCTGCGGCTCCCGGCGCCGAGTTAGTTTGTGAGGCCGATGAATTCGGCGATGACGACGGCCAGTTCCGCACCTTTCTGCTCTGCGATGAAATGCCCGGCGCCGGTGATGATCGTGTGCGCCTGGCGCTGGGCTCCGGGGACCTGCTCCTGAAACACCCTGTCCCACCCGCGAGTTGGCGGATCGCCGTCCGAATACGCGGTCAAAAAGGGCCTTTCCCACTGCCGCAGGGCGGCCATGGTGTCACGCCCGATCGCCGCACCGGGATCGTTGCGTGTCAGGGGGATGAGCGCGGTCATCTGCCGTAGTCCGGCCTTGTAGCTGCGGTCGGGGAAGGGTGCGTCGTACGCCGTGAGCACGTCGGCGTGGAGCGGGCCGGCCACCGCGTCGAGGAACATGCTCGGATTGATGTCCGGCGCGCGTGCATACAACGCGACGTAGTCGAGCAGCGTCTCCTGCAACAACACCCGGTCCTCGTCGACACCGTGATGCGCCCAGGCGAGCCTGCCCGCCAGCCCCGGGTCGCACGTGTGCAAGATGGTGTTCGTTGCGACGACCCTCGCGAACCGGTCGGGTTCGCGGGCCAGCACGCTCAGCCCGATGGGCCCACCCCAGTCCTGCACCACCAGCGTCGCCGCGCGCAGGCCGAGCCCGTTGACCAGAGTCCGGGTCCAGTCGACGTGCCGGCGAAACGTGTAGGCCGTCGCGTCGGTGAGCTTGTCGGAGCGACCGTAGCCGATGTTGTCCGGCGCGATGACCCGGATTCCCGAGTCCACAAGGGTCCGAATGACATTGCGGTACATGAACGACCACGTCGGCTGCCCGTGCAGGAGGACGACGACGGGCCCGTCGGCGGGCCCGGCATCGACGTAGTGCATCCGCACCGGGGGTGCGCCGCGCGTCTCGACGACGGCGTAGCTCGGCGGAAACGGATAATCGGGCAGGTTGTCGAATCGCTCGTCTGGGGTTCTGAGAACGTCCATGGGGCTGACGTGCGGTCCGCTCAGTCCTCCTTGGCGATCAGCCGCTTGAGCGCCTCCCGATCGGGCGCGAGGAGTTCATCGATGCGCGGCTGGTTCACATCGGCGACGATGATCTCGCCGACCTCCTGGTACACGTTGCTGAAGATGCCGTGAGACTTCATCTTCTCGGTCTGATAGATGTTGTCTTCGGTCGGCGTCACGTAATAGACGATCTCCGGCTTGAAGCGGTGGATCAGCCAGAGATGGATGACGTCCATCAATCGCTTCTTGCGCATCTTCTCGGAGAAGGTGTTCTGATCGCGCACCGTCAGGATGTTGCGGCCGTGCCGGTCCTTGATGGGATCGACCACGACGTTGGCGAGCGGATCTTCGCCGTCGCCGAGGATCTGCAAGTCGAGGACATCGGAGCCGGCGCGACGCGGCCGTAGCTGCACCCGAAGTTTCTCGCCGAGCTGATAGTGGTCGCTCCACAGCGCCAGCCACTCCTCGAGCAGCTTCTTCGGCACCTCGGTCTGCACAAGGTGCTGGTGCTGGGTGGAGCCTTCGCCCATGGCCTTGGTGGTCGCCGTGCGTCCCGATGACGCGGCCAGCGCGGCGTCACTGCGTGGCCCGCCGACCAGGGTTTGCGGTGTGCGGTAGGGCGATTCGACCAGGCGCATCTTTCGCTGCAAGCGAGCCAGTGCGAGCATGCCCTCCTGCCGCAGCGACGTGGCGAACTCCTCGCAGGCGACACCGTCGACCTGGTGGCCGCCGTAGGTGATGAAGTTGAAGACAAACCCCATCTTGCCGAGTTCCTCAGGGAAAGCGCGCATCTCGTCGTCGCTCATGCCCGTGGTATCCCAGTTGAACGAGGGAGACAGGTTGTACGCCAGCATCTTCTCGGGGAACTCGGCGTGAATCGCGTCGGCGAACTGCTTGGCGTCGGCGAGGTCGGCGGTCTTCGTCTCCATCCAGAGAATGTCGGCGAACGGTGCGGCGGCCAGCGATTTGGCGATCGCGTAGGGGATGCCGCCACGGATCTGGTAGTAGCCTTCCGGTGTCTTCGCCCGCTCGCAGTCCCATGCGACGTCGGCGCCCAGCTCCTTGGCCTTCTGGCGCGCCGAGTACAGCGATGCCTTGGCGGCGAACGTGCGCCAGTCCGCGGCACTCGTCTCGGCCGGCTCGCCCTCTCGCTCACGGAAGTCGAGTAGATCGCCGACCGCCTCGCCATAGGTCTGCAGGCCGGCGTCGATCTGCCAGGCGTCGACGAACTTCGATTCGATCCGGTCGAATATCGCATCGACCGAATCGTCGGCGCTGTCCTGCCATTCCTTGGCGGCGTCGGCGATCATGGCCTGGATGCCATGGCGCTGCAGCCATGCGTCGGCGGCCGCGTACTCGCCGTCGGGCAGGGCGTAGAGCAGATGCCCCCTGAGATCTGTGACCCCCGCGTCGTGGAACTGGCGCATCATGGCCAGGAAGCAGGCCTTGTACGACGGGATCTTGAGGTTGGTGACGCCGAGCAGGAACGGCTGATCGCGTTCGTCGGCGCGGCTGTCGAGAAGGTTGGCGGCTTCAGCGTCCGTGCGGGCCACGATGATGCCGGGCACCCGCATGATGTCGAGCTGGAAGCGCGCGGTGTTGAGGCGCTTGATCTGTTCGTCGGAGGGGACGAGAACCTTACCGCCCTGGTGGCCGCACTTCTTCGTACCGGGACGCTGGTCTTCGATGTGGTAACCGGGCACCCCTGACTCGACGAAACGGCGAATGAGGTTGCGCACGTGGGGATCTCCGCCGTGCCCCGTGTCGGCGTCGGCGATGATGAACGGTCGGTAGTCGTACGCCGGGGTGGCTTCGCGTTGTTCGGGGGTCATGCGCAGCCGCAGGTATTGCTGATTGCGGTCCGCGGTCAGCAGCGCGCGCACCAGTCCGGCGGCCTCGTCGGGTACCTGACTCAGCGGGTAGCTGGCCAGGTCGGGTCCCGGGTCTTCGCTGATCGACCCCTTGGCCGATGTCGCCCAGCCGCCGAGGTAGATGCCCTCGATGCCCATCCGCTTCATGACCACGGCCTGGCCCGGCGAATAGGGGCCGAAGGTGGTGATGCTCTTCTTTTGGGCGAACAGTTCGCGCAGGCGCGGGTGGAATGCCTTGGCCGCTTCACGGGCGACGGTGTAATCCGTCGGGATCGTGCCGCGCTGCTCGACTACCTGGCGGGCTGAGTAGAGACGAATGATCCCGTCGAATCGCGGGCTGTCGAAGTACTGCTGGGTGTCTGCGACATCCCGGTCAAACGGGGTCTGGGGCGCTGCATCCGCTTCGATAATGGCCATACCTCACAGTACGACCGACGCCTGTGTGTCGATGGCGTTATCGCCTACGGTCTGCCACGCCAGGTGCGGGGGGACGAACCGTGAGTGCGACGAAACACCCTGCTGAAGTACCCGGGATCGGCAATGCCGACCCGTCGGGCGACCTCCTGGATGGGTAGGTCGGTGTCGGCGAGCAGGCGCCGGCTTTCGGCCATTCGCCGGTCGATGATCCATTCCTGCACAGTCCGGCCGGTCCGACGGCGGACGATGGTCGTGAGGTGTCCGGGCGTAATGCCGACCTCACGCGCCACATCGCGCAGGGACAGGGATTCGGCGTGGCGGCGTTCGATCACGGCGAAGACGTCGGCGAGGACGGGTTCGCCGAGGTGTCGCAGGTCTCCGACCACATCGTCGGCGATCCGGGCGAGATCGATGAGCAGCAACAGCAGATGCGCGAGGGCGGCCTGCCGGTAGCCCTCCAGCCGCGCATCGAGCTCTGCTTCGATCGCGGTGATCGAGGCGTCCCACGCTGCCCGTCGTGTGGTGGGCAACGTCAGCTTGAGCAACCCGCCCGATTCACCGTGCAGAAACGGAAACAACAGGGGATGGCCACGCCAGACCGGCCAGGCCGCGTCGCCGTCCGAACCCAGTGCTGCCGGGTCGAAGAACACCCCGATACCGCCGTCGAACCGGTCCAACTGAGTTGGGTCGAGGACCTCACCCGCCGCCGCCACGTAGACGAGCGCCTTCGCCTGCACGTACCAGAGCGCGGGAAAGTCGTGAATGTGTCGGCCGTGGTCGACCATCGCCTCGCGCGACGCGCGCACCACCGACACCGGCGGAGTATCAGGATCGGTTGGATACCGGTACAGCGGGACGCCGCTGCGGAGTCCGACCAGTCGGGATGCCACTGCCATGTGAACCGAAGATAGTCCCATTATTGCCGAGGATCACCCGACTTGATTCGTACTCAACGATTCACCATAGGGATATGACCGAAAATCATCCTAATTCTGTGCGGCGGCCACATGGTGCAGACGGCCACGACTTCCTGCCCGCGGCTGGCCGTGACGCATTGCTTCCGTTCTACGATCTGCTGACCCGGGCGCTGGGCATGCCCACGGTCTACAACAACCTCATAGACCAGGCCGGCGTCATCGAGGGGATGTCCGTCCTCGAAATCGGTTGCGGTACCGGCAACCTCACGGCTCGAGTACACCGTGCACACCCGCGGGCGACCGTCGTCGGACTCGACCCGGATCCGCGGGCTTTGGCTCGGGCGGAGCGCAAGGTCAGCGTCGGAAACGGAATCGAGTTCGTACGAGGCTATGTTCAGAACCTACCGTTCGGTGACGGCGAATTCGACCGCGTGCTGTCCTCGATGATGTGGCACCACCTGGATCAACAAACGAAAACCACGGCGGCGAGCGAGATATTTCGTGTTCTGCGGCCCGGCGGCAGCCTCCATCTCGTCGACATCGGGGGTGACATGACCCCGTCCGACGGGTTTGTGGCCAGGCGGTTCCTACGCAGCGGACATGCGGCGGGGAACCTCGGCGATGCGATTCCGTCGCTACTGCGTGGTGTCGGCTTCGACTGCATGACGGTTGCCTCGCAACGTCATCGGGGTGTCGGCCGGCTCACGTATTACCGTGCGACGCGGCCGGCAGCTTAGCGTTCACCGCACCGGGTTGGTCAGCGATGCGAGCTCGTCGCCGAGTTCGCAACGCACCACGTCGCCGGGCTCGATCGCGACCGCCCCGGGGGTGCCGGTGGACAGGATGTCGCCGGGGTAGAAGGGCATGACCTGGCTGTGGAAGCTGAGCAGTTCGGCGGGGGAGAACGTCATCCTCGAGACGGTGTCCCTGCGGTGCACGGCGCCGTTGTGGATGGTCGCGACGCGCAGATCCGCTAGCGGCGCATGGGCCAGCACTTCGTCGAGCGTGATCAGGTCCGGGCCGAAGGAGAAGAACGTGGGGTAGTTCTTGACCCGCGTGAGATAGCGCGGGTTCTCCAGCAGCACCGTCTCGGCCGTCTGATCGAGCACCGGCACGACGCCCGCCACATGGGCCATCGCGTCCTCGACGGAGACCTGGTAGCAGGTACGTCCGATCACCAGACCCAACTCTGCTTCCGCGGTCACCTTGCCGATACCCGGCGGGACGATGATCGGCTCACCGGGGCCGACGATGGTGTGGTCGCCCTTGATGAACGACGCAGGAGAGGTGCGCGGCGCTTGTTCGCCGAGATCGCCGGCGTGCGCGCCGTAGTTGAGCCCGATGCCCAGGATCTTGCGCGGACGTGTCCAGGGCGCCAACACCGACGCATTCGGATCGACACAGTGGTCGTCGTCGACCCCGGTCTCCACCGCGGCGGCGAGTGCGTCCAACTGTTCACCCGCCAGGAGGGACAACAGGTCCGACGGTCCGCCGGGCAGCACCCGGTCGATGCGGGCGAGGCGGCCGTCTGGCAGGGCGACACAGGCGAATGGTTCATCGCCGACGGCTACCGTGCGGATACGCATCAGGTGACCCCGCGAATCAGGCCGCCGTCGACCCGTACGACGGAACCCGTGACATAGGAGGCTCTTTCGCTGCACAGAAATGCCGCGACGTCGGCGTACTCCTCGGGACGGCCGTATCGTCCGACCGCCATGGTGGCCGCACTGTCTTGCATCACCTCTTCTGTGGCGCGCCCTTCCCGTTCGGCCCGGCGTTCGTCGAGAAATCGGGTCCGGTCGGTCTCGATCCGGCCCGGCACAATGACATTGGACGTCACGCCGTCGCCTCCCACCTCGTCGGCGAGTGTCTTGGACCACGCGTGCAAGCTCGCCCGAAGCGTGTTCGAAAGGCCGAGGTTGGGGATGGGGGCCAGAGCACCCGACGACGTCGACGTGAGGATGCGGCCCCATCGCCGCTCGCGCATCCCGGGCAGGACGCGGTCGGTCAGCATGATCACCGACAGCACCATCTGGTCGAAACTCGTTCGCCATACGACGGCCTCCTGACCGGTGACGGTCGTCGGCGGTGGGCCGCCCGTGTTGTTGACCAGGATGTCGATCGGCCCGAGCGTGCTCTCGACCTCCGTCACGACATACTCCATGCGATCGAGATCGCCGAGGTCCCACGCGAGTGGCAACGCCTTCGCGCCGGCAGCCTGCACCCGGGCAGCGGTCTTGGCCAGCGCATCGGCCGAGCGGCCTGCGGCGGCCACGTTCGCCCCTTCCGCGGCGAGGCGCGTCGCGATAGCGCCGCCGAGGCCGCCGCTGGCGCCCAGCACCAGGGCGGTTCGTCCGGAAATGCCGAGATCCATTGGGGCGCTCCTTCAGTGGTCTACGTGGTCCTGTTCTCGGTGATGGTGGATACGACGTGTTCCGCGATCGCCAGCGCCGATGTCGCGGCCGGCGAAGGGGCATTGCGCAGCAATACGATGCGGTCGCGGACGCTGATCCGAAAATCGTCGACCAACGCTCCGTCGGCGTCCAGCGCTTGGGCGCGGATACCTGCCGGGCCGGGCACGACATCGTCGTCGCGGATCTCGGGGACGTATGCGCGGGCGCCGGCGATGTACCGCCGCTTGCTCAGCGAGCCGTACATCTCGCGGATCCCGGTGCGCCAATGCTGACGGGCGAAACGCCAGAACGCCGGTGTACGAACGATTTCCGCGAGGTCGTGCCGTGAAGCCGTGCGCCAGTTGTAGCCCTCGCGCGCCAGCGCCAGTACCGCGTTGGGGCCGACCAGGACCTCGCCATCGACGCGCGGGGTGATGTGGACTCCAAGGAATGGGTAGCGCGGGTCGGGGACGGGATACACCAGTCCGTTGACGAGGCCACGCCGCCCCGGCTTCAGCGCGTAGTACTCGCCGCGGAACGGCATGATCACCGGATCGGGTCCGTCTCCTGCGAGTTCGGCGAGTCGGTCGCTTTGCAGCCCTCCGCACGCGACGACCTGGTCGAAGGCGGCCTGATAGGTACCGCCAGCCGTGCGCGCGGTGACGACGACCTCGGTGCCGGTCGAGCGGAGTCCGATGACTTCCTGTCCGAGTAGGACTTTCGCCCCCGCCTGGACGGCGTCGTCGGCAAGCGCCCGAGTCACCTCGGCGAAGTCGACGATCGATGTCGACGGCGAGTGCAAGGCGGCCAGACCACGGACGTGCGGTTCGATCTCGCGGAGTTCCTCCGGTCCGATCGTGCGGACGCCGGGGACACCGTTGGCGCGTGCGCGCTCCTCGATACCGCCAAGCCGTGCACGTTCGGTTTCGTCGAGCGCAACCAAGACCTTGCCGCATTTGATGTTCTGGATTCCGCGCTGCACACAGAACTCTTCGAGGAGGCCGACGCCGCGACGGCAGAGGACCGCCTTGTTCGAACCGGGTCGGTAGTAGAGACCGGCATGGACCACGCCACTGTTGCGCCCGGTCTGATGGGCGGCCAGTCGGTCTTCTTTTTCGAACAACGTCACCCGTGCGTCGGGACGCCGAATGAGGATCTCGCGCGCGATGGCCACACCGACGATCCCACCGCCGATGACGGCAACCCGATCGGTCATCGGCCGCCGCCCCTGGCGCGCACGTAGTCGGTGAACACGTCGTCCTGGTCGGCGCCCAGCCCAAGCGGGACTTCCCGGCGCGGTTCGGTCGGCTCGGAGAGGCGCACCGGTGAGCCGGGAACGCCGAGGTCACCCAATGTGGGATGCGGCAATGTCAGCACCATCGATTCACGTACGTGTTCGCAATCGTAGACCTCGAGTATGGCCTGGATACTGCTGCGGGAACTCCGGCCGCGTCACGTGCCGCGGCGCGCAGGTCGTCCGACCCCGAGGCCGAGCCGGTCCAGGACGCGGGGGCGGTAGTTCTGTGCTCGTCGGGAGCGGTCACTTTTCGATCACGGTACGACAACTCATTGGCCATGTGCCGTGCGGCAATTGGGCCGCGCCCGCGTGCCGGCTGTACAAAGTGGATAGCGAATTGTGGTCGACGGTGACCTGCACTGTTCGCGTCGTATTTCGAGAAAGTGAAAAGTCCGATGAGAAGGATCTACGCCTTGGCGATCAGCCTGGCGCTGTTGGTCGCGACACCCGGTCTGGCGACCGCTCAGCCGTTCCCGCGGCCCGCCAGTCAGCAGCAGGCGATCCAGACGGTGATCGCGCGTGGACTCGCCCAACGGGGCGTGCCCTTTTCGTTCGGTGGCGGCGATGTCAACGGACCGACCCGCGGCAGCGGCCCGACCGCCAACGCACTCGGCCTCGACCCCGAAGGCAGGGTCGTGGGACTGAACCCGGCGGCGGACGTCGTCGGATTCGACGCGTCCGGCCTCATGGTCTATGCCTTCGCCGGGGTTGGCGTGAAGCTGCCACGCTCGTCGGGCGCGCAGTACAAGGTCGGCCAGAAGGTCACACCCGCGCAAGCGCTTCCGGGAGACCTCATCTTCTACGGGCCCGAGGGTAAGGACAGTGTCGCGCTCTTCATCGGCAACGGGCAGATGCTCGAGGTCGGCGACGTCGTCACGGTGTCACCGGTGCGCACCAACAACATGACGCCGTACCTGAGCCGCATCATCGCCTAGCGTCGCGGAAAACCGCGCGACGCAGGCCGCAGGCCGTCAGTAGGGTCGTGCGGATGGCGGTGCTGACGGCACAAGAAGACGACTTTCCGCGGTGGTATCAGGATGTCCTGACCAAAGCGAAGCTGGCTGAGAACGGTCCGGCCCGCGGAACCATCGTCATCCGGCCCAACGGCTACGTGCTGTGGGAGCGCATGCACGCCGAGGTCGACGGCCGGATCAAAGCCGCGGGGGCGCAGAACGCGTACTTCCCACTGCTGATCCCGATGAGCTTTTTCGAGCGCGAGGCGCAGCACGTCGAGGGATTCAGTCCCGAGCTCGCCGTGGTGACGCATGGCGGCGGTAAGGAACTGGCCGAGCCGCTGGCCATCCGTCCGACCAGTGAAACCGTCATCGGTGAGTACATGGCCAAGTGGATCGACAGCTATCGCGACCTACCACTGATTCTCAATCAGTGGGCCAACGTCGTACGCTGGGAGATGCGGCCCCGAATCTTCCTGCGCACCACCGAATTCCTGTGGCAGGAGGGGCACACCGCCCATGCCACCGAGCCCGAGGCACGACAGTATGCCCGCCGGATTTTGCGCGAGGTATACGAGGACTTCATGCGGAACATCCTCGCCATGCCCGTGATCGTGGGCCGCAAGACGGCACGCGAGCGATTCGCCGGCGCGGCGAATACGATGACCTGCGAAGGAATTATGCGGGACGCCAAGGCATTGCAGATGGGCACCTCCCATGAGCTAGGGCAGCGGTTCAGTCAGGCCTTCGAGATCGCGTACTCGACTGCCGACGGCACCCGGAACCACTGCTGGACCACGTCGTGGGGTGCGTCGACGCGCATGCTCGGTGGACTGATCATGTGTCACGGCGACGATTTCGGCCTTGTTCTACCGCCGGCGCTCGCACCCGTTCAGGCCGTGGTGGTCGTCGTGAAGGAGTCCGACGGTGCTGTCACGCGCGCTGCTTCGGCGCTCGTTGACGAACTGAAGGCGATCGGAATGCGAGCGAAGCTGGACGACAACAGCTCTCAGGGTTTCGGCTGGCGTGCCACCGAATGGGATCTGCAGGGGGTGCCGATCCGCGTGGAGCTGGGCCCACGAGACGTCGCCGACAGTGCCGCGCTGCTTTTCCGCCGGGATACCCGGGAGAAGTCGTCGGTGGGGCTGAGCAGCGTCGTGGACGAGGTGCGGAAGTTGGCTCCTCGTATCCAGTCCGACATGCTGTCGGCTGCCACTGCCCGCCGTGACGCGGTCATCGTGGACTGTGCGACGTTGGACGAAGCGCGCGAGGTTGCTCAGGCAGGCGTCGCCAGGGTGCCGTGGGAATTGGTCGGAGACGCGGGCGAAGCCGAGCTGGCCGCGGGCGGGCTGACGGTCAGGTGCCTGCAGCGCAGCGACGGGTTGTTGCCCGAATCCGACGATGACACAGGCGCGCTCGCCTACGTCGCCAGGGCCTACTGAGCGCGGGGCAACGTCCCGTCAATGACCAGTGCCTGTAGCGCCTTCCGATTGAGCTTTCCGCTCGCGAGCGTGGGGATCTGCCCACTGGTGGCAAGCACCCAGTACGTGGGAACCTTGTAGGCGGACAACTGATCCCGTGTTCGCGCGGCGAGCGATTGCACGTCGATCTGCGCACCGGCGGGCACGACGACGGCGCACACCTCCTCGCCGCGTACCGGATCATCGATCCCGACGACAATGCATTGCGAAACGTCGGAGAACCGCTCGACCACCGCCTCGACCTCGAGCGGCGACACGTTCGCGCCCGCCGCCTTGATGAGCTCGCTCGTCCGGCCCACGTAGAACAGCCGCGGATCGCCTTCCTTGCGGTAGACGCGGTCGCCGGTGTGATACCAACCGTCCTCGTCGAATGTCTCGGCCCGTTCGCGCTTGTTGTAGCCGGCCATCACCCCGATGCCGCGAACGAGTAGCTCTCCGACACGGCCGTCGGTGATCGGTTCGCCGTCACCGTCCACGATGCGCAGTTCGGTGAACCCGAATCCGCCCGCGGTTTCAGACATGGTGCGGTGCACGGGGAATCCGTCGGGGACGTTCGTCATCGCGATGTCCAGCGGTCCCTCGCGGAGCATCGGCGCACTGGACAGGTCGCGTTGTTCGAAGGTCGGATGCTCACGCAACCGTTGGGTGAATGCGGGCCATCCGACGATGCCCGTCGCCCGTTCACGCTCGACGAGATCCAGCGCCGTCTCGGGGTCGAGTCGTGGCATGACGAGCAGAGTGACGGGATCGTGCAGGGCGCCGGTCGTCGCAAGCAGTCCACCGATCCAGAAGAACGGCATCGCGCACAGAATCCTCGCGGCAGCGCCGGAGCCGGTCACCGCGCGGATGGCGTCCGGCCATGTCGAGGTCTGCCGTACCAGGGTGCCGTGGGTGTGCAGCACGCCCTTCGGGTCTGCCGTCGAACCCGACGTGTGGATCATGATGGCCAGATCGGCCGGCGAGACCTCCGCTTCAACAGCCGTCAGAATGTCTTGCGGCACTTCGGGTTCTGCCTCGTCGTAGCGGGTGGCCCAGTGCCGATCTGCGTCCCCGGTGAACGCGATGCGGCGCAGGTACGGCGCCTCAATCAGCGCGAGCCGGCTGGTGGGTTGGCCGCGCAGCTCACCCAACGCCTCTTCGAGGCGCTCGGCGACATCGATGGTGAGCACCTGCGTGGGGGCGATCAAGATCCCGACATCGGCGAGTCGCAGCACCTTGGCGATTTCCGCCGGTGCGTACAGCGTGCTCAGCGGAACGACCACCGCGCCGATCCGGGAGGCGGCCAGCCACCAGGTGACCCAGTCGACACCGTTGGCGAAGAACAATCCGACACGCGAGCCCTTGCCGACACCCTCGGCCAGGAGCCAGCGGGCGAGTCGCGCCGACCGCTGCTGCGCCTCGAGATAGGTGAGCCGGTCCGTCGGCGTGACCAGATAGGTCTCGTCGCCGAACTCATTCGCGCTGCGCTCGAGCAGGGCGGGAATGGTCAGACGTGGCAGGTCCACGTGCGAAGTCTATGGCCCGGAAAAATTACGCGTCGTTGGGTATCGAAATTGCCGGTTGTCCGGTTAAGGTCACCACATGACGTCCACAATCGACGCGGCCGACCGAGTTGTCGGGCTCGCACGAGGCATGCGCGAACTCGTAGGTGAGCAGGCCGCCGAATCCGAGCGGGCACGCACCCTGACACCGGCGATCGTCGACCAGATGTGGGCCAGCGGGCTGATGACAGCGTTCAACCCGGTGGAGGCCGGGGGAGTGGAACCGTCGTTCGCCGAGATGATCGAGACCTGGATCGAGATGGCCTGGCAGGACGGCTCCTTCGGGTGGGTCGGCATCGCGAATCTCCCGTCGTCCTTCGCCGCGGCGGCCTACCTGCCCGACGAAGGCTTCGCGGAGGTGTTCACCAACAACCAGAACCGCGTGACGATGGGTGGACAGTTCTTCCCGAACGGGCAGGGAACGGCGGTCGACGGCGGCTTCACGCTCAGCGGGGCGTGGAGCTTCGGCTCGGGGACCGGGCATGCGGAATACGTCGCGGCAGGCTTCTTCCCGATGGACGACGGCGAGATGCGCTGGATCAGTGAAGGTGTCCCAGACATGAGGGTGGCGGTGATCCCTCGCGAGCAGATCACCTTCAACGACGGCTGGTTTGTGCAGGGGCTCAAGGCCACCGGGTCCTACGACTACAGCGCGCAAGACCTTTTCGTCCCCGAGTACCGGACGTTCGCCTTGTTTTCGCGTGACGCGCTGCGGGGCGCGTCCCCGGCCACCCGCATGGGGCTCATGCCCGTCACGGCCGCAGGTCACGCGTCGTGGGCGTTGGGTGTCGCGAAGAGCATGCTCGACGACGTCCAGGAACTCGCGGCGACCAAGTTCCGGATGAGCGACATGGCGTCGCTGGCCAGTCGGCCCACGTTCCAGAAAGGCCTCGCGCACCATGTCGCGGCGTGGCGTGCTGCGCGACTGTTGGTGATCGACGCGTTCACCACCGCGGAGGCTGCCGTCGCATCGGGGGAGGCGTTGACACCTGCATTGCGCGCCGACATGCGCGTCGCCGCCGTCTACGCGACCGATGTCTCCCGGGAGTGCGCGGAATGGGCGCATCTGGTTGCGGGCACGAGTTCGATCCGCGAAGGCAGCCGGCTCGAACGAGCGTTTCGTGACATATACACCGGCAGTCAGCACGCGTTCATCAGCGAGAAGGTCGCCATGGACGCGGCACAAATCTGGCTCGGCATCATCGACGATCAGTTCGGCCTCTGATCGGGTTGCCGCCAGACGTCCGTCGGCGTGGGGTAGGCGACGGCCTGCGCGACCCTGGTCGCGACGGCTTCACCGACTTCGCGTTGTACGAGCCACAGCGCAAGGTCCATACCGGAGGTCACCGCGCCGGCGGTGACCACGGTGCCGTCGTCGACGACACGGCTATCCCGGAGGACCGCACCATATTTCGAAAGCTCATCCAGCGCTGCGGGGTTCGTGGTGGCGTTGCGGCCGCCCAGGATTCCGGCCTCGCCGAGCAGAAGTGCGCCCGTGCACACCGACGCCACCCACCGAACCGAACCCGCCATATCGGCGATGACGCGCGGCAGTGTGCCGCGCCGAATCTCGCGTGGCACGCCGGTGTCCGTTCCCCCCACCCAGCTGCCACCGGGCACGAACAATGCGTCCGGGGAACCCAACTCGTCGGCGACGTGCAGTTGCAGGCCTTCCGCGGCGGACACCACGGGGGGACCGTCGACGCGGACCAGGGCGACATCGAGGACGGGATCGATGGTCGACGCCCGGGCGAAGATCTCCCACGGCGCAACGACGTCCAGGGCGTCGAATCCGTCGAACACCACGATCTCAATTCGCATCTGCTCAGTCTTGTCCTCCCATAGGCTGCACGCCATGTCTTTGGACCGCGCAGCTCTGGTCGTGGGCGGTATTCGCCTCGCGTCGGGCATCTCGTTTCTCGTCGATCCGCTCCGGGCCAACAAGCTGTGGGGAGATTCCGGCGAGCCGGCCCCGACGGCACAGCTTCTATTGCACTCGATGGGCTACCGCGATGCGCTCATCGGCGGGTTGATGATGACGGCCGCGGTGCGCGGTAAGGACACCCGTGGCTGGTTTCTCGCATCGGGTGGCGCTGATGCGTCCGACCTACTGGGCGGGTTGCGGGTGCACAACGAGATGTCCCGCTCTCAGCAGCTCATCGGTCTCGGCGGAGCCGTCGTCGGCATCGGGGTCGGACTGTGGGGTGCGACGCGTCGCCGGCCCAAACCGGCTGCATCCGAATAGGTTAGATCGATGACCTAGCCGTCCGGCCCCGCGTTGTGCATCGGTGGGGCTGGCGTCAGGCGGCGGCGCACATAGTTCTTGAGCTCGGCGGAGAGCGCATCGGCGGCCAATAGCTGCGGAAGCAGGTCGGGCTCCGACATTTTGGCGCGGAACACCATTTCGATCGTCACGTCGTGGTCCGGCCGATCTTCGACCACGATCGTGTCGCCGGCCTGCACCGTTCCCGGCGAGATGACTCGCAGGTATGCGCCGGGTTTCGCGGTGGCGGTGAAAGTTTTCATCCATCCGTCGATATCGAGGAACGCGGAGAAGGTTCGGCATGGAGTTCGCGGTGCAGACACCTCGAGCACCAGTCCGCCCGTCCCGATACGCCAGCGTTCACCGATCCGTGCCCGTGTCACTTCTACGTCCAATGTGGTCAGGTTCTCACCGAACATCCCGTCGGAGATCGGGCGGTCGAGGCGGGTCTGCCATTCGTCGAGATCCTCGCGGGCGTAGGCGTAGACGGCTTGGTCGTCGCCGCCATGGAGCTTCTGGTTACCGATGCTGTCACCGAGAAGACCGCTACCGAGGCCACCGCGCATCGGGCCCGGCGCTCGTACCATGACGGCCTCGTCGGTCGCGCGTTTGTCAATACCTGTCTGCCTCGACGGCGCATCTGGATTTGCGCGGACACGAGCCAGGTTGACCGATACCACCTTCGCCACGGGGTTCAGGGTAGTGGCCTCGTGTGGGGCGTACGAATCCTAGGCAGGCACGGACGGCGCGCCCGGCGGAGGCGGAGGAGACGCCGGCAACGGCCCGTCTGCGGTCACGATGCTTGTCACGACACCCGGGATCTGCGGTACGACGGGTTCGATCGGCGCCGGTTGCGCACATGCGACGCCGACGCCGACGCCGGCCACGGCACCGGCAATCGCGAGCGTGCAGCACACGACACTCAACACCCAGCGCCGCGCTCCACTCATGTCACCGAGTTTCCCACGTATGTCGGACGCCCGCAGCTATACCCGTGGGCGCGCCAGGGCGCTATTGCGGTTCGCCGGTGGGAATGTTGTAGGGCGCCGTGGTGATCGGTGGAACTGCCACCGAAGTCTCCGGTGACGGCGGTGCCGTCGTCTCCGTGACTGTTTGACCGGTGGTGATCCCGGCACCAGACGGAACCGGCTGGGGGACAGCCGCATTCACGTCACCTATCGCGAAGGTCAATACCCCGGCCGCAAGCACGGCGCCGGCACCGGCCGTCGCCAACATGAACTTCACGTGCTTCGAGTCCATTTCTGGCCACTCCAATCAGTCCCTGCCGCTATCGATTACGGCGGGACACACTCTTCGTTCGTCGGACACCGAGTCGAACACTGACCGATGCAATACGAGCCAACCGAGTGCGTCGGCACAGAATTCCCGTCTCAGAAAATCGGCGACGTCACGAATCAGCGTGGATCAGCGACTATCTACCGGATCGCAACACCATGGGCGCTTGCTGTAATAGCCTGCAATGCAGGAGAACTCCAGCTCAAAGAAGTGGCTCGGCCGGAGTTGACGTTCGCGCGTTGTCAGCAGTCGAGCTGAACAACCGCGGCGCTGACGATTTCGCCCGCAGCAGAAATCGATACGCCCAGATCGTTTCGCACCATGACGACTGCGTCCGATGCGGGTGTGCCGCTGCGAAGAGTGCTGCAGATCTTTGCGCCCTCGGTCCGCAGCTGCTGATCGGTGAGAAACGCATAGGTGGTCTGCATCGACCGTACGAACTCGTCTTCGTCCGCCACAGCGGGGGCGGCCAACACCACCGCAGCAGGAACTACCGACATGAGGGCCCCGACCCTGTACTTCAACTCGAACACCTCTCAGAACACGCGCGACGTCGCCGCGCTCGTAGAAAGCACTGCTAAGAATGATCGTTAACATAACGACGTCCAGCCGGGCCCAAACGCTGACACATCGACTAGCTCTTGTGCGTTATGTCTAGCCTAGCTTACTTGTTGACGACGCGGGCTGCTGCCCAGTCCGGTCTCCAGATCCTTCTCGCGGTTTAATTCGCACAAGGCATGATCGGGGGATGGACTACAACGGCCGGCGGGCCGTCGCCGGCGTAGCGCTTTTCGCGCCCGGACCGATATTTGCCATTCACAACTGTGATCAGCGCTCCGACGGGCGAGTCGCTGCTAGTTGTCGCCGGTGCGTTCGAACGTGTCGGTGAAATCGCCGCCGCCGGCGCATGCCCCGCCTGCCGATATGGTTTGGCGTCCGCGGCCGGTGAGTAGCGCTATCGGGTCGTCCAACTGTGGAGGCATCGGATAGTCGGCGGTGATCGTCGATTGCGCTGTACCGCCGCCGGGGCATGTCGTCGCGCCTGCTTCGTTGCGCGTCCATTTGTCGTCTTTGAAAATCAATGTGACGACCCCGTCGACCGCATGGAACAGGCTCATGCACCGATCGCCGGTGCGGAGGCAGTAGGTGTTGGCGGAGAGGACCTTTCCACGTACGAGGTTGCCGTTCGTGAACGTCGTCGTCTGCTGGTAGTTGCCGTGCAGCGCTTCGGCCGGGCTGACGACCCGAGGTGGAAGAACCGCGGGATCGGGAACCTTGTTGGGGTCGGGGTCTCCGGTGCGAGTGAACTTCACGGTGCGTTTGGCCGCGCATGCGCCGTTCGCGGAGGCCCTGATGGTCTCGCCGGACAGCGTGCCGTCGGGGTTCGGTTGGAGCGTGAACACCACCCAGAGTTCTTCGGGTTGCTCACCGGTGCACTGCGCTGAGGCCAGGCCGACAGCGACCCATGTTCCGCCCAGCTGATCGAAGGTCAGGTTCGACAACAACGCCATTCCGGCGCCGCTGACGTTGGCGGCGGTCGCAACGCAACCGCTGGCTCCGCACTCGGAGCGGACGCCCCAATTACTGGTTGTGGCAGGTGCATTCGGCACCGGTTTGCCTTCGAGGTCGGTGCCCGGTCCGTAGTCGGCGGTGTAGGTGCCCAAGAATTCGCCACCGCTGGGTGATGCGGACGGCGCGCCGGCATCAGGCTTGTCGCCCTGAGTGAATTCGACGATGGCGATGACACCGGCTACAACGATCAGGGTGGTGATGAACACCAGCGCACCGACCAGAAGCCCACGGTTTCGTCCCCGACGCTTCGGTGGCGCCGCTGTCGGCACCTGCATGTGGGGTGTGCTGACGGGCGGGTACGAAAACATCGGTGCGCTGTGGGGTGGTGGTTGCGCCCAGGGCTGCTGGGCAGGCATTGGTGCGCTTGAGGGTGCGCTGTGGCTCAAGGTGGGAGATGCGGTAGGCGCGGGCACCTGCGTAGGCTTCGGCCGGGTGATGACTTCCCTTGCGGCAGAGGCCATATCGACGGCGCTGGCATAGCGCTCCGAGGGCTGCTTGGCCAGGCCGGTGGCGATGACGACATCCAAAGCGGTCGGGATGGTTCGGCTGACCTCGGACGGTCTGGGCGGTGGGGTGAAGATGTGGCCGCTGGCGACCTTCTCAAAGGTGTTGCCGGGGAACGGCTGTTGGCCGGTGAGGCACTCGTACAGGACGCAGGCCAACGCATAGATGTCGGAGCTGGGGTTGATCTGGTCGGCGCTGAAGCGCTCCGGTGCCATGTATGCCCACGTGCCGATCGCGGCACCGGTCTGCGTCACCCCGTCCTCGGCGGTGCGGGCGATCCCGAAATCGATGAGATACGCGAAGTCGTTCTCGTCGATCAGGATGTTCGACGGTTTCACGTCGCGGTGAACGAGGCCTGTCTGGTGTGCGGCATGAAGCGCAGCGGCGATCTGCTCGATGATCGCCACCGCACGTGGCGGTTCGAGCGGCCCGTCATCGAGCAGGCTGTGTAGGTCGGTGCCGGGAATCAGCCGCATCGTCACGAACAGCCGACCGTCGATTTCACCGAAGTCGTAGATCGGTACGACGTGGCGGTCGTCCAACCGGGCGGCGGCACGAACCTCGCGGCGGAATCGCTGCTCGAACTCGGGGTCATCGCTCAGATTGGGGAGCAGCATCTTGAGAGCTACGACGCGATCGATCTGGCTGTCGTACGCGCGCCAGACCTCGCCCATCCCGCCGCGACCCAGCAACTCGATCAGCCGGTAACGACCGAATGGCGTGCCTTCCACCGGCATACGATAACGGCCACTCGCCTGGATCGTGGCGCATAGGAGGGGAAGCCGATGTCCGACAAGACCGACCACCGCCCTCCGCGGCCCGCCGAAGGGGAGAAGGCGACCTTGGTGGAGTTCCTCAACTACCTGCGCCGCGCGATGATTTCCAACCTGGAGGGAGCGCCGGAGCCGCAGGTGCGCACAGCCGGGGTCCCATCGGGGACAAGCGTGCTGGGCCTGGTGAAACACGTGAGCTTTGTCGAGCGGTTCTACTTCCTCGGGGAGGACGTCAGCGACTGGAGTACGACGTTTGCGCCGACGCCCGAGGACACCGTCGAGAGCGTGCTGAACTCGTACCGGGACGCGGTGTCCCGCGCGAACGAGGTGATCGATGCGTGCGAGGACCTGAAAATGCCGGCGCCACGCTCAGCACGACCGCAGTCGGCACCGACGATGCGATGGATCCTGGTGCACATGATCGAGGAGACGGGCAGGCACGCCGGTCACGCCGACATCCTGCGTGAGCAGATAGACGGCGCTACCGGGCGCTGACTCGTGTCTAGCCCGCGGCGTCGAGGATCTTGATCGCGAAGACGAGCGTGTCGCCCGGCAGGATCCCGGCGGAGGGCTGACCGTCGGCGTAGCCGTCGGCTGACGTCATCGCGACGGCCACCGTGGATCCGACTTTCTGTCCCGCGATGGCCTTCTGGAAGCCAGGGACGACGCCGGTGAGCGGGAACTGCTCGGGCGCGCCGCGCTGGTAGCTGCTGTCGAATACCGACCCGTCACGCCCGTTGACGCCCATGTAGCAGACCGAAACCGTCGCCGTGGGTGAGACCACGGGCCCGTCACCTGCCTGCAACGTCTGCACCTGGGTCTCGGTCACGCTGAACGGCGTGCCCACCTTCACCTCTGGAGCCGTCGTGTCCGTGGAACCGGTGACCGCGACATTGCCGGTAGCACCGTTCACCGTCCATTCGGGAGTGCCGCCGGTGGGGGCCACGGTCGGGCACGTGGTGGCTGCTGCCGAGGGTGCCGGTTGAGCCGGCATGTTGGATTCGACCGAGTACAGGTCCGCGGGGTCAGCGGCAGACGACGTCGCAGATGAAGCTTCGGGTTCGGAGTCCGAGCCGCACGCAGCGAGGGTGGTCACGAGCGCGGCGGCAATGCCTGCGAACGCGAGGGTGGAAGACAGACGAGTGGAATTCACGGTCGTCACGGTACAGAGGTGACGCTCGGCGACGGTCGATTGGGCATTGTGCTGCGTGTTTCAGCAGAACTGGTACTCGACGGACCAGTTTTCGCCGCTCCATGTGGCTTGGAAGTGGCCGCCGAGGTCCGGATTGGCGTCATGAATCATGCCGGTGCCGCCCTCTGGTGTGAATCCGGGCGAATCCCAGGTGACGGATTCGAAGACAGGGGAGAGGTCGGGAGTGCAGACCGCCTGCATGGTGATGTAACCGTCGGCGATCGCGAACTCCGCGCTGTCCCGGGTCTGAGCCGGGGTGTAGGGGTCCGCGCCCGCTGCGGGCGCATAAGCCGTCAGCGCGACAGCCGCAGCGGACAGCATGGCGACGGCCCCCCAGTGGAATGGCTTGCGCATCACGGCCCCCTGATCTTGAACTTCTGAGAAGTATCCAGGGCAATTGTCGTCGACGATGAGTTTGGCCAAACTCGGCGGTCTGCATTCAGGAGATCGACACGGGACGGAAGGTCGAACGATGGGAACGAAGCCGGCACGCGGTGGACAGCTACCGATCAACGGGCTGGATCTCTATTACGAGGTATACGGCGAGCTCGTCGGCTCGAAGCCGCCCCTGTTGTTGATCCCCGGTGCGTTCATGGGCGCCGATTCGATGCCCGCATGGGTTGAGGCGTTCGCGAGGGATCGCACAGTGATCGTGTTCGACCAACAGGGACACGGCCGGACACCGGATACGCCACGTGAGATGTCGTACGAGCAGTTCGCCGATGACGCCGCGGAGTTGTTGCGCGCCTTAGGAGTCCAGCGCGCGGACGTGATGGGTTATTCACAGGGCGGCGGAGTGGCGCTGCAACTGGCGATCCGCCACCCCTCGATCGTGAACAAGTTGGTGTCGCTGTCGGCGACCTTCCGCAAGGAAGGTTGGTATCCGGCGGTGTCCGAATCCATTGCGGAACTGACTGCTGGCGACTTCGCGGGTACACCCGTCGAGACGGCGTTCAAGGCGCACACGCCGGATGCCAAGGCGTTCGAGACCTACCTCGAGAAGATGAAGGTCCTGAACATTGACGACCAGCAGATCACCGAAGACGAGATGCGCGCGATCTCGGCCAAGACGATGGTCATCGTCGGCGACGCGGATGGCGTGATGCTCGAACACGCTCTGGCCATGTTCAAGCTGCGCGGTGGAGGCGACGAGGAGGCCGCGGCAACAGGCGTGTTGCAGAAGGCCCCTGACGCGCGGCTGGTGGTCCTGCCTGCGATGTCGCACATCGGTGTGTCGGGTGAGGCGGAGTTGTTGGTACCCATGATCAGCGCATTTCTCGACGACGTCCCACCGAAGACGCCGGATCTCTTTTAGCGCAAGCCGGGCCGGTTACCGTGATTCGTCATGCACGTGTTGGTGGCTCTCGCGGGTATCGGGCAGTCGGACTGTGAGCGCGTCGCGGACCACGCGTTGGCCCAACCTGTTCTCGCAGTTTCCAGCCTCGCTTACGTAGCGACGGGGGTGGTGGTGCTGTGCTGGGCGATGCGGGGCAGGGGAGCGCTGGCCTCAGCGGCGGGAGTAGTTATCATCGCGGTCGGCCTGGGCAGCTTCGTCTATCACGGGCCGCAGCCGACATGGGCAGGTCCTGCGCACGACTGGCCGATCATCGCCTTCGGAGTGGTGTGCGTTGCGGGTCTCGTGCGAAGCGTCCGCAGTCATTGGCGACTGTGGATGGTTGCGGCCGGGATTCTCGCGGTCGCCCTGATTGCCTACGCGGCAGGCCGTTCCGGGTCCCCGCTGTGCCGGCCCGAGAGCCTGTGGCAGTTCCACGGCGCCTGGCACGTCCTCACCGCGGCGGCCGCCGGATGTGCCGCCGTTGCGATGGGGCGCCGACGTGAGGACGCTTCGGCGACTCACGTCGGCGCTGGTCCAACGATTGGTCAGTAGTCCCAGGAGGAGGGAACGCAGCGGAAGACGTCGCCGTGGGTCGCCACATGGCAGACGGAAGGGAATGGCGGGTGGGTGGCCACCATCGCCTCTCCCGTCGCGGCCAGCTCGCGCAACAGCTCGATACGGACGCGGGCGGACTCCTCCGGATCGTGTTCGAACCCGTTGTGCCACTGGAGATTATGAACCCCGGCGCGAACACCGAGTCACCGGCGAACGTGAGTGCGTCACCACCGGACGCGAGGCGCACGATGCTGTGTCCTGGAGTGTGACCGCCGTTGCGGGTGACGAGCACTCCCGGCGCCAGTTCGTACTCCGCCTGTATTCATCCATCCGCGGCATAACCGACTAGCAGACGCCTGTGCTTGCCTGGCGGTATCGCACGTTGCCGTCCATCCGGGGATTGCGGACCGATACGCTGTCATCATCCAGTCCGACCGCCTTCCACGATCAACCGTGCTCGTAGCGCCGATATCGATCGCCGCCCGGGTAGCAAGCCATCGCTGGGGGTCGACTTTGGTCGGGGGTGAGCGATGGCCCGATCGGCTGGGCAATGGTTGAAGCAACCGGATCAGTACGACTGGCTCAGCGCTTACCTGAATGAACGCGGGCTTCAGATGCTCTGGCGCCGCGCGACGTTTGGCTTCACCGTGACGACGGCTGCGCTTCCGATCGTGATGATCTGGAGTCCATTCGGTCCGGACAATCCCGTGAGGGTCGCGCTTGCCATCGCTGCGGCTGTGGTCGCCGTGGCCGGTGGTTTCCTCTGGTTGCTTCGTTGGCCCACACGCCGGCAGTCCGTCATCTTTTCGGCGATGGCCACGGTGGCAATCGCGGCAACGTGCTTTGCCTTCTCAAACCCGTACTCGGGGTTGGGAGCGTGTGCGACCTTCGCCGTCATCGGTGGTTTCGCCGCCTACTTCCACACGACTGGCTTCGTGGTCGCGAACCTCGGTGTGGCCACCCTGTGCGCGGCGATCATGGCATCCCGGCTGATCGCCACCACCGGTGACGTCGCGCTGACAATCGCAACGCTGGTCACGTTGGCATCGCTGAATATCGGTGTACCGTTCGGAATCCTGTCGTTGGTGCACACATTGCGAACAGACTTGCAGGGTTCTGACCGTGATTCGCTCACCGGGCTGCTGAATCGGCGCTCGTTCCAGAACTCGGTCTACCAACTCATGATGCTCCACAAGGGCCCCGCTGCCATCTACGTGGTGATGGCGATGCTCGATCTCGATAACTTCAAACAACTCAACGACACCCTCGGTCACGCCGCAGGCGATCAGGCATTGGTCGACGTCAGCACGGCGCTTCGTGAGAACTGCCGCCCCACAGCGGTGATCGGCAGGGTAGGTGGAGAAGAGTTCGTGGTCGCCGACATCGACACCGCTCCGAATCCAGCCAAGATGGCCGAGCGACTACGCCAGGCCATCGACGGAACTCCGTTACCGGTGACGGCGAGTATCGGTACAGCGGGCGCCCCGCTCGAGACCGACTCAGCGAGAGACAATCTCCAGCTCATCAACGATCTGATCCGCACCTCGGACATGGCGATGTACGAGGCGAAGCGCGCGGGCGGCAATCGGGTGTGCCACTATCCGACGCTGCTACCTCCGGCAGGCATGGAGCCCGGCCCCACGGACATTGAGCAGTAGCGAATCGGGGTGATCGCAACGTGTGGGATCGGGCAGTTTTGGGCAGTGTGAAGGTATGAGCAACAACAAGAAGGTCACCGTGGAACGAACCATCGAGGCGCCAGTCGATGCGATCTTCGACGTACTCTCCAATCCGGAGCGGCACCAGGTGCTCGATGGCTCTGGGTTCATCCGCAGTGTGGACCATGCCGATCGGATCAAACAGGTCGGCGAAGTCTTCACGATGAACATGCAGGGTGACCATATGGGTGGCGAGTACAAAACTGATAACCACGTGTCCGGCTACGTGAAAGACAAGCTGCTGGCCTGGAAGACCGCGCCCGCGGGCACCGAGCCTCCCGGGTGGGAGTGGCTGTGGGAGCTGGAACCGCAAGGTCCTAATGAGACGCTGGTTCGCCATACTTACGACTGGTCCAAGGTCACCGACAAAAAGCTGCTCGAGAAGGTGAAGTTCCCGCTCGTGACCGAGGATCAGCTGACCGACACGCTCGGTCGACTCGCCGCCGAGATTTCGTCCTGATCAAACACCGCGTTGGTGTTCGAACGCGAGCCGATGGACAGCGACACGCCATGAACAATCCGTGCGCCCTCCGACAGGGCCGCCCGTAACCGGGTGACCCGTGATCCATGCCGCGGCGCGGCGGCTCGATCGGAATATGGCCCCGGCGAGACAAGCGCGAGACTTCGCCAGAACTTTGTACAGAGGCGAGTCACCGTGCCGGCGGGTCAATTGGGGTGACCGTCACCAATCGGTCGGGGAGTCGCGCCGCGGTATGGGTGGCAAGCCACCTCCTACGAAAGCCCGACCAGCCGCACATTGCGTAGCCGCAAGCCGTCAACAAATGTGTCGATGCAGCTCGCAGAATCAGCGGGGCGCAACATCGCCTCCTACTGGATGCCTTCACCGGGCTCACCCAGAATGTCCATCGCGTAAACGGTGAAATCGTTTGGCAGGCCGGGGACTTGGTCCCGGGCTCAATGCGCGCGCCTGGGTCAACGCGACAATCCGCCGCCGAGGTCACGGTAGGGAAGGAGTCCGCGGCCGGTCAATTGATTCCCAGCGCTCCTTACCGGCCGGATAGGTAAACCTTTCCTTTTGGGCGTGGACTCTGGCTTCGCGGCGATTACAAAAGCACGCCGCCCGTCAGACACTTGCGTCCATCACCTAGAAGCGGCTTCCGCCGGACGCCGCGACACAACTCAAGGAGTCATCACCATGAAACACCCCATCACAGTTTCCTCGCCTTCGCGTTGGATCATGCGTGCCGCCATGTCCGCAGGTGTGCTTGCCCTCGCGGCCGCCCCATTCGGGGCTCTCGCCGTCGCGAATGCCGACTACAAAGAATCCGACTTCGCATCATGTCTGGAGCGGGACATGCCGACGGACTACTGCTGCGAGCACGCCGGCGGCGTCATGCGCAACGGCGCCTGCATCAATCCCGACGACCTCAGGCTGCCAAGCGGAGGAGCCGTTCTGGAGGTTCAGCCGGATCCGCCCGGAAACGTTCCGCCTTACGTAGTTGGAGATCTGTCCTCGGGATCCGTTCTGGAGGTTCAACCGGCGCCGCCGACGAGGGTTCCGCCCCGCGTGGTCGCCGATGCGCCGGTGTTGATCGGCACTCGCTGAATTCTCGCCCCTCGAGGCGTTTCGATGCATCCACGGTTCACCGCTGAGGCGCGGGGCAGGGGCAGAACACGAAAATTCAGCGGATCAACACAGCGTCAGTAAGTTGACATAATGTGGCTTATCGGCACTTTGTCGAGCTGGCGATAGTCCCGGTGCGCGTCGCGACGGGGTCGATCGATGTCCGTGTCCGTGTCGTTTTGCAGTTGATCTCCGACTTTTTCACTAGTTCGAGAATCAGCGCATGATCCTTTCCGCTCCTTCGCCTACTGGATGTCGCATCTCGTGACGCTTCCGCGCCGGTGGCGTGATCAGCTTCCGCCCGAGGTTCGCCCCCTCGGTCGTTAAGTCCGCGGGCCCGACCAATTCGTCACTGTGACGTATTAGTCGGGTCGGGATTTCTCCATTAGCCCCCTCGTGTGGCGGTTACGCTCCGCCCTCATTGCTGTCGTGGATCCTTTGCGCATGGCGGTCCCGGGCGGCACGCCTATCCGCGTCAGCAGAGAGCTCAGCAAAGTCCGAGGCCAGTTTGGCATAGCCAACATCGAGGGCTTGTTCATACAGTGCGTCTGCCCCGGCCCTGAGCAGCGCACGAAGCACGTCGGCTTCCATTGGAATTTCGGCTGAGATCCACCCTTGCCGCGCGGTCCATCGTCGCAGAGCTTCCGCCGCGGGCGAATCCTGACTGAGGTATGGGGATATCACCGCTTCGTCGGCTTCGCTCAGGATCAGGCTGACGCGTCTAACCACGTTGTCAATGATGACATCACCGGCACCCTCGTGTTTAGTCACTGTGACGGTTTGGGTCGTATAGGCCGGTGGCCTTGTCGGACCCGAGACCTATTGTGAGGGCTTGTTCTGCGGCGGAATAGGTGAAGGGCGGGCAGATGGCCAAGCGTGGTGACCGTATGGCGGCGAAGCGGCGCCGGCAAGAGCGCGAAAAGCAACGTCGACTTACGGTTCCCGAGACCGATCCCGGTCCGGAGGCCTTCGGCATCAAAATGCCACCGCCGGCCGCTCCAGGCGGCCCCGCCTCGCGGCCTGACTTCTCGGAGGTGGATTGGGACAAGCTTAAGGCTGCGTACCCTGACGGCGCACACGGGCTCATGCGAGCGATGTTTCTTGGGCTCATCGGTGAACGCGCCAAACGAGCGAAAGATCTTCTGTCGTGGGGTCTGCGGCCCAATCCGATCCATCGCGAGAGCCGCCTCGCATTCGACGATGCGGCAGTCATACTCGAGGATGAAACGAATCTGGTTAGCTCGACGGCGCTCTATCCGACCATGAACGCATGCGAAAATCTTGCGGCGGCGGCCGAGGTGATTGCGCTGGCACTCACACAGGGGCAAATCCGAACGTCGGCAACGGCGGCGCTGTGCCGTATTGCGATGGAATCGTCGGCCAAGACCATTTGGCTGATTTCCGAGACGGACACGGATGAACGAATTCGCCGTTGCTACGGATTCCTCAAGGCTGAACGTGGCCGGCAAGAAGAGTTCGAGAGGCTTGAGGCTGAGGCTCTGGCAGCGCGAGCAGACCCACTGGCTGAAGTCGATCTGACTAATTTTGAGAAGCGGCGCGAACGGGTGGCTGCCCGGCAGGCCAAGATCGCGGCGTTATCCGCCCAGCATATAACCGGGCCAAGCGGCGGACCTCTCAAATTGGTTGAAGGCGCAGAGATTTGGATGGACGAGCAACTACCACGCAAGGCTGACGCCGAGTTGGACGCCGTGATGCACCCACGTAGCGCCAAGAGCTTCTACTCACTGGGCTCGGGGTTCGTTCACGGATTCAAGTGGCTGATGGGATACGTGCTCAACGACGAAGAACTCGACGACACGCCACTGCTGGCGATCACTCTCGACTCCTTTGGAAACGCAATTCGCATGACTGAGGCTGCAGTGTCGCTGTACGAGGCACAGTCGGTTGGTCCCCGTCCAGACCCCAAGCGAGCTCGCAACTATCCCGACGGTGTGGCAGACGCCGTACAGGTACTGGCTCCGCAGTATCGGTTCGCGGAGAACGCCGACTGAGCCTGGTGAGGGTTACCGCCGCATTGGAGCATGACAGTGGATGGGCATCGCCGGTCATTTGGATGCGGCTCTCCATATCGGGCAATTCAGGCGTGTCGGACGACTAGTTCGCCGATCTCGGCCATACGATCAAAGACGTGCCCACCCATGGGCGCGCGGCGGCGCAGATTCGAAACAGCGAGCTGATTGATTACCGGCCCGCTGAGGGTGAACCTGTCGCTCAAATTCCGGCCGACGAGCTGTGGTCGGTGCAGTTCGAGAAATGCGCGCCGATTCGCAAATCCTCGACGTACAAGGGGCAGAAAAACTTCACCGGCGAGTGGTGGTGCTCGACTACAGAGTCGCACATCTCATTCGAATCGTGGGTTGAACGGGATTTTCTGATAGCGGCCGACTTCGATCCAGACATCATCGGAATATCCGTACAGCCCTTTGCTTTTCGCTTCGTTTCGGTCGCAGGAAAACAGCGGCAGCACACACCTGATGTGTTCCTCCGAACCAGATCCGGCGACGGCGTCGTCGTGGATGTTCGACCAGACCAACTCGTGGACGGTGACGCTCGCGAGGCATTCGAATCGACCATTGCGCTGTGCGGGCGTACTGGGTGGACCTACCGCCGTGTTGGAGATCAGCCTCCGATCCGAGCCGCGAACTTGCGTTGGCTCGCCGGCTACCGGAACCCGCGAAATCGACGGCAGGACGTCGTTACCAACCTGACCTCGCTACTGGTCAACAGCCCGAAGACAATCGGCGAAGCCGCCCTCGCGGCGGGCGAACCGATATTGGTATTACCCACTCTCTATCACCTGCTTTGGACACACGAGATCGACGTCGATGTCGACTCGGCGCCGATCGGTGAACATACGCTGATCCGGTTGGCCACACGATGACTGCTGAGCCGGCCAGAATCGCCATCGGCGACTTTTGTCGCTACGACGGCAAGTTCTGCGAGCTGGTGGCGATCGACGGAATGATAGCGAAGCTACGTCGCGAGGACGGTCAGCTCGCAGCAGTCAAGATTGCGGACTTGTTCGCGGACAATTCGTTCGACGTCCTATCCCCCAGCGTTCGTCGCCGCCCAATCCCACCCGACTACTTCTCCGCGCTGCCGAGGCGGGTCCAGGAGCGCGTCCTCTGGCTCGAGCACCACATCTCCGAAGTGGTCGACGGGATACCAGTCGGCTTACCGCCGCAGACCACTCCGCGCAACGGATACGACATTCGATCGACATCACTCGGACAGCGAGAACGCAACAAATGCTCCGAACTTGATGCCGCTGGAACGCCATTGGGCCTGAAGTACTTTCAAGAACTCCGTCGGCGTTACGAACGATCCGGCGTTGCCGGGCTGGTTGACGGCCGTCTTCACCGTAGGCGCTCGCCAACCCGTCGGGTCGATAGTCGCTACGTGGGCGTGCTGTTGGAGGTGCTGAACGAGAACGAATTGCAGTCGACGCGCACAGAGATTGCCATGAAGTGGCACGTGGACCGGCGAGTGGTCGACAAGTTCGGCGACGGAGTGAAACTACCTTCTCACACCACGTTTCATCGGTTGATGAAACAGCTCCCCCAAGCGCGTCACGCCACTGGATCCGCACGAACCCGGCAGACGAAGAACCATCAGCCGGACGGCGTGTTCGGTAAGGTCGTCGCGAGCCGTCCCGGGGAGTGGATGCAAATCGACACCACGCCGTTCGATGTCGGCATCCGGCTCGATGAGTCGGTGAGGGGTCGGGTGGAGCTGACGGGCCTCGTCGACGCTGCGACGCGCACAATCGTCGCGGCGGTTCTCCGACCTACGACGAAGGCAGTAGACGCATCCCTTCTTGTCGCGAAATCGATGACGCCGGAACCGATGCGGCCAGGATGGATCGATGCCGTCCGAATGTCGAACTCGGTCCTGCCCTACCACGTACTGCGGTCTGTCGACCACAGACTCGAGCACGCTGCTGCCCGCCCCGTCATCGTTCCCGAGAACATCGTGTACGACAACGGCGCCGTCTATCTGTCCAGCACTTTCCGCTCTGCATGCCGATCGCTCGGGATCAGCATGCAGCCTGCACACAAGGACGAGCCTACCGATAAGCCGATCGTCGAACGCACCCTGGGATCGGTCAAAACCCTTTTCGCACAATACGTCACGGGCTACCTCGGATCATCGGTCGAGAACCGAGGCAAGAACGCCGAGCAGAACGCAGTATTCTCGCTGCAAGAGCTTCAGGATCTGCTGGACGAATGGATCGTCGTCGCCTGGCAGAACAGACCCCACGATGGACTGCGGGACCCCTTGAACCCGCAACGAAAGCTGACCCCGAACGAGAAGTATGCGTCCATGCTCGCCGTCAGCGGATATATCCCCGCGCCGTTGACCTCCGACCAATACATCGCACTCCTACCCAGCCTGTACCGGACGGTGACAGCCGCAGGCATCACCATCGACTACCGGACCTACGACAGCGACGACTTGGACGCTGCGCGGGGTGAGATCTCCGGGGTACCCGGCAAGGGCACGCAGTGGCAGGTCCACTACGACCCCTACGACGTCAGTCGCATCTGGGTTCGCAACCACCACGGCGAGGGCTACCTGATGGCCTGCTGGACGCAGCTCCACACCGCACCGCAGCCGTTTGGGTCGTCACTGTGGGAGCATGCACGTCAACTCGAGACAAGTCGAGGAGAGCAGCGAACCTCGCAAGAGGCGATCACGGCCGCAGTCGAGGACCTCTTGGGACGTGCGTCCGTGGCGCCCGAGCCGGCGACCCGGCGTCGCCGCACCGCAAAGGACCGCCGAGCCATCGCGCGTACACGGGCGGCGGCGGCGTTACCACCCACAGTGCCACCAGCAGAGGAAAAGCCGACGCCCCATTTGTCTCCGGCGGAGGACGACGATATCGCCGACGTCATCCCACTACCCGTATTCGACGCCGAGAAGGAGGCCGACACATGGTGATTCGAAGATGACCGTCGATGAGCAGGCGGCCGAGCCCGACCTCGACCCCCGCCAGCTGCCGTCAGTAACGCTTGATGGTTGGCGCAGATTCGTCGACGCCAAACCCGCAATATTTGACCTACCCGATCACGATTACTACAGCACGCTCACCGGTGCGGAGAAGCTCGCATTCGATGACCGACGCATGGCCTACCACTCGGAGTTGGTCATCATCGAGACGTCAACGGTCCGCCACATCACCCGCCAGGGCCGGCTGTTGACTCTGCTCAATCAACGTGAATGCGGCGCCCGCCGATCCATGATCGTGTCAGGGCCGTGGGCGAGCGGGAAGACCACCACCATAAAGTTGCTCGGAAAGATCCACGAGCAGAACGTACGCCGCCGGTATCCCGGCCAGGGCCGGATACCTGTCGTCTACATCACGACACCGCCGAAAGGCTCGCCCCGCAAGCTCGCTTCAGAGTTCGCCAACTTCCTCGGACTTCCTACGCGGCAACGTCACAACACCACAGACATCGCCGATGCCGTGTGCCACGTGCTCACCGAGGCCCGGACCGAACTGGTCATTGTCGACGAGATCCACAACCTCAACCTTGCTAGTGCCGCCGGCGAGGACATGTCCGATCATCTGAAGTACTTCAGCGAGCACATGCCCGCCACATTCGTCTATGCGGGCATCAATGTGGAGCGCTCCGGGCTGTTCACGGGAGTCCGCGGCCGGCAGATCTCAGGACGGTCCGTTCTGATCAAGACGGGAAACTTTCCATTCAACGACGAATGGAAATCGCTTGTCGCATCAATGGAATCAGCATTGCGCCTCTACAAGCACCGAGACGGCACGCTGACGCGCAACTCGAAATACCTACACCAACGAACGGGTGGGTCGATCAGCAGTCTGAGTCATCTCATCCGAGTCGCGGCGATCACGGCCATCCTCAGCGGAGACGACGCAATCACGCGTGAGGCACTCGACGCAGCCATCATCGACCACGCAGCGGAGGCCGCAACCAGCCACCCAATCGCCCCCAAGGCCGGGTAGGTCACGATCATGACTACGCTCACGTCCAGCATCGGCAACCCAACACTTCCCCGTCCGGTGAGGCCCCTGCCGAACGAAGTGCTTGCCGAATACCTCGCCCGTCTGGCGAAGGCGAACGGCATCAGCCGTGCTCGCCTGGAAGCACTTCTGAGCCGCCGCGGGCCAACGGTGCGAGCCGCTCTGGCCATTTGCGTGTCGATGAGCGATCGTGCCCTCGCCTTCGCACTGCCCGAACTGCGAATTGCGGGCGATACCGACGCCTATCCTGAGTTGTTGCAACGCGAAGTGGAATCGGTAGGGCCCGGGTGCCCACTGTGCGCGTCCAGACACGGACAACGAATTTTCCTCCCGCAGGTATGGTCCACCCACGACAACGTGGTGTGCGTCCACCACAGCATGTGGCTCAACGGCACGGCCTTTCGTGCCGACCCAACCCGCCCGATCGTCAAAATCGTTGGCGCCTCACGTGCCGATATTCTGCTCGCACACCGGCGGCATCAACGTCTCATCCGCCAACATGGCCGGCCCGCGATTCTGCAATCTGTCACCGACGCGTACGACATCGTGGAGCGGTGGAACTACTGGCGACCGCTGGAAGCGATCGGATTCCGACTCTCCGAACTCCAACCCGATGAAGCCCAACGAGGCGCGGGCACTGCGAGCCGCAACGCAGCTATGTATCCCGAGATCATTCGGCTGGCCACCGTGCTCAGCGACTCGGCGTGGCGCAGGCGGCTGCTCGCGAAAGACAGAGCAAGACGCGGCAAGGCAACGCTCGACCTTTTTGAACTCGTCCTGGATGGCGACGCCCCCTACCGTGCCGCGGATCCGATCTACGAATGGAGGCTGCGCCAACTGGCGGCAGCGGATGTCAAGAAGCTTGAGCGCAGGGGCAGTCAAGAGAACACGAGGGGATGATGATGACGACAGTCGATCAGGTTGGACCTGCGCTGCCCCACGGCGCAGCAGGATGCACCGACTGGCAGCTGGATGGCGACGAGCTATACAGGATCGTATATACCAACGAGGAAAGCGTCGAGGGTTACGACGTCGGCGTACACCTGTCCGCCATTCAACACCCCAACGGAGAACTCAGCTCTCATGACTTCGTCGAGATCTACCTTGACATCGCTGGTAATGGTCCGCTGTCCGCGGAACAATCACGAGCGCTGGCTCGAATACTGCTCGACGCCGCCGAACAAGCCGAGCATTGGGCGACGGTGCTTGCGCGCTGAGATTTCAAGGTAGTCAAACGCACTCGCCGGCATGGATCGTAAAGCACGACGGACACACCGCGTCACCTGAGCGTGTGCCAGCGGACTTCTGATCTATGCGCTGGGCCGCGAGCACCGCTTTCTGAAGCTTGCTCATGACGTGCTTGTTGCGGAGCAGCCTGCCCACCCGTTCCACAAGTTCGCCAGCCGATAGCGATTGGCCGGCGGACACGGTGCGGCAGTACTGCTGCACCTCCCTCAAAGGCACAATATCGATCGTGCGGGGGCCGAGTTCGCGTGCGACGGTTGATGACTGGTTCCGCAGTCTGAAAGTCCGTGGTTTGTTGCCGGACTGATTCAATGGGTTTTCCGACACGATGCGCTGCTGCCGCTCAGCAGCTGAAATAGCCCGATTGAGCAGACGCGAGAACTCATCGTGAGACTCTCGGCCCGTCGCGCACTTTCGGTAGACCTGGTGCAACCGCCACCCAGTCAGAGGACCCTCCGCACCCACGATGCGAACGATGTTGTCGATGACCCGGTCGGCCGGTGTCTGCGAGATCGGTGATAAAGGCTCAGAGAAAACGGGATACCTCTGCAGCGCGGGAGGCGCAAAGCTGGAGGTCTGCGGCCGCGCATCGCTGGTTGGAGCCGGTGATTGAAGGCGTTCTGGAACCACGCAACGGGGTCGGTCCTCACGGCTCTCCGAACGAGTCGAGCTCTGCACTGGCGGTCCAGGTCTCACAACGCGGTGACGAGTCGCTGGTGCAGTCGGTCTGACAGATTCCGTTGTGGTCGTTGCCGGTCGAGATACGGTCGGCTTCTCAGTCGGGGGCGACGTCTTCGGTGGCTCACTTGGTGCTGTCGAGGGCGCGGTCTTCACCGATTGACCGAAAAGCCGCTCGCGTTCGGCAGCGATGATGTCGCGTGCGAGCTCGGCCTCGGTGACGTCGTAGGCTTCCGGGGCGCTTGCTGCGGTTTCGCTTTCGCGGGCAATGCTTTCGAAGAGTTCCTTCTTGGTGGCCAGAATCTCACGAAGCCTCTGGTCGACTCCTTCGTCGGACAGAAGTCGGTGGACTTGGACGGATTCGAGCTGGCCCATGCGGTGCGCCCGTGCGATGGCTTGCCACTCGGTGGTCGGTTTGAGCTGCGGTTCGCAGATCACAACCACCGAGGCCGCCTGGATGTTGAGACCCACTCCGCCAGCGACGATTTGGGCGACCAGCACGGCCCCCTTGTTGGCAGCGGAGAAGTCGTCGACCATTTCCTGGCGTTGGCTGGCGGCGACGGAGCCGGTCAGTGGTCCAAAGACCCGGCCGGGCATAAACCGTACAACATCGCTCAGAACACCGAGAAAGTGCGAGAAGACAACGACGCGGCGGCCGTTAGCCTCTGCCTCCTCAACGATCTCGACCAAGCGTTGCATCTTGGTCGACTTGAGTCCGTGCTTCATCGTCGCCTGGCGCATCGCCATGAAGTTGCGCTGCTCCACGGCGGAGCGGTACGCCGCGGCGTCGTCGCCCGACATCGGCATCCACTCGTCGACCTCAACGAGTTCGGGAAGCTCAGTGAGGACATCTTCTTGGTTGCGGCGCAGGTATGCCGGCGCTACCTGGCGGCGAAACTTCTTCGGCGCGAATTCGTTCGCATCCAACACGAGGTCCGGGCGGAGGTAGCCGACGAGGTTGCGGAACTCGTCGAGTCGGTTCTCCAGTGGGGTGCCGGTGAGCAGAACTGCTCGTTCACAGGAGTCAATGAGCTGTGCGGTTCTCTGCGTGCGAAGTGCGTCGGGGTTCTTGATGTAGTGCGCTTCGTCGACGACCACGCAGCCGAGCACCGGGACTGATACCTCATCGTTGAGCCATCGCAGCGTTTCGAAGGTCGTGACGCCCACGCCGCCGTTGCGTTTCCAGTTCTTCGCCGCCCATTGTCGGTCGGGACCGTGCAGACGGTGTGCGGGCAATTTCGACTTCGCGGTGACCTCGCGAACCCAGTTCGTTACTACGGCCGCGGGGCACACGACCAGGAAGTTGTTGTCGCCCTTAGCTCGCAGGTGCGCCAGCGTCGCAATGGCCTCGACGGTCTTGCCCAGACCCATCTCGTCTCCGATGATGACCTTGCGCTGGACCAGTGCGAAACGTGCCGCAAAGCTCTGATAGCCGCGTAGCGATGCAGTGAGGTAGTCGCCTTTCAGCTCGAAATCACGTACTGCTTCGATGATTTCGGTAGGCAGGTCACCATGAGCTTTCTCGTCGTCCTCGGTCATGAACCCGAGTTCAGCGAGCAGCGCGAAGTAGTCCGCGGGACGGGTGAGGAAGTCGTCCCAGGGGTCGTCGCTTGTCGCGGCGTCTTGGGCGTCGGCGATCGCTCGGGCAGCCCGGGCCACGATCTGAACGGCGTCTCGGAAGTCCGCGACGGTCGACAAGGCGGTGGGGATGACGATGGCGTGGGTGACCGTGTTGTCGATGACTGCTGCGACGGGTGCCAACTCTTCGACGATTGCCATATCCGCCGACGAAGCGGTGGCCCTACGCGCCGCGTCCCACCCACGCAGGCGGCGAAGGAAGTCGGTGTGCTCTGGGGTGCGGTTCTTGATGTCGATGCGCATCGGCATCTCGTCGTAGGTGTTCTGCCGCAGCGTCCGGGCGGCTGCGCGAATGCGGGTTGCGGAGGTTTCCCCGATGCCGTCGAAGTGCTCGAGAATGCCTTCGTTAGCCAAGACAGCGAGGACAGTGGTGATGCCGTTGTCGGTGAGAGCGCCGATGCGGATCTTGTCGCGGGTGGCTTCGCGTAGCCGTTCCACGGACATGTCGGCCAGCATGCGATCGGTCTCATTGGCGCGGACGGCGTTTCCCGCGTCGACCGCGGCTTTGCGCAGCTTGGACTCTTCAGTAGCGGCACGATGGATGACGGCGGTGGCGTTCGGGAGGATCGCGAAGGTCGTCGAGTCGACCAGATCGGCAGTTTGGCCGTGGTCGGGTAGCTGCTGTTTGAAGCCCACCCAGTCGGTCAGGACGTCGCGGACAGTGAGGGCGCGGATCCGGGGATCGTCGACCGGCTTGGCCTGGTCGATCGCCGGTCCAACACCGCTAGTCAGGAACCACCGTCGGTAGTCGGTGAGGAACTGCGCCGCTTGATTGGCTTTGTCTCGGGTTCCGCCGAACAGCAGCAGGCGACCGAACCCCGTGACCTTCCTCAGGTCCTCCGTGGCCGCCGCGACTTCGGTGGTGAGCCGGTCAAGTTCTCGCTGGACGTCTGGATGAATTGACGGGAGGCAGGATGCCCTAGCCATGGTGTGGACAAGCGGCAGATCGTCGGCGCGTAGCGGGATGACGTGCCAGAGGTAGCGGTTGTTGCGCAGTGCCTTCGCGGTGCGTGCTCGTAGCGCGGCGGATTGGGCGGCGGCCGTGCTAGCAATCTCATGGCGTGCGACTGCCACCGCCTTGGCCGCGTCTACCCAGGCTCGTACTTCATCACCAATCGCCGCTGTTGACGGCTGTGCGTCGCTGCTCATGGTCCCCATTGATCGACGACGTGCTTCCTGCGGGAGATTAGCGGACCTAGCGACGATTCGCGGACTACCCCGGATATTGTCGGGGAGGTCGACTAGCGTGGGTCAGCTATCTACCGGGGAGGACAAGAAGTGCTGCTGGAAGAGTTGAAGCCTGGCCTGCGGATCGACGGGTTGATCCCAGCGCAGGTGATCACGGTGATCTTTGCCCAGTGGCACGGCACCGACGCTCTGGAGCTGACCTACAAGACCAACGACGGTGCCCTCGGCCAGCAGGTGGTGTTCCGCAAGGACCAGGACAACCTCACCGTCGCCCAGACCGGCAGCCGGGCGTTCGATGCCAACGCCACCGACTTCAAGATGGTCGCCGAGGCCCAACGGATCACCCTGGCCGGATTGTTCGACCCGATGTTGGCCGTGGCCACCAGCGACGTCAGGCCGCTCCCTCATCAGATCAGGGCTGTCTACGGCGAGCTTCTCCCCCGAACTCCACTGAGGTTTCTGCTCGCCGACGACCCCGGCGCCGGTAAGACCATCATGGCCGGCCTGTACATCAAAGAGCTGCTGTTGCGCGACGACGTGCGCCAATGCCTGATCGTCGCCCCCGGCGGGTTGGTCGAGCAGTGGCAGGACGAACTGTTCTTCAAGTTCGGGCTGCGGTTCGACCTGCTGACCAACCAGCTCATCGACGCCAACGTCAACCTCAACGTCTTCGAGAGCAACCCGCTGCTGATCGCGCGGATGGATCAGTTGTCGCGCAATGAGGAGCTTCAGGCCCAGCTCAAGGAGACTGAGTGGGACCTGATCATCGTCGACGAAGCCCACCGGATGGGTGCCCACTATTTCGGGGGCAAGCTGGAGAAGACAAAGCGCTTCCTGCTCGGTGAGATGCTCGGCCGCATCACGCGCCATCTGTTGCTGATGACTGCCACTCCTCACTCCGGTAAGGAAGAGGACTTCCAGCTGTTCCTTACCCTGCTGGACCGCGACCGATTCGAGGGTAAGAACACCAAGACCGCCAACACTGACGGCATCATGCGCCGCATGGTGAAAGAAGACTTGCTGACCTTTGACGGGAAGAAGCTCTTTCCGGAGCGCCGCGCCGAGACCGTGCCCTACGAACTCACCGAACTGGAGTACTCGCTCTACGAGCAGGTGACCGCCTACGTTCGCGAGGGCATGAATCGTGCCGACCGGGTGGGCGGCAAACGCAAGAACACGGTCGGCTTCGCCCTGACCGTGCTGCAGCGCCGCCTGGCATCGAGCCCCGAGGCCATCTACAAGAGCCTCGTGCGCCGCACTGAACGGCTCGAGCGCAAGAAGCTCGAAATCCTCAACGGCACCTACACCGACAGGGAGCCGACCGTCGACGTCGAAGGACTCGACGCTGACGACTACAGCTCCGAGCAGATCGAGGAGCTCGAAGAGGAGCTGCTCGACGCCGCCACCGCTGCGCAGACAGTCGAGGAACTTGATGCCGAACTGCTCGAACTAGCCGACCTGACGACGGTCGCCAAGCAGGTTCGCGATTCCGGCACCGACCGCAAGTGGACCGAGTTGAGCCACATCCTCCAGGACGAGGCGCTGACCGTCGACGCGAACGGCTGGCCGCGCAAGCTGATCATCTTCACTGAGCACCGCGACACTCTCGACTACCTGGCCGGTCGCATTCGGACGCTGATCGGCAAGCCCAACGCTGTGCAGGCGATCCACGGCGGAGTGCGCCGCAGAGAGCGCCGCGTGATCACCGAGGAGTTCACCAAGAACAGGGACTGCCAGATCCTGCTGGCCACCGATGCCGCCGGCGAAGGCCTCAACCTGCAAGCTGCCCACCTGATGGTCAACTACGACCTGCCGTGGAACCCCAACCGGATCGAGCAGCGCTTCGGCCGTATTCACCGCATCGGCCAGGAGGAGGTCTGCCGCCTCTGGAACATCGTCGCAAGCAATACCCGCGAAGGTGACGTCTTTGTCCGGCTGCTTGCCAAGATCGAAGAACAGCGGAAAGCCTATGGCGGCAAAGTCTTCGACGTCCTCGGCGAAGCATTCTCGGAGACTCCCCTGCGGGAACTGCTTCTGGACGCGATCCGGTATGGCGAACTTCCCGAAGTTCGCGCCAAGATGCACGAAGTCATCGACCACAAAGTATCCGACGGGCTCAAGGAACTGCTCAACGAACGAGCGCTCGCCTCTGACCATCTCGCCGACGCCGACCTCGCCAAGCTCCGCGCCGCCATGGACGAGGCCCGCGCACGCCGACTCCAGCCGCACTACATCGAGTTGGCATTCAAGGCAGCGTTCACCCGACTCGGTGGTCGCATCGCCAAACGCGAGCGAGGCCGCTACGAAATTGCCAACGTGCCAGCACAAATCAGAGCCAGCAAGTACCAGCCGATCGCGACAAAGTATGACCGCGTCACCTTCGACCTTGAACATGTGCACTCCGAAGAGCTGGCACGCGCCGACCTGCTCGCACCGGGACACCCGCTGCACGACGCAGTGATGGACGAAGCGATACGACACTTTGGCGGCACCCTAAACAGCGGCACCGTGCTGGTGTCAGCGACGCTGGAGGAGCCTCACCTGCTCGTCGGCGTTGTCGAAGAGGTCGCCGATGCCACCGGTGCTGCGGTGTCCCGACGTTTCGGCTACGCCTATGTCGACAGCCTCGGCACCGTAACGCCTGCAGGGCCGGCACCCTATCTCGATTGCGTCGCCGCACCCGACACACCAGCCGTCGCAACCGCGCGCCAACTCCCCTGGCTGGCCGACGCCGAAGATCGCGCCAACAGCTGGATCATCACGACCCAACTTCCTGAATACCTATCCGAGGTGCGACCGCGTCGTGCCGCAGAGCTCGCGAAGTGTCGCGATCTAGTGGTGAAACGCCTTGAAGGTGAACGCGATCGGATGCTTCTTGACGCTGCAGTGGCCGCAGAAAAGGAGCAGGCTGGAGAAAAGCCGAAGGAGTCCGCTGAAAGCCTCAACCGCAAGGCAGTCGAGCTCGACGCGCGCCTACGCAACCGGCTTGAACTGCTCGACAAGCAGGCACTGATGTCGACCAAGCCACCGCGCATCGTCACCGCTGCGCTGGTCTTGCCCATCGCCTTGGTTGACGGTGAACTGCCAGCGTCGGCGCCAATCCATGCTAAGGAAACCAAAGAGGTCGAACGGCGTGGTGTTGATCTAGTGATGTCGACGGAGCGAGCACTTGGCCGCACGCCGGTCGAACAGCCTTTCAACAACAAGGGATTCGACATCCTGTCCTCGGACTCAACCGGCGACACCTACCGTATCGAGGTCAAGGCCCGAATAGACGGGGCCACGGACTTCTTCGTCACGCACAACGAGGTGATGGTCGGCAAGAACGCGGCACCGCGCTACCGGCTGGCTTTGGTCAAGGTCGATCCGCTAGGGACGGCCCACGACGAAGTTCGCTATCTCGATAACCCGTTCGCCTCAACGGATCTCGGCGACTTCGACGCCACTGGCGTCCGTGGCGACTGGACAAAGATGTGGAACAAGGGAGTGAATCCATTCTGATGACTGACGGCGTAGTGGCGACCCACCCGGTCCGCAAACGGAAACTGATCGAGGTGTCGCTTCCGCTGGAAGCGATCAACCGGGAGGCGGCGTACGAGAAGGTTCCAGCGATCCGCCCGCATCCACGCACTTTGCATTTGTGGTGGGCGCGGCGACCACATGTGGCGGCAAGGGCCGTGCTGTTTGCTCAGCTTGTCGATGACCCGAGCGCCCGGCCGGATGAATTCCCAACCGACGAACTTCAACGCAAGGAGCGCGACCGTCTGCACGCCCTGATCCAGCGGCTCGCCGTTTGGACCAACTCATGGGATGAGTCGCTCTTCGCTGAGGCCCACGCTGAGATTCTCAAGTCGACTGACGGCACCCCACCGACCATCCTCGACCCATTTGCTGGCGGCGGGACTATTCCACTTGAGGCGCAACGTCTCGGCCTAGACGCGCTTGCGAGCGACCTCAACCCTGTAGCAGTGCTGATCAATAAGGCATTGATCGAGATCCCACCAAGATTTAAGAACCAACCGCCGGTATTCCCAGGTCTAGCTGATTCACAGATTCGGGACTGGCGAGGAGCCGAAGGTTTGGCGGCGGATGTGCGCGCATACGGAAAGTGGATGCACGACGAGGCGGAAAAGAGAATCGGGCATTTGTACCCGAAGGCGGTCCTTTCTGATCGATCCGAGGCCCCAGTGATCGCGTGGATATGGGCGAGGACCGTCACCTGCCCCAACCCAGCGTGCGGAGTGGAGATGCCTCTGGTTGGAAACTTCTGGCTGAGTAGGCGAAAGGGCAAAGAGGCATTTCTTGTGCCCGCGGTAGTCCGCGATCCAAGCAGCCCGGCCGGTGTTCGTATCGACTTCAGTGTCGGACAGGCACCGGACCTCCCACCAAGCCGAGTAGCAGAGGGGACGGTTGGTCGAAGTGGAGCCGCGTGCCTTGCGTGTGCGGCAGCCGTACCTCTGGCTTACATTCGTGACCGTGGCCGAGCTCATGAATTTGGGGTGCAGTTAGTCGCTGTCGTCGCGGAAGGTAGCCGTCAGCGCGTCTACCTACCGTCCTCACCTATGCACGAGAGCGCAGCCGAGGTCCCTACGCCTGAGGAATCGGTGAGCGGCTCGCTGGGTTACTACCCGCGTGATCTAAAGGCACCTACTTATGGCCTCACCGAGTTCACGGACCTCTTCACAAGTCGCCAACTCGTGGCCCTCACGACCTTCAGCGACCTGGTTGCCGAAGCGCGCGAGCTCGTCGAAGCCGATGGTGGGACGCGTGATTACGCCGACGCCGTCGCAACTTACCTCGGACTTGCCGTCAGCCGAACCGCCGATCGTTCTTCGACAATCGCGAGCTGGGATTCGTCGCTGGGCAAAGTACGCAACACATTTGGCCGGCAGGCGATTCCTATGACGTGGGACTTCGCGGAAGTCAATCTCTTCTCGTCGTCAACCGGTAATTTCCTCAGCCAGTTCGATTGGGTCACTGATGCTTTCGAGAGGGGGCCGACTCAGGCTCGTGGAATTGCTGCGCAGGTCGACGCGACGAGCGGCCAGTACGAGGGGGTTGTGATTTCTACGGACCCACCGTATTACGACAACATCGGCTACTCCGATCTATCCGACTTTTTCTACATCTGGCTTCGTCGCTCACTTCGCGCCGTCCACCCGCAGCTGCTCTCGACCATGCTGGTTCCCAAGGCAGAGGAACTAGTCGCCAACCCATATCGCCACGACGGCAATCAGGGTGCGCGCGAGTTTTTCGAGGAAGGGTTCCGCCGCGTGTTTGCCCGAGCACGGGCCAGCGCGTCGCCTGACTACCCGATCACTGTTTACTACGCCTTCAAGCAAAGTGAAACGACGTCGGGCGGAGAGTCCTCGACGGGTTGGGAAACCCTTCTTGAGGGAATGATCCGCTCAGGTTGGGAGATTACTTCTACGTGGCCACTCCGGAGCGAGCAGAGCTACCGGATGATTGCGAGCGGCTCCAATGCGCTTGCTTCATCGATTGTGCTTTCGCTTCGTCCGCGACCAGAGGGATCTCCGACAACTGATCGTCGTGGGCTAATTGCGGCGCTCGAGTCCGAGCTACCTGACGCGCTGCGGAAGCTACAACAAGGTCCGATCGCACCGGTGGACCTGCCCCAAGCAGCCATCGGACCGGGGATGGCAGTTTTCAGTCGCTACAGTGCGGTCCTGGAACCGAATGGCTCAAGGATGACTGTTCGATCGGCGCTTTCCCGGATCAACGAGATCCTCGATCAAGTGCTCAACGAACAAGAAGGCGATTTCGACCCAACGACACGGTTCGCGATCGCCTGGTATCGCCAACATGGGTACGGCACTGGGTCATTTGGAGACGCGAACAATCTGGCTAACGCTCGAAACACAGCTGTTGATGCGATGGACCGCGGCGGCATTCTGACCAGTCGCGCCGGCCGCGTCCAACTCATCAAACCGTCGGATCTGACTGTGGATTACGACATCCTCGCCGACCTCCACACCAGCAACTGGGAAGTATTGCACCACCTGATCAACAGAACCGAAGGAGAAGGCATCGCAGCAGCCGGCGAGTTCATGCGCGTCGCGCTGACGCGCCCTGATAGTGCGGTCGACGCCGACCTCATCAAGGAGCTCGCGCACCTCTTGTTCCGCATCTCGGAGAGCAACGGCTGGACCAAGGACGCAATCAGTTTTAACAACCTGGTCACTAGCTGGCCAGAGATTTTCGACGCCGCGCGAGCTGACTCGCCCGTGAGAAATACGCAAAGCGCCTTCGACTTCGACGAAGAGAGTGACTGACGTGGCCCTGAGCAATCGCGACCGAATCGACCGAATGTTTCAGGCAATGGCCCCCCCGCTCGATGACTTCATTGCGTCCGTTATCGGCCAAGGTGATCCAGCACTGGGAGCGGCATGGACAAAGCTGGTTCAATTAAAAGACGGGAAGAAGGGCGCGCCGTCAGAAAAGACGTATAACCCGCTCGACCCGCAGGTGCAGTTCCGAATTCTCACCGAATCAAACATCACCCACGGGTTCAAGACGAGTTGGTACCCGTTCGATGAGACGCTCGGCAAAGCGGGCAAGTCGTACGCGATCGAATTGCGGGAGGCCCGGAACACGTGGGCGCACAACGGCACCTTCACAGATGACGACGCCTATCGCGCACTCGACACTGGTGAACGGCTCCTGAAACTGATTGGCGCCGCCAAGGAAGCCGACGAGGTCCGCGTTATACGCCTCAACCTACGTCGTGTCACCGCCGACAAAGACGACAAGAAGACACTTAAATCCGCCGTCGACAATCCCGAGGCCGCCGGCCTGAAGCCGTGGCGTGAAGTGCTACCGCCGCACCACGACGTCGCTACAGGCAACTTCGCCGCTTCCGAGTTCGCCGCTGACCTCTACAAAGTCGCCTTCGGCGGTGAACAGGATTCCGGTTACGCCGACGCCGTCGAGTTCTTCCGCCGCACCTACCTCACCGAAGGTCTGACCGATCTCGTCGGCCGCGCAGTACGTCGGCTATCCCGCGACGATAACGCACCTCCAGTCATCAATCTGCAGACCAACTTTGGTGGCGGCAAGACCCACTCGATGCTCGCACTCTGGCACGTCGCCGCGGGGATACCCGTCGGACAGTACCCCCAGGAGACTCAAGAGCTGCTCACGAAGAATGGCTATTCAGGAACCAAAGTCAACCGGGTAGCCATCGTCGGTAACCATTTCAGCCCATCAGGCGTGACCAAGGAGGACGGCACCCACGTCAACACCATTTGGGGTGAACTCGCCTGGCAACTTGGAGGCCGCGAAGCCTACGGCTTGGTTGCGAAGGCCGACGCGGATCGGACCACACCCGGCGAAGCCCTGCACGATCTACTGGCGAAGTACTCCCCCGCCGTCATCCTGATCGACGAATGGGTTGCCTACGCCCGGTCGCTAGTCGGTCGTGACGACTTGGCCGGCGGCACCTTCGACGATCAATTCACCTTCGCTCAGTCCCTCACTGAGACTGCGAAAGGCACTCCTGGCGTGCTCCTGGTAATTTCGATCCCCGCGTCGGAATCCGGGGAAGACAACGACAAGATCGTCGCGGGCAACGCCGAAGAGGTCGGTGGTGCGCATGGCCTAGAAGCTTTGAAGCGGTTGCAAAACGTGGTGCGACGGGTCGCAGAGCAATGGCGGCCAGCCTCGTCAGCCGAGGCCTACCAAATCGTGCGGCAACGTCTCTTCGTGCAACCCGACGGAGCCGCGCTAGCCTCGATCGGCGCTACTGCGCGGGCCTACGTCGACATGTACCGCAAGTACACCGACGACTTCCCCCGCGAATCCCGAGACACCGCATACGAAGAACGCATCAAACGTACCTATCCCATCCACCCAGAGCTGTTTGACCGGCTCTACGAGGAGTGGTCGTCGCTGGAGCGATTCCAGCGCACCCGCGGTGTGCTGCGGTTGATGAGCACCGTGATTCACGCGCTGTGGACCGGTGATGACGCTTCACCGTTGATCATGCCGGGGTCGATCCCGTTGGCGACCGCGAACGTGAATGCAGAACTAACTCAGTACCTTCAGGACTCGTGGAAGGCGATCATCGACGCTGATGTCGACGGACCCAACTCCGAGCCAGCGCGGATCGACAAGGAGAAGCCGCTTTTCGGACAGCGCTCGCTCACCAAACGCCTTGCCCGCACGGTGTTCTTCGGTGCCGCACCCACAATAGGCTCCGCCCACAAAGGCCTCGAAACCCAACGGGTATTCATCGGGACCGCCGTCCCAGGTGATGTCCCGGGGAACTTCCACTCCGCGCTGACCCAGCTCGGAGATCGTGCGACGTACTTCTATTCCGGCTCCGGCAAGTACTGGTACGACCTGCAGGCCAACATCACGCGCACGGCGAAGGACCAGGCTGAGCGTCTCCATAAAGAGGATGTTTGGGCCGAGATCGTTCGCCGACTTCAGGTCCAAGCTCGTACACGCGGTGATTTCGCCGGAGTCCACGTCTGCCCCGAGTCGAATGCCGACATTCCTGATACCGACGAGGCGCGGTTGGTGATCCTGCACCCGAAAGTCGCGCACAAACGCGGAACTGATTCGGCGGCCAAAGCATTCGCGCAGAAGGCGACGGAGCAGCGCGGCACTGCGAATCGCACCAACCGAAATATGTTGGTGTATCTGGCCGCTGACGAGGCGCGACTGGAAGAACTTGACAGTGCAACGCGCGACTATCTGGGGTGGACTTTAGTGCTTGCCAGCGAAGCCGCGCTCGATCTCACCGACAATCAGAAGAAACAGGCGGCTCAGCGGCAGGCGCAGGCCGACCAGACCGTGAAATCGCGTCTGCTGCAAACATTTACGTGGGCGCTTGTGCCGTCGCAGCCGGATGCGAGCGCACCATTTATTGTCCGCGAGACGAAGGTCGAGGGCCAGTCGGAATCGCTTGCCGAACGGGCCTCTCGAAGGCTGGGTAGCGACGGTGACCTGTCGAATCGGCAGGCGGCCGTCACAGTTCGCCTCGCTATCAACAAGGTGCCGCAGATCTGGAAACACGGCCACGTCTCGTTGGGCACCCTGTGGGGCCTGTACTGCCAGTACCCGTACATGCCGCGGCTGCAAGATCGGCGAGTGCTGGAGGAGGGCGTCCTCGACCTACCGCTCATCTGGGAGACCGACGCGTTTGCTCTTGCAACCGGCGTGGACGACGCTGGGCGATACGTCGGACTCTGGATCCCAGGGGATGCGAATTCAGCTCCCACGCCAGCGGACTCGCTGCTCTTGGTGCGTCCGGACTTCGCGGTAGAACAACGGAACCACGAAGCACCCCCCGAACCTCCTCCTGGCCCCGGTCCTGAGCCCGGACCCGTCCCTGGCCCTTCGCCCGGGCCGAAGCCTGGTCCGATCGATATCGCGTTCACGCGCTTCTACGGCGTGAAAACGCTCAGCTCGGACAAGATTGCGATGGACTTCAAGAACATCGCCGATGAGGTGATCGCGAACCTCCGAGAACAAGGCATAAACCTCGTCGTGAAGATCGAGATCGAAGCAGTCGACTCGGGTGGCTTTGACGAGAACAAGATTCGTACAGTCTCGGAGAACGCAAAAACGTTGAAGTTCGATCAGTCGGGATTTGAATCAGAGTGAAGAGGAGCCAGAGTTGCGACCCAATGGGTGCGCGGATTGATACTTTGAAGCGCGTGCGGCGCACGATCGTCGCCACCGCGGGGCAGGCCGGATGAATGAAACCTACGCGTTCGTTTGTGTCGCGTGATATGGAGGCAAGATGCCGGTCGGCAATTTGAGAGCAGCCTATGCCTATCACGTGATTCCAAAGCAAACGGAGAATGGCGCTGAGGGTGGGGCAATCTCGATCACAAGCGAGCTATCCACAGCGCTTGATTCGACGTTTGACCGTTCAAAAGTAGCCACTGCGCCAGTTGTCTCTTTCAATGTCGACACCAGTCCAGGTTCCCGTCAGCATGTTATCCGCGACGCCGCTTTGGAGATCGCCTTCGGTGACGATCGCGCGGCCGACTCTGCAGGTCCACTCGCCGTGAGGCTCGCGGAGGTAATGGATCAGCGCTCATCCCCCACGTTATTGTTGGTGTCGGTGCACGACACTGATACAGCTGGCAAGCGGAGATGCTTACTTTGGACATTCCCGCAACAAGAAGTATTTGACCTCGATATTGCAAAAGAGAACGTGCGTCTAAATGTACGCGATGCATTTATACGGGAGTCGAGTCTTCGTAAGGTTGCATTTCTCGAGGGACGAAATGACAGAACTGGGATGCTGACGGCCAGAGTTTTGGATTTTCAAGCGAGTTCCACTGAGCGCACAGCTGCTGATCTGTGGATAGTGAAGTATCTGGATGCTCGGCTGCAAATGAGCGGACCGGAGGGTACACGCCTATTAGCCAGGGCGATTCGGTCGGCCTTCACGCGTACAGCCGGCGACCAGCAGGCGCACGACGAGCTGTCGGCGGCGATTTCAGCGATCCGAACTAGCCCGCGACGCAGATGGACAATCAATGACGTAAGTTCGACTTTTCTTGGTCCAGTAGCCAGTGCCGCGTTGACCACAGGCCTGGGAGCGGAGGTGCCAGCCGCCGCCTTTGACCTCGATCTCCCGACATTTGACGCGATCGTGCAGTACAAGCGCTTCACGCTGGACAACGGAATCGTGGTGTCGGCCCCCTTTGCTGAAATGGGAGACGACGGCGGAGTCGAGGTGACGGACACCCCGACCGGCCGTCACCTGAAGGTGGAAGGTCAGATCGAAGGGGAGCAGGTGAGAAGTCGTGGATGAATCCGCGGTGCGCGACCAGTATGTGAGGCGGTACCCATTGTTGCTCGAACTGGCCGACACTCTTCAAGCAAACACGCTTGATGCTTTGGCAGGAGTGCCTCATATAGACCGTGTTGCTTTCCGCGCCAAATCTGTAGATTCGTTCGTTGCGAAGTCGCTAGATTCAAAATATAAGCAGCCATTATCCGAAATTGAGGATCAAATTGCAGGCCGCGTTATAACGTTCTTTCGCGACGACATAGAGACGGTTCGCGCAGCACTGAACTCCTGGTTTGGTGCGGTCGAGCGAGAAACCAAAGAGCCCAGCACACCAAATGAATTCGGCTACGAGTCGGAGCATTTCGTCGTAGTTATCCAAGAACATATTAAACCGACCGGCTGGAATGATCACCCGGATATGCCAAATACGTTCGAACTGCAGGTTCGTACGCTGTTCATGCATGCATGGGCCGAACCCCAGCACGATCTGGGCTATAAAGGCTCTGACATTGATCGACAAACTAAGCGAGAGCTCGCGTGGATCGCTGCCTCGGCGTGGGGCGCAGACAAAACGCTAAACGAGCTGGCCGCCCGGCTGGCGAAAAGCTAGGCTGCGGCATCGCCAACAGATGTGCCGTCAGCGTGCGGTCAAAGCTGTTGCTCGAATGCGATGAAACCGTTGCCACCTATAGGGCCAGTCGCTGAAAGAATGAAAAATCAAGGCTGCTACGTGTTCAGTTTATCGCTGCTGCGCCGGTCAGATTAGTGCGCGGGCGGCGGTCATCTGCAAACTGACAGTCCGATCCGGAACTAGTTGGGAGTAATCCGGGAAAACCTGGTAGCTGTCCGAATTTTCGCCCTCGGCGACGAGATGCGGATGCTGGTCAGTGCGGGCCCTGGTGCCGAGTGTCGGCATCTGGCGGGTCGGGCTGCCGAACGAGTATCCATGTCGGTCGTCGGCGCGACTGGTCCACGGGTGCGTCCCGAGTCCGTATTCGCGGCGACGTCGCCCTGGGTCTCCTCTCCCGTTTCGTGCACCAATACGTCACTGTGACGAAACATTCATGGGGCGCTCGGCCCGAGACTCTCGCGATAATTCCAAACCCTGGGGCGCGATATGCGAATCGCATCGCCGCCGGACTGCAAGAGTTGGAACGTCAAGAGCGGCAACGGCCTTCGTGGATATCACAACTAGCACTTGAGGTCGGCGACGCCGATCCCGGGCCGTGCACCGACCGAGATGGTCATCGCTTCTCCGCCCCACCAACCCACGATCCTGCTAACAAAACGTCACTGTGACGTAATGCCCACTCCCCGGCGTGAGGGTCTGAAGTCCTCTGCAATGATGTCCGGACGCCCTACCGCTGGTGCGGCGGCGACGACGACGATTGGCGCCATGACGATAGTCGACGCGGACCGCCTTCTGATCGAGTCGGCGATGCCGCGCTTCGACACGACGATCGCCGAGCACGTCGTTGTCTGCGCTTCCCCGTCGACCACCTACCGCGTCGCGCGAAGCCTCGACTTCCTCTCGGTTCGTACGCCGGTGCTGACGGCGTCCATGTGGATCCGCGGACTTCCGTCGCGCCTGCTGGGAAAGCCCGCCACGCCGCCGCCGGCTTTGGTCTTCACCGAGGACTCCGCGCCGCTGCCTGGCTGGCTGCTCCTGGGTGACCGACCCGATCGCGAGATCGCCTTCGGTGCCGTCGGAAAATTCTGGCAACCGGCCATCGAGTGGCGCGATGTGCCCCGCGCAGAGTTCCGCGACTTCAACGATCCCGGGTGGGGAAAGATCGCAGCGAACTTCTCCGTGAGACCGTACGGCCAAAGCACGCTGCTGAGCTACGAATGCCGCACCGTCACCACCGATACCGACTCTCGGCGGAAATTCCTGCGGTACTGGTGGCTGATCCGCCCGTTCGTCGGCCACATCATGAGGGCGACATTGGCGAAGATCAAAACCGATGCCGAGGTGGCGGCCGTGACCTAGCGTGCCCCCCGGCGAAATACGTCACTGTGATGAATTGCGCTGGGGTGCAAGGCTATTGAGCTACAGACTACGGTCCGCCTCGCGGTCCATCGTCAGCCGGTTGAGCGGGACTGCGGGGTGCCTCGTCATTGGACACTTGGTCGGCCAGCTCCAAACCCGCGCCGGCATAGACATTGAAGGCGATGTCGACGCCGTGCTCCTTGGCCCACTGCACCTCGTCGTCGTACCGGGCGACCGCGGCGACCCTGCCGTCGAAACCGGACTCGCGCAGACATGCCAGCGCGGTGACGTTGGCGCCGTGACGCGGCATTGCGAGCACCGCAATGCGCACCGACTCCGAGTGCCGGAGCTGATGCCAGAAATCAAGATCGGTCGCATCGCCTTCGATGACGTTCAGGCCGTCCTCCGCGAGTCGCTGGACTCGGGGACCGTCGTAATCAACCCCGATCACCCGCAACCCGTAGTGCTCGGTCATTCGCTGATAGGCCGCGAACCCGACCCGGCCCATGCCGATCACCACCACCTCGGCGTCGCCGGCGTCGGCCGGGCGCTCCTCCGGGACAAGGGTGCTTTCGTCCTGGGCGGGTAGCCGTGCCGCGATCTTCTCCACCATCAGGTGTCCGCGACCATTGACCAGCGCCGCGAGGACGAAGCTCAGTGCTACGGCGATCGACATCTCCACGAGCCAGGCCTCCGCCAGCAGCCCTGCGGAAACACCGACCGATACGACGATCAAACCGAATTCCGAGTAGTTCATCAGCCCGAGCCCGGCGAGCAGCGCAGTGCGATACCGCAACTTCATGCGTGCCAACAGCAGCACGTACCAGCCGGCCTTGAACGGCAGAAGCAGCACCATCAGCAATGCGACGCCGATGGTCGGCAGATCCGGCAGACCAGTCAGGCCAATCGAGACGAAGAACCCGACCAGCAACAGCTCCTTGATGTGGAACAGCGAACGCGACAGCTCGGAGGACGCCGAGTGCGAAGCCAGGAGCACGCCGATGATCAAGGCGCCGAGATCACCCTTGAGGCCCACCGCGGAGAACAGAGCGTACCCGGGCACCAACGCCATCACGATCCCGAACAGTGACTGCATTTCGCCGTGGCCCAGTCTGCTCCAGATCTTGCGTGCGAATCGGGTCAGTGGCCACAGCAGCACCAATGTGAGCGCCCAGGGGCTGGGCAGATGACCGCTGGTGGCGGTCAGAAACACGACAGCGACGATGTCCTGCATGACCAGGATGCCGATGGCGACGCGGCCGTAGAGCGCGTGCGATTCACCGCGCTCCTCGAGAACCTTGACCACGAACACCGTGCTGGAGAAGGACAGCGCGAAGGCCAACAGGGCGATCGTCTGCACGCTCTGCCCGGACAGCATCGCCACCCCGGCTACGGCGCCCAGCCACATGGCGACACCTCCGAACACAACGCTGAACAGCATGTGCACGGACGTGGTCAACCACACCTCGCGGCGCAGCAGAATGCGAACGTCGAGCTTGAGGCCGATCGCGAAAAGCAGCAGCGTGACGCCCAAATCCGCCAGCACATCCAGTTGCGGCACGTCCTCCACATTGAGGGCATTGATGGCGAACCCCGCTGCGAGGAACCCGACCAGGGGCGGCAGACGCACCGCCATCGCCAGACCGCCGAGACCGAACGTGATGACCAGATAGATGGCGACTACTGTCACGCGCGGCCCCTTGTCCTAGGTGTCAAGTTCTCCAAGTATCCCGGCAATCGCCGGATTCCTCTTTGGACGTGCCGCTGACCGCCCCAATTGCGTGGGCTCGAGGCGAGGAACCCTCCGGGTCGTCTCCCCTATTCGCATTGTGCCGCAGGTGAATACGTCACAGTGACGGCATCGGGCCCATCGCAGTGCGGTCACGGGTCCACGGACTCACTCCGAGATATCGGCCGTGTCGATCGGCGAAATGACAGACAGTCCCATGAACGTGCGGCACAGTTGACAGATGGCGAGCAAAGTCCCGGGCCCGAAAGACATCTTGGCGGCCGCGCAGGCGGCGGCGGACAATGCGCAGGCCGCCGCGCGGGAGGCCGCGGAGACGGCGCAGTCGGCCGCCGGCGCCGCGCTACGCATCCCGCCCGCGTCGATCCAGCTCGCGGCTCAGTTGCCGGATCTGATCGAGAATTTGGCGGTGGCAACGGAACGGCTCAATCAGGCGATCGACCGTGCCGAACGCTATTTGGCGCTGGCCGACCCGATGATCCGAACGATGGACGCGGTGCTGCCGCAACTGGAAGCCCTCGTCGCCACGGGCAACGAGGTCTATGGCGCCGTATCGTCCCTACCGGGTGTGTCGCACCTGGGACGGCTGGCCAATCGCGGCTCAGCGCCTGCCGCCAAGCAGCCCAGGGGGCGTACGCCTCCGAAGAAGCCCGGACGCTGACCGCCCGAGCCTAGGCGTCGGTGTGGTGCAGCCAATCCCGTGACCGGATGCGCCACGTCGCCTTCGCGTAGTCCAATTCCGAGTGCGGCCACTGTGTCACGATCCGTCCGGTGGGCGATCGGTAGTAGCTGTCGCACTGCGTCCAGACCGTCTGTTCCAGGTCGGCCGAAATCTGCTCGTTGTAACGCTGTTCGACGTCCGGCCGCACGTCGAGATAGCCGCGGCGCCCGGCCAACCGGCAGATCGCGCTGGCTACCAAGCGCGCGCCGGCCTCTAGGACATAGATGATCGAGTTCGCGCCCTGGTTGGTGTTCGGTCCGTACAGCATGAAGAAATTGGGAAAGCCGCTCACGGCGACGCCGAGATACGCCTGGGGATCCAGACCCCAACGGTCATGCAGGCTTTCGCCGCCCAGCCCGACGACCTCGATGCCCGAGAGATAGCTGCTCGTCTCGAAGCCCGTCGCAAAGATGATGGCGTCGACCTCGACGACGCGGCCGGTCTCGGTGACGACGGCTGACTCGGTGATTCGCCGGATCGGATCTGTCACGAGGTCGACATGCGGGTGTTGTAGTGCCAGATAATACTTCTCGCCGAGCAGGACGCGTTTGCACCGAAACGGATATCGCGGGGTCAGAGCGTCACGCATCGCATCGTCTTCGACGTGGCGGCGCAGAAAGTTCTCCGACAACTCCTGAACCACGGCCATTCGTGGATGGTCGGGTGTCAACGCCGTGTTGTCGTGCTGCAGCTTCCACAGTCGCCACCTCTCACGTAGAGCGGCCCACGGGATCCGGCGGAAGCGGGTGAGCTCGTCAGGGCTGTAGGGCCGATCCTCTTTCGGCACCATCCACGGTGGCGTCCGCTGGAAGACCGTCAACTGCTCTGCGATGGCGGCGACTTCCGGGATGACCTGCACGCCGCTGGCGCCGGTGCCGACGACCGCGACCCGCTTTCCGGTCAGGTCGACACCCACGTCCCATTGCGAGGTGTGCATCAGCTCGCCGCTGAACTCGGCGATGCCCTCGATATCGGGATAGCGTGCGGCCCCGAACAATCCCACCGCGCTGACGACGGCGTCCGCGACGAGGCTCCGGCCGTCGGCGAGCTCGATGTCCCAGTGCTTCTGCCGCTCACTCCAGACCAGCTTCTGCACGCCGGTCCCGAGCATCAGGTGGCGACGCAGGTCGAAGCGATCGGCCACCGACTCGAGGTACGAGAGGATCTCGGGCTGATAGGCGTAGGTGCGGGTCCAGCGGCGATTCGGCGCGAACGAGAACGAGTACAGATGGCTCTGGATGTCGCACGCCGCACCTGGGTAGGTGTTCTGCCGCCACGTGCCCCCGACGCCGTCGGACCGTTCGATGATCACGATGTCGTCGATACCCTTGCGTCGTAACGCAACCGCCGCGGCGATTCCGCCGAATCCGGCCCCGATGATCGCCACCCGGGGAGATCTGCCGCGGCGGGTCAACGCTCGGAGATGACCGATGGGGTATCGCCTCCTCATCGATGGACACTCGTGCGGATCTCGAATCCTTGCGGTGCGCCGTTCACGCGCGACGCGTCGAGGATGTCGGCGTATTCGGTTGGCGTGCCGAAGAAGAAGCTGCCCTGTCGCGTCTTCGCGTTCGCCTGTCCTTCCCGGTTGTAGTAACCCGGTGTGCAGGATTTCGCGCGGTCTGCGCTCGCCCCCGAACGTGCGACCACGGTGTCCACCCATGCGGATACGGCGTCGGCCGTCGCCTCCAACTCCGCTGCGTCATTGCTCAACGCCCACGAGATGACCTCTGCGGTGTGGCGCGCTTGCACATCAAGGAGGTACGGGAAGTTGACGGTGAACCCGGATTGCGCGATCGACAGGATGAAGCAGTTCGGGAATCCGTTAACGGCGAGGCCGTGCAGTGTCTGCACACCGTCGTGCCATTTGTCGGTGATCGTGACCCCGTCCCGGCCGACGATCTCGAAGCCGGTCCGCCGCGAGTAGTCCGTGCCGACCTCGAATCCCGTTGCGAAGATCAGACAGTCGATGCTGTGCTCCGTGCCGTCGACCACCACACCCACGCTGGTGATGCGCTCGACGCCCTTACCTTTTGTGTCGACAAGCGTCACGTTGTCCCGGTTGAACGACTGCAGGTAGTCGTCGTGAAAGCAGGGCCGTTTGCAGAAGTAGCCGTACCAGGGTTTGAGCGCCTCTGCTGTCGCGGGATCCGCCACGATCGAATCGACGCGGGCCCGGATCTCTTCCATCTTGGCGAAGTCGGCCAATTCAACTGCGCGTAAACGGTCTTCGTCGGACATTCCCTCGACACGGGTCTGCCGCATGACGAACAGTTTCTTGACGATGCTCGTCCATGCGTCGTCGACGAGATCCTCGTCGGCTTCGCCGCCCGCGGTGAGCAGCTGGAAGTTCTCGATGCGACGGCGCTGCCATCCGTCTTGCAGAGACCCCGACCAGTCCGGATCGGTTGGACGATTGCCGCGCACGTCGACAGTGGAAGGCGTGCGCTGGAAGACGAGCAGTTCCTTGGCGGCCTCGGCGAGGTGCGGCACACACTGGATGGCGGTCGCGCCGGTCCCGATGATCCCGACTTTCTTGTCCGCCAGATTCGCCAGGTCGGCCCCGGTGTAGTCGTAGTCCCATCGGCTGGTGTGGAACGTGTGCCCGGCGAAATCAGAGATGCCTTCGATGCCAGGCAATTTCGGCTTCTGCAGATATCCGTTGGCCATCGCGACGAAGCGGGCGCGGATGCTGTCGCCGTGATTGGTCGCGATGATCCAACGCTGCAGTTCGGCGTCCCAGCGGATCTGCTGCACCTCGGTCTGCAGGCAGATGTCGCGGTACAGGTCATAGTGCTCGGCGATGCTGCGGCAGTGCGCAAAGATCTCGGGGCCCTTCGCATACTTTTCGGTCGGAACGTAGCCAAGCTCCTCGAGCAGCGGCATGTACACGTACGACTCGACGTCGCAGGCGATACCGGGGTACCGGTTCCAGTACCACGTACCTCCGACGTCGGCGGCCTTGTCGATCAACCGGATGCTGTGTACACCGAGTTCGCGCAGGCGGGCCCCGGTGAGCAGCCCGCCGAACCCGGCGCCGATGATCGCGACATCGACCTCATCGGACAACGGGTCGCGGGTGAAGTCCCGATCGCTCCAAGGATCAGTCGCGAAGTCGGCAAACACGCCTGAGATCTCGACGTACTGCTCGATGCCGTCGGGACGCAGGCGGCGGTCGCGCTCCTGGGCGTATTTCTGCCGCAGCGCCTCTACGTCGAACTCCACGCCCGGCATCTTGCCGCGAATCTCCGTCAGGCGTCGACGTAATCCGCGAGATGTTTGCCGGTCAGCGTGGACCGCGCGGCGACGAGGTCAGCCGGCGTTCCCTCGAAGACGACCGTGCCACCGTCGTGACCGGCGCCGGGACCGAGATCGATGATCCAGTCGGCGTGGGCCATGACCGCCTGGTGGTGCTCGATCACGAGCACGGACCGACCGGCATCGACAAGGCGGTCCAGCAGCCCCAGCAGCTGTTCGATGTCGGCGAGATGCAGGCCCGAGGTCGGTTCATCGAGGACATAGATGTCGCCCTTGTCCCCCATCTGCGACGCGAGCTTGAGCCGCTGCCGCTCACCACCGGACAGCGTGGTCAGGGGCTGGCCGAGCGAGAGGTAGCCCAGGCCGACGTCGGTGAGGCGATCCAGGATCTTGTGCGCGGCCGGGTTGGCGGCATCGCCGTCACCGAAGAACGCGAGCGCGTCGGCCACCGACATCGCCAGCACCTCGGCGATATTGCGACCGCCGAACGTGTACTCCAGCACCGACGCGTGAAACCTCTTGCCCTCACACTCCTCGCACCGTGACTCGACGGTGGCCATGACGCCCAACTCGGTGAAGATCACCCCGGCGCCGTTACAGGTCGGGCATGCGCCCTCGGAGTTGGCGCTGAACAGCGCCGGTTTGACGTCGTTGGCTTTGGCGAACGCCTTGCGGATCGGGTCCAGCAAGCCGGTGTAGGTCGCGGGATTGCTCCGTCGCGACCCTCGGATCGGCGTCTGGTCGATCACCACAACGCCGTCACGGCCCGCGATCGAGCCGCTGATCAGAGAGCTCTTGCCGGAGCCGGCGACGCCGGTGACCACACACAGCACGCCGAGCGGGATGTCGACATCCACCTTCTGCAGATTGTGGGTCGACGCGCCGCGAACCTCCATTGCGCCCGACGACGCGCGCACCGAGTCCTTGAGCGATGCGCGGTCGTCGAGATGGCGTCCGGTAACGGTCTTGCTCTTGCGCAGTCCGTCGAGCGTGCCCTCGTAGACGACCTGGCCGCCGTCGCCACCAGCGCCGGGACCGAGGTCGACGATGTGATCGGCAATCGCGATCACCTCGGGTTTGTGCTCCACCACCAGGACGGTGTTGCCTTTGTCGCGCAACTGCAGCAGTAGCTCGTTCATGCGCGCGATGTCGTGTGGATGCAGCCCCACCGTCGGTTCGTCGAAGACGTAGGTGACGTCGGTCAAGGCCGACCCGAGATGGCGAATCATCTTGACACGCTGGGCTTCACCGCCGGAAAGGGTCCCCGCCGGCCGACCGAGCGAAAGATACCCCAGCCCGATCTCGACGAAGGAGTCGATGGTGTGCTGCAACGACTTCACCAGCGGGGCCACCGACTTGTCGGTGATGCCGCCGATCCATTCGGCCAGATCGCTGATCTGCATCTCGTAGACGTCGGCGATGCTGCGGCCCTTGATCTTCGACGACCGCGCGGTGTCGGATAGCCGGGTGCCGCCGCAGTCCGGACACGTCGTGAACGTCACCGCCCGTTCTACGAAGGTGCGGATATGCGGCTGCATCGCCTCGACATCCTTGGCGAGGAAGGATTTCTTGATCTGCGGAATCAGCCCGAGATATGTGAGGTTGACGCCGTCGATCTTGAGCTTGGTCGCCTCCTTGTGCAGCAGGGCGTCCAGTTCCTTCTTGGTGAACTTGTTGATCGGCTTGTTGGGGTCGAAGAAGCCGCAGCCGTTGAAGATTCGACCGTACCAGCCCTCCATGGAGAAGCCAGGGATGGTGAGTGCGCCCTCGTTGAGCGACTTGGTGTCGTCGTAAAGCGCGGTCAGGTCGATGTCGTTGAGTGAACCGCGACCCTCGCAGCGAGGGCACATACCGCCGACGACGCTGAACTCGCGGCGCTCCTTCACGGTCCGACCACCCTTGTCCATTGTGACGGCGCCGGCGCCGCTGATCGAGGCGACGTTGAACGAAAAGGCTTGTGGTGAACCGATGTGTGGCTTACCCAGACGGCTGAACAGAATTCGCAACATCGCGCCCGTATCGGTGGCGGTGCCTACGGTGGAGCGCGGGTCGGCGCCCATCCGTTGCTGATCGACGATGATCGCCGTCGTGAGACCCTCGAGCACGTCGACCTCGGGCCGTGCCAGCGTCGGCATGAAGCCTTGGACGAAGGCGCTGTAGGTCTCGTTGATCAGTCGCTGCGACTCCGCGGCGATCGTGTCGAAGACCAGGGAGCTCTTTCCCGACCCCGAGACACCGGTGAACACGGTGAGCCTGCGCTTGGGAAGTTCGACGTGAACATTCTTGAGGTTGTTCTCTCGGGCGCCGTGCACGCGGATCAGGTCGTGGCTGTCGGCGGCCTCTTGTTTCGGCTTTGACTTCGTCGGAGCCATAGGTCAGGACTGCTCCTGCACACGGACGGTGTTGCCCGCGGGATCGCGGAACGCGCAGTCACGGGCGCCCCAGGGTTGGTCGGTTGGTTCCTGCATGACGTCGGCGCCGCTGGCCTGTACCCGCTCGAACAGCGCGTCGAGGTCGTTGGTGGCCAGCATGATGCTGGCGTAGGTGCCCTTGGCCATCATCTCGGCGATGGTGCGGCGCTCGTCTTCGGTGACGCCGGGATCGGCGGCGGGCGGCGTGAGGACGATGTTCATGTCGGGCCTGCCGGCCGGGCCGATGGTGATCCAGCGCATGTCCTCGTATCCGACGTCCTTGCGGACCTCGAAGCCGAGTGCGTCGCGATAGAAAGCCAAGGACTGCTCTGGGTCGGTGTGCGGGAGGAAGCTCGCGTTGATCGTGATGTCCATGACGGTCACGCTAGCTGCGGCGCGGAATGCGGCGCTTCTCGATTCCTGATCGGTCTGGTCACCTGCTTGGCGACGCACGACGGAATTCCGGCAGCCTCGTCGGCGGCGTCGCGCCGGTAGGTGCTGGGCGGAACACCGACCAATTCGGTGAACCGGGTGCTGAAGGTGCCAAGCGACGAACAGCCGACAGCGAAGCAGACCTCGGTGACGGACATGTCGCCGCGTCGCAACAGGGCCATCGCCCGCTCGATGCGCCTGGTCATCAGGTAGGAGTATGGCGATTCGCCGTATGCGCTCTTGAACTGGCGCGACAGGTGCCCGGCCGACATGTTCACCCCACGGGCGAGCGCCTCGACGTCCAGCGGCTGGGCGTATTCGCGGTCCATGCGGTCGCGGACTGTGCGCAGCAGTCTGAGGTCGCGCAGACGCTGTTCGTCGACCGGCCCGCTGCTCATGCACGGTATGTTACGTGGCACCCGACGCCGTCACGCGGATTGTCCGGCGTGCTCATTTGAATGTCGTTGTTGTAAACAGGTTTTCAGCCTGCCCGGCCCGATTTCGGCTGACCGCAGCTGGACGGTAAAGTCGCAGGATGGCCGAGCGTATCGCCCTGTGGGGAAGGGATATCGACGACGATTCGTCGCCTGACCCCGACAGCGGGTTCGCAGGCTACGGTCATCACGACCCGATCACCGAGCCCATTCCGGTGGTTGAGGACGAATCTTGCGGTTACGGCAACGGCTACACCGATTCCAACGCTTACACCGCCGCCGAGCCTCAATACGTCGATGACCTGACGGAGAACGCCGACACCCAAGAGACCGCCGGGGCCTTCTCCTATGCCAAGCCGTTCCTCGACCGTCGCCCGGGCTCCCCTGCAGACTCGCTGACGTTCAAGCCCGCCCGCACGCCGTGGTATCGCACCAGACGCGGCCCGATCGTGCTGCTGGCCGTCGTCGCCGTTGTGGTGCTGTTGGCACTCATCCCCCTGCTGCTACGCAGCCCGGGCCCGCAGGCGCCGACGAACACACCGCCGACGGAACCGACGCCCAGCAGCGTGCAACCGACGTCCACCAGCGATGCACCCGAATTGACCAGTCAGCCCGCCCCGCCACCGCCGCCGCCGCCTCCCCCGCCGCCACCGGCACCGGACGCGCCGGTGTACCGGCCCCAATACCCGTCCTCGGGTGGCGGCTCGGGGTCGCAAGCGCCGAAACCGGAAATCGGCGTCACCCGGGCACCGATCAGCGTCGCGCCCAAACCCGTAACACCGCCGACCTCAGCGGAAGTCGGTAAGCACGGCAGCACCAGCCGCTGGTAGCCACTCGCAGTTGCTACTCGTAGTTGATGCCGGTCGGCGGAAAGGGCTTGTTTGCGAAGTCGATCTGCGCCGCCGGGTTCGCGACGGCGGTGGTCATCCCCGATCCGAACGCACCCTCGTGGTCGAACAGCGTGGCTGTTCCAACGGCGACCCCGTCTGACGCGCAGTGCGAATCACCCCTGATGCAGATCCAGTCGTCGACCGGCAGCCGGGACAACGCGACGGTCAGATCGCCGTTTATGTAGCCGACACCCTTCGTGCCCAAGTTGGTCACGAGGCTGGTCGACTCGGCGACAATTGAGGCCCGTACGAACGGCGAGAGCGGCTCCCCCGCAACGGCATTGATGCCTCCGTAGAAGAAGCTCTTGCGTGAGTCGTTCTGATGCGCCGCCGGGCTGCGCGTCCAGCCGGCATCGCTGCCGATGAAGGGCGACATCTGATCATCGGGAGGTGGTGGCGACGGAGGAGCGATCGGCGCCGTCCACAAAACACCGGGTGGCGCCGTCGAGCGTCGGTACTGGATCAACGTCGCGCGCGCGACCGCCCGACCGTCCTGGACCACATCGCATTCCGCACTGCGCACCCGGCGCCCGTCACGCACCACCCGCACGTCCACCTTCGTCAACACTGAGCGGGCCGCCCGGAAGAGGTCGACCGTGAGGCGAGCGGGCATGAAGTCCGGCGATCCGCAGCGGCTTTCGAGCACCTGCGCCGACAGCCCCACAACTGCGGGCCCGTTCAGATGGTCATCGCCCCAGTGGCTCAGCGCAAAGCGGGTCGGCATGAACCCGCCATCCTCGGTTTGCGTGAAATGCGCCGGTTCCGTTGCCATTCGCGAATCCTCGCACAGGCACCTCGCGGCCCCTCAGCCAGAAGCGGCCTTTTCCTCGTCGCGCGCATCATCTTCGGCCGGGTCGCTGTTGTCACGTCGACGCTCACGCAACACGAAGGCAGCCACCGCCAATACCAGTACCGCGACACCGAGCACCGCGACCTCGACGATCGCACGCGAGAACTGTGGCCCATCCTTCAGTAGCGTTGCCGCCTCCACGGACAGCACCACGATCTCCTTGATACAGGCCAGAATTCCGACGATGATGAACGGCTCCGCGACGATCTCACGGGACCGGAGACATGAGCGGACCGCGTACAACAGTTCGACGAAGATGAAGATCAGCAGCAGGCCGTCGAGCACCTCGAGCATGACTGTTTTGGCCGGTGCGCTTCGCAAGCTCAGCATCGTGTTGAACTGTGCCACGAGTAGGGCGACGGACCCGATGATGAGCACGACAGCGATCGCCCAGTACACGACGTCTTCCAGGAACCCGAGCGCGCGATCGGCGAACCGCTGACGTTCTTCCTCGTCGCCGTCGCCGCTCTTCGCCTTGGCCATGCGCACCTCCGAAAGGGCCCCGGATTTACCTGATCGTCAGTTACTACCCCGAGGTGGTCTTGCCCAATCTCTCATGGCCGGACGGCGATCACGGTCCAAACGCTGCGACGGCCATGCCCGTGTTGGCCGACCGTCACGTCGGTGAAGCCCGATGTGCGGCACTGGGCGGCAAATGATTCCGCTTGCTGTTCTGTCCATCCGTGGCTTGCCAGACCTGTGGCACCACGCTGCACCCGGCGTTCGACGGCGAGCAGACGGCCCTTCGGCGCCAGTAGCCGTCGTGCCTCACCGAGGCCCATGCCGACGTTTTGCCAGTGATGCACGGTCGCCAACGACCACAGGACCGTCGCCGAACCGTCCGGCAGCGGCACGCTCTCTGCGGTGCCCTCGGCCCACGCGATACTCGCGTCCCGGGTGAAGGTACGGGCCAACCGCAACATGACGGGAGCGGGATCGACACCGGTCGCCCTCGCACCGCGGCGTGCGGCCTCCCGCACCGCACCACCGGGACCGCACCCGATGTCGACGACACGGTCACCGGCCGACACTCCGGTGACCTCGACGGCCAGTCGCGCGTTGGCCCGTCCCATCCACAGCAGCATCAGCCCGACAATCGCCCCGGTCACACCAGAAAAGCCCGGGTGATCGGCGTGATGGTTGACCGGGAGTGTTTCTGGAGTGGTCATCCCACGAGCTTGCAGGTTCAAGTCGGCTTGAAGTCAAATGAGAAGCGATGGACCTCGTTCCGATCGGCGAGGCGGCGGCCCGGCTGGGGTTGTCGACCTCCGCGCTGCGCTATTACGACGAACGCGGGTTGGTCCGTCCGCAGCAGCGACGGGCGGGCCGGCGCATGTACGGTGCCGATGACCTTCGCCGCCTCGCGTTCATCAAGATCTTTCATCAGCTCGGTGTCTCGCTCGACACGGCCGCAGCCGTCCTCGATGCGCCCGCTCCCCAATGGCGAGAAGTCGTCCGCGAACAGATCGATCAACTCGACGAGGTGATCAGGCAGGCGCAGGGTGCGCAACAGTTCCTGACGCATGCCCTGCAGTGTCCGACGGAGCACCCCGCCCGCGAATGCCCCACGATGACGAGCGCGCTGGACAAGCTCGTCGACGGTATGACTGTGGCTCAAGTCGCCGAGGAGCACTCCGAGGGATCGGCCTGACTTCGCCGCCGCCGTTCCCACGGCCACGTCATGGCCGCCCAGATCGCCGCTACGAGCACGGCTCCAACCAGCACATACCAGGGCCACGGCCCCATCACATCGAGCAATGACGCGGTGCTGGGCTTCGCGTTGAGGAAGCCGTAGTTGCTGCCCGCGATGCTGTTGAACGTCATCGTGACCGCGAGCCACGTCAACGTCACCGCCACCACGAACCGATAGCTGCGCCATCCGGGCCGCATACCCCTGCCCCAGGTGAGATAGATCGCCGCCCAGACGACCAGCAGATGAATCGCCCAGAACCCCAGGAACTGGTAGTGCGGAAAGTCGGGACCGGTCAGCACCGGCGAGATCAACGCCTGCACGCTGAGTACCAGGCCCCAGTAATAGGTCAACGTGTAGGCCCACTGCCGCTGCGACCACATGGCGTAGGCGGTCACCATCGTCGCCAGATCGGTGAGATGCAGGGGCACCGACCACCGCACGTCGGGTGGGGACAATGCGTGGACGAACGCGGCGGCATAGATCGCCGCGGTGAGCGCACCGACGATCCGGCCGAACACCCGCGCCTGGCGCTCGGTCTGCCTGCGGCCGAGCCACACGACGGCGACTGCCCCCGCGACGAAGACCGCCAGCGCGGCCCAATGTGACGGGCCGTACACCGAGAACTCGCCGTGTGCGTTGATCTCACAATTCTGACCCAGCTTCACCTGCCCCGCTTTCGGGTAGATAGTGGCGGGACGTCAGAAGGGGCCATTTCGAATGAGTGAGATGAAGTTTCTCGAGCTGCATGGCGATCGCGTGGCGTACCAGGATGAGGGCACTGGCCCCGAAACGTTGGTCCTGATTCACGGAATGGCCGGCAGTTGCGGGACATGGCGCGCGGTGATCCCCCAGTTGTCCCGGAGATATCGCGTCGTCGCGCCCGACCTGCTGGGGCACGGGCAATCCGCGAAGCCGCGGGGCGACTACTCGCTGGGCGCGTTCGCTGTGTGGCTGCGGGACCTGCTCGACGAGTTGGAGGTCAAGCGGGCGACGATCATCGGCCAGTCGTTGGGCGGCGGCGTGGCCATGCAGTTCGTCTACCAGCATCCCGACTTCTGCGAGCGGCTCATCCTCATCAGCAGCGGCGGCCTCGGACCCGATGTCGGCTGGACGCTGCGCATGCTGTCCGCGCCGGGAGCCGAGCTGATACTGCCGGTCATCGCGCCGCGCCCGGTGCTGACGGTAGGCAACAAACTGCGCTCGTTGTTGTCGACAGCCGGGATTCAGTCTCCCCGCGGCGCCGAGATGTGGAGCGCCTACTCATCGCTATCGGATGGCGAGACGCGGCAGGCCTTCCTGCGGACGCTGCGCTCGGTGGTGGACCACCGGGGCCAGGCGGTCAGCGCATTGAACCGGCTGCATGTGACCGCCGATCTGCCCACGATGGTGATCTGGGGCGACCACGACCGCATCATCCCCGTCGAACATGGCTATGCCCTCCACGAAGCGCGCCCGGGAAGCCGGCTGGAGGTGCTCGACGGCGTCGGACACTTCCCCCATGTCGAACGGCCCAGCGAGGTGGTGGACCTGATCGACGACTTCATCAACACCACTGGTCAGCCCGATTCGCCGCGCCTGCGCACCAAGCGGTAGCCACCGTAAAGGACAGCAGCGACCAACAGATTGACGTAGTAGGCGATGTCGGCGCCGTGCCACGCGACCGCGACGGGCCCTTTGAGCAACGACGTGTTCATGAACGGGATGGCCGCCGCATACGCCACGACGAACACCACCAACGCGACCGCGGCATCGCGTCTGTCCGTCGGCTCCTGGGCCGGGTTGAGGCTTGCCCTGCCGCGGATCCGCAGCGTCCAGTCGATCACGACGACGGCGACGAACGCCGGGACCCAGTAACTGACGAGCAGCAGGATGTCCAGAAAACGTGTCGCGGTGTCGGCGGCGTTCAGCCAGAGGATCAGCGCGAACGCCAAGGCAGTGACGATCACCGCAGACACCGGCCTGCGCACTCTGACCCCGATGGTCTGCAATGCGAGTGATCCGCTGTAGTCGTTCATGACACCTGACCCGATCGATGCGACCGCAATGATCACCAGTGCCAGTGCTCCCAGCAGGCCACCACCCATCACCGCGCGCATGCCTTCTGCGGTGTGCTCGCCGATCACATCGGCAGCAGCGATCCCGATGCCCTGAATGAACGTGTAGGACAACACGAGTCCGGCGACCGTGAAGCCGAAGACTTTGATGCGCGACGATGCCACCGGCAGGTAACGGCTGAAATCCGCGGCATAGCTCGCCCACGAGACGGCGAGGCTGAAAGCGATGGTCACCTCGAGGACGAAGGCGCCGGCAAGGTCAGCTCCTGATACCGCGGGCGGAGTGATGATCTGGTGTCCGCCGACGAGTTTCACTGCAAAGACCACGAACGTCACGAACAGCACGACGCTGAGCACCGCCTGTACGCGGTGTATCAGTTCGTAGCCGAAAAAGCCGACGACGCCCTGGACCCCGAGCACAATCAGCACCGCCGTCCAGAACGGGATGCCCAGCAGCGCTTGTAGCGCCTCCCCGCCGAAGAGTCCGACCAGTCCCGTCCATGCGATCGACGAAAGCCATTGCAGGACACCGGGAATCACGACCGCCCCGCCGAACGCCATTCGGGCGTTCGGTAGCTGCCCCGTTCCCGTGCGCGGCCCCCACGTGGACAGGTAGCCCACGATCATCGAGCCGAGGACGGTCCCGATCACCATCGCCAGCAGTCCCAGCCAGAAGCCGAGCCCTAGCACGATCGCGAGCGTGCCGCTGAACAAGCTCGCCACGTTCACCTGCGGGGCGAACCACACCGTGAACAGCCGTCCCGGCGTTCCGTATCGCTGATCCTCGCCGATCGGCGCGATCCCGTGTGTCTCGACCGACAGATCCCCTGCCTTTGCGGGGCGGTGACCGCTGAACGTCGATTCGGTCAGCGCGCTCCTGGCGCCCTCGTCCGGCATGAGGTCATTCGATCATGACGGGCGGTCATGAGCCGGCAGAGGTCGAGGAACATAATCGAAAGCGAAACCGAAGATCAGCTAACGATCGGAGCGCCACGTGGTCGAGGCCGACGCGAACCGGTCGACCACGTCCGGCGACAACAGCACGCGGTCGAGGCTGTTGGTCGCGGGTTTGAGCGTCGTGGTGCTGACGGTCGCGGTGCTGCAGACCGCCGTGGTCCCGGTGCTCGGAATCATTGCCGACCAACTCCGCGCCTCCGACGTGGGTGTCAGCTGGGCGGTGACCGCCAACCTCCTGGCCGCCATCGCCGCAACGCCATTGATCGGCCGCGTTGCGGATCTGCACTGCAAGAAAACCATCCTGCTGAGCGTCCTCGGGGTCGTCCTCGTCGGATCCCTGCTGGCGGCCACCACGACGTCGCTGCCCCTGCTGATCGTCGGCCGCGTACTGCAGGCCGCCTCATATGCGCTCTATCCGATCGGCATCGCGATCCTGCGCGAGGAATTGCCCGAGGGCCGGCTGATGTCGGCGACGGCGGTGCTGTCGGGCACGCTGGGCTTCGGCGGCGGCAGCGGTCTCGTCGTCGTTGGCCTGTTGATGAGCGGAGACGCGGGCTATCACCGGGTGTTCTGGCTGACCACCGGATTCACCGCCGTCGTCATGCTGATCGCAATGTTCGTCGTCCCCCGGCGGCCGCGCAGCGTCACCGGGACGATCGACTGGATCGGCGCGCTCGGTCTGGCGGCTGGTCTGTCGGCCGTCCTGCTGGCGCTGACGCAGGGCCAGTCATGGGGCTGGGCTTCGCCGGCGACGCTCGCGTGCGCCGTCGGCGGTGTCCTAGTGCTCGTCGGCTGGTGGAAGTGGGAGCGGCGAGCCCAACAACCCCTCGTCTCGACCGAGATGTTGAAGCGCCGCCCGATCTTGTTGACCAACCTCGCCACCGTCTTCGTGGGAGTGGGGTTGTACTTCGCGTTCCTAGGCTTGACGCAGTTCGTCCAAATACCCAGGGAGGCAGCAGGTTACGGCTTCGGAGCGACGGTTTTGGAGGCCAGCGTGGTCTTCCTGTTGCCCGGGGTGTTCGTGGGGTTCCTCATCGCCTTGTTCAGCGGCAGATTCATCGACCGGTACGGCGCCCGCCCGGTGCTCGTGGTGGCGGCGGTCGCGGGGATCGTCGGATTCGTGTTCATCGCGTTCGCTCATTCGCAGACTTGGCAGGTCATCGTCGCGGGCATCCTCACCAACGCGTACATCAGCCTGGGCTACGGCGCGCTGCCGGCGATGGTCGTCAGCGAGGTCGACGCCAACGAGACCGGCGTCGCGACGAGCATGAACGCGATCGCACGCACCATCGGGAGTTCCACGGCGGCGGCGCTGGTCGCGGTGCTGCTCAGCAGGGTGGCCGCCGGCACGGATGTGCCACTGGAGAGCAGCTTCTTCGTCATCTTCATCGGCGGTGCCGTGACGGCCGGACTGGCCATGGTGCTCATCGCCGTTTCGCGGGCGGGAGCCCCGGAACCGGAATCCGTCGAGGCGCGCTACGAATCCCGTGCCATGAACCACGAATGGGGCTGAGAACTACCTCAGTGCCGCAAGGTTCGTCACGGATCTGCGAACGTCGGATTCGAGAACCTTGGCGACCAGATTGCCGATCTTGGTGTTGAGCAGACCGCCGGTGAGGTCAGCGATCACCTGGAATACGGAGCCGGAGGCGACATCCTCGGAGGGGCCGGGTACCTCCTTCACGCACAGGCGCAGGGCGATGCACACGGCGGGCTTTCCTCTGCCGACCAACTCGATTGCTTTCGGTTCGTCATACCGGGTGACGCGCCAGTGGATGACGTTACGAAAACCTTTGACCTTGATCGTCGACGACACCGTGGTGCCGACCTCGACCTCCGTCGGCACCGCGCTCTTCCAGCCGCCGAAGATGGTCAGCCACTCGTCGAACCGGCTTAGATCCGACGCCAACTCCCACGCCTTCTCCGGGCTGAGATCAGACGAAACCGAGACATCCACCGTTGCCATGCCTCACCACTACCCGGGCAAGCCACCGGGATAAACGAGTCATCAGATTTCCCCGACCCCGCGGCCGACGGCTGCGAAACTGATCATGAGCGCATCCTCGCGACCTACACAGCCGGCTGCTCAGACCGCCCAGCCGCGGGTCCGCACGCGCGTTTCAGCGGATTCTTTTGGTTCCGGGCCTAGTTGACGAAGGATTCCATTGTCGGAATGTAAATTCGTTGCGGAATCGCTTGCGAAGGTCAGCATGATCGGCGATTGTTTATCCACAGCTTCGGGGGTTTTTGAGGAGGATCCGCTCTGACCGGCTCACGCACCACCGCCGTGGATCAATCGACGGGACAACACGCAGCCGACCGCACCAAGGGCGGTCCGGTCATCGAGATCGACCATGTCACCAAGCGCTTCTCGGACTACGTAGCGGTCGCCGAGGCGGACTTCTCCATCGCCTCGGGCGAGTTCTTCTCGCTGCTCGGTCCATCGGGCTGCGGAAAGACGACGACGCTGCGGATGATCGCGGGTTTCGAGAGCCCAACCGAGGGAGCCATTCGGCTCGAGGGGGTCGACGTCTCGCGGGTGCCACCGCACAAACGGAACGTCAATACGGTTTTTCAGCACTACGCGCTCTTTCCGCACATGTCCGTGTGGGACAACGTTGCGTACGGACCGCGCAGCCGCAAGAAGGACAAGGCCGAGGTGCGCAAGCGGGTCGACGAATTGCTCGAGGTCGTTCGCCTGACCGACTTCGCCGAGCGCAGGCCCGCCCAGCTGTCGGGCGGTCAGCAGCAGCGTGTCGCGCTGGCTCGTGCGCTGGTGAACTACCCGAGCGCACTGTTACTCGACGAACCGCTCGGCGCGCTTGACCTCAAGCTGCGCCACGCCATGCAGTTCGAGCTCAAGCGCATCCAGCGCGAGGTCGGGATCACGTTCATCTACGTGACCCACGACCAGGAAGAGGCGCTGACGATGAGTGACCGCATCGCGGTCATGAACGCAGGCAACGTCGACCAGATCGGCACGCCGACCGAGATCTACGACCGCCCCTCGACGGTGTTCGTCGCCAGCTTCATCGGACAGGCGAACTTGTGGGCGGGCCGCCAGACCGGCCGCACCAACCGCGACTTCGTCGAAGTCGAAGTGCTCGGGACGACGCTGAAGGCCCGCCCCGGTGACACGGCGATCGAACCAGGCGGTCACGCGACGCTGATGGTGCGGCCGGAACGAGTCCGGGTTTCGGTCGACGCGCCGACCGGAGATGTCGCGACCGTGGCCGCGACGGTCAAGGATCTGACGTTCCAGGGTCCGGTGGTGCGGCTGATGCTGGTGGCGCCCGACGATTCGACGATCATCGCCCACGTCGGTCCCGAACAGGACCTGCCGATGCTGCGGCCCGGTGACGGCGTCCACGTGTCATGGGCACCGGACGCCTCGCTGGTATTGCCTGCGGCGGACATCCCCACGGCCGAAGATCTCGAAGAGATGCTCGACGACTCCTGATCGACCGTTTCCGTTCGCCCGTCCCCTCTTTCACATCGACGAAAGGCACAGTCGCCATGCCATCCACGAACATTGACCTCGAACTGGCCGCCCGGCTCGCCGCCAACCGGACCTCACGTCGGCGGTTCATCGGCGGCGGTGCCGCGGCCGCCGCGGCGCTGGCTCTCGGTCCGTCCTTCCTCGCCGCCTGTAGCTCGGAGAGCGGCGAATCGGGCGAGACATCAGCGCCGAACGGTGGTCCAGCCAGCGGCACGTTGCGGGTTTCGAACTGGCCGCTGTACATGGCCGACGGTTTCGTCGCCGCCTTCCAGACCGCGTCCGGCATCACGGTGGACTACAAGGAAGACTTCAACGACAACGAGCAGTGGTTCGCCAAGAACAAGGAACCGTTGTCGCGCAAGCAGGACATCGGTGCCGACCTCGCGGTGCCGACCACGTTCATGGCGGTGCGCCTGCACCAGCTCGGTTGGCTGAACGACATCAGCGATGCCGGCTGGTCCAACAAGAAGAACCTGCGTCCGGATCTGCTCGAGGCGAGCGTCGACCCGGAGCGAAAGTTCAGCGCGCCCTATATGTCCGGCCTCGTCGGTCTGGCCTACAACCGTGCGGCGACCGGTCGAGACATCTCCAAGATCGACGATCTGTGGGATCCGGCGTTCAAGGGCCGTGTCAGCCTGTTCTCGGACGCTCAGGACGGCCTCGGCATGCTGATGCTGTCGCAAGGCAATTCCCCCGAGGACCCCAGCACCGAGACGGTGCAGAAGGCCGTAGACCTCGTCCGTGAGCAGAAGGACAAGGGACAGATCCGGCGCTTCACGGGCAACGACTACGCCGATGACCTCGCGGCGGGCAACATCGCTGTCGCACAGGCCTATTCGGGCGACGTCGTCCAGCTGCAGGCGGACAATCCCGATCTGCAATTCGTGGTTCCGGAGTCGGGTGCGACGATGTTCGTCGACACCATGGTGATTCCGTACACCACGAAGAACCAAAGTGCTGCCGAGGCGTGGATCAACTACATCTACGACCGGGCGAACTACGCCAAACTGGTGTCTTTCGTGCAGTACGTCCCCGTCCTGTCGGATATGACCGAGGAACTCGAGAAGGTCGATCCTGCCGCGGCCAGCAACCCGCTGATCAACCCGTCGAAGGAGACCCTGGACAAGTCGAAGGGCTGGGCACCGCTGACCGACGAGCAGACCCTCGAGTACAACACCCTGTACGCAGCAGTCACCGGCGGCTGATCGGATGGCGGGTGTAGCCACCAGCGGGCGGCAGCGGAGCAAGATCGCTCCGTATCTGATGGTCCTGCCGGCGCTCGTGTACCTCGGAATCTTCTTCGTGGTGCCGTTCTTCACGCTGGCGAAGACGTCTTTGTCGTCGTCGGGCGGTTCGGTGTACATGCCCACGCTCGAATTCGCGTGGGACTTCAACAACTACTTCGAAGCATTCAGCCAGTACCGCGATCAGATTCTGCGGTCGTTCGGTTATGCCTTGGCGGCTACCCTGCTGTGTCTGGTGCTGGCGTTTCCGCTGGCATACGTCATCGCGTTCAAGGCGGGACGGTTCAAAAACCTGATCCTCGGTCTGGTGATCCTGCCGTTCTTCGTCACGTTCCTGATCCGCACCATCGCCTGGAAGACGATCCTGGCTGACGAGGGCTGGCTGGTCCAGACGCTCGGCACCATCGGACTGCTGCCCGAGGAGGGCCGGCTGCTGTCCACCAGCTGGGCGGTGATCGGCGGGCTCACCTACAACTGGATCATCTTCATGATCCTGCCGCTCTACGTCAGCCTCGAGAAGATCGATCCACGGCTGATCGAGGCGTCCAAGGATCTGTACTCGTCGAACGTCCGTAGCTTCACGAAAGTCATCCTGCCGCTGTCGATGCCGGGCGTGCTGGCGGGAAGCATGCTGGTCTTCATCCCGTCGGTCGGCGACTTCATCAACGCCGACTACCTGGGGAGTACACAGACCACGATGATCGGCAACGTTATCCAGAAGCAGTTCCTGGTCGTCAAGGACTACCCGGCCGCGGCGGCGCTGAGCCTGGTGTTGATGCTCATCATTCTGGGTGGAGTGCTGATGTACACGCGGGCGATGGGTACGGAGGATCTGGTTTGACGCCCTCCTCGGACTGATGTCCGGGAATTTTAACCCCATCCCATCCACCTATGCGGCAGGAGTAGCGAGTTGAGGTTCACGGTTCGCAGACCGCCTTCTGGCGAGGTCTCCCCGTGCTGTCACCGCCCGTCCGGCGGCGATGTTGCGTGCAGCATTGACGTCGGCGTTGCACTGTCCAGCGTTGCAGGCTTGGCACTCGAAGACCGCTTGGCTCTTGCGGTTCTCGGGTGCGACGTGCCCGCATTCGGAACAGCGTTGCGACGTGTATGCGGCCAGGATCTGCTCGACCCGGCCAAAAGCCTTGTGCTGCAAACGTGTGGCGAGGAGCCCCCAACCGTTTTGGCTGATCGCGCGGTTAAGTCCACGCTTTTGGGCGACTCGCGCGCCAGGTTGTTCGACCGTGCCGCGCGCGGAGCGCGTCATCGCCCGCACGTCAAGGGCTTCGATTCTGATCACGTCGAAGCACCGCGCGAGGTCAGTCGTCGTTTTCTCGACCCAGTCCTTACGTCGGTCCCTCTCACGGGCTCTCAGCTTGGCGATCGCCCGTTTCGTCTTTCCGCGACGGTTGGAGCATGGCTTGGCCCGGGCGAGCCGCCGCTGCAATACCTTCAACCGCTTCGCTTCGCCCGACGTCAGATTCGGGGCACGCAGCAGTTCGCCGGTGGACAGGGCGGCCGACACAGCAACGCCGCGGTCAATTCCGACCACACTCCCGTCGCGCGGCCCGGCGACCGGGTCTGGAATGTGTGCGAACGCGATATGCCAGCGGCCGGCCCGATCTCGCGTTACCCGGTAGGACTTGACACCGACTGGCACCGGGCGCGACAGCCGAAACCGCACCCACCCCACCTTGGGAATCCAGACCCGACCGAAACGACGGTTCAGCTTCTCGACGTGATGCGGTCTCAAGCCGACCTGTCGAAACCCCTCGTGCACACCGGCTTTACGCCATGTCGGGCGACGATGCGTGCCGTTAAAGAAGTACTTCATCGCTTGTGTGAAATCTCGCAGCGCCTGCTGCTGCGCCGTCTGACTCCCAGCACGAAGCCACGAATACTCGGCCCGTGCCTCGGTCAACTGCGCAGCCTGTTCCAGATAGCCGGGAGCCTTGCGCCCCGGCTGCCAATGCCGCTGCTGCTCCACCGCCAAATTCCAGACGTACCGCGCATCCCGGCAATGAGCCAACAGCTCCTGCTCCTGCTCCGGAGTCGGCACCAATCGGAACCGCGACATAGCCGCACCATAACCACCGACACCGACAGCCCCCGACGTTGCACACCAGCGCACCTAGTCACCGGTTCCCTTACCGCACCGAAGTCCGGTGCGTTCAGTGCAAGGAGGCTTCGATGACCGTTGCCGCCATCCAGTCGGCCACCAGCCCGAAACCGGCGAAGACCGTCAAGGGCAATCCGCGGTGGGGCGATCTCCTGCTGCGGGTGGTCGCCGGCTTGGTGCTGCTCTACTTGTTCCTGCCGATCTTCGTGATCATCCTGTTCTCGTTCAACAAACCCGCAGGCAAGTTCAACTACACCTGGCAGGGTTTCACGCTGGAAAACTGGGCCGACCCGTTCAAGTTTCCACCGCTGACCGAAGCGCTGATTTTGAGTCTCGAGGTCGCGGCCATTTCGACCGCGGTCGCGTTGGTGCTCGGAACCTTGGTGGCGATCGCGCTGGTTCGGCAACGGTGGCGGGGGCAGAAGGCCGTCGACACCTTCCTGATCCTTCCGCTGACCGCTCCGGAAGTCGTGATGGGTGCCGCGCTGCTGACGCTGTTCCTCGACTTCGGTTGGGCCGCGGGATACACGACGATCCTTATTGCACACATCGCCTTCGAGGTCAGCTTCATCGCGATGACCGTGCGGGCGCGGGTCCGTGGCTTTGATTGGACCCTGGAGGATGCCTCGATGGATCTCGGCGCCAGCCCCTTGCGTACGTTCTTCAAAGTGACGTTGCCGCTGATCATTCCGGGCATCGTTGCCGCGGCGATGTTGTCGTTCGCGCTGTCGCTGGACGACTTCATCATCACGTATTTCGTCAGCGGATCCACGGTGACGTATCCGTTGTATGTGAACGCGGCAGTCAAGGCCGCGGTGCCGCCTCAGATCAACGTGCTCGCGACCGCGATCCTGGTGATCAGCCTCATTCTGCTGGCAGCAGGAACACTGCTGCGACGCAAGAGGTTCGAGGGCTGACTAGCCCGGATTTTTCGCGCAATGTCGCCTGTGACGGTGTGTAGATAAGCGAAAG